>NZ_JBEOYR010000002.1:0-410360 GCF_040297165.1 Streptomyces sp. NPDC001851 | reverse complement strand
GTTGATAGGCCGGATCTGGAAGCCAGGTAACTGGTGGAGGTGACCGGTACTAATAGGCCGAGGGCTTGTCCTCAGTTGCTCGCGTCCACTGTGTTGGTTCTGAAACCACGAACAGCCCCACGTTGCCACGGCGTGGTTCGGTTGTCAGTTTCATAGTGTTTCGGTGGTCATAGCGTGAGGGAAACGCCCGGTTACATTCCGAACCCGGAAGCTAAGCCTCACAGCGCCGATGGTACTGCAGGGGGGACCCTGTGGGAGAGTAGGACGCCGCCGAACAATTCTTGGGAAAGGCCCACGCCGTATGGCGTGGGCCTTTCTGCATTTTCAGAACCTGCATTCTCAGAAGGTGACGTCCGCCGTGTTCACCGTTCCGCCTCGGCGGCCGGGTGCGTGCTGGCCGCTCCAGTACAGGTTCGTATGCGCGATCACCTGCTCCGGAGCGGGTGCGCCGTACGCGGTGAGGTCCTCCGTCGTGTGGGCATCGGCCACCAGCGTCGCGTCGTAGCCGCGGACCAGGGCGCCGTGCAGGGTCGAGCGGACGCAGAAGTCGGTCTGTGCGCCCGTGACGAGCAGTCGGCCCACCCCGCGCTCGGCCAGCACCGACTCCAGGTCGGTGTCCTCGAAGGAGTCACGGAAGCTCTTGGCGACGAGGGGCTCGGTGCCGAGTCGCTTCAGCTCCGGTACGTACTCCCAGGGCTCGGTGCCGTGCACCAGGTCCTCGTCCTCGTGCTGGATCCAGACCACCGGCGCGCCGGCCGCACGAGCCCTGTCGATCAGGGTGCTGACGTTGGCGATGACCGCGTCACGGTTCGGGGAGCTCGGGGCCATCACGCCGTTCTGTATGTCGATGACGAGCAGGGCGGTGTGGGGCCGTTCTGGCAGGGTTGTCATGGCGTCCACAATATGGGAGGCCGGGAGTGCACCGGCCCGGCCTAGACCGGGAGTTCCTGGTGCGGCCAGCGGGAGCGTGCCTGTTCGCGGGAGCGGAGCAGGGCGAGGGTCGGCAGGCCCTGGTCCTGGCCGGTGGAGAGCAGATCGGGGAGTTGGGGGAGCGGGGCCACGGCCGCGATGTCGTCCAGCACCAGGGTGAGTGGTGGGTCGAGCCGACCGGAGGATGACCGTTCGGCCATGCGCCGGCCGCGCTCGACCACGCTGGAGACGAGGGCCGTCAGGAGGGGCATGGCGCCGGGGCGGGTCCTGGGGTCCTCGATGGATTCCCCTACTACATAAAGCGTGCCCCCTTCGTAGACGAAGGAATCCAAGGCGAGCGCATCAGTTCGGTTGGGGGTGCAGGCCTCGCGGATGTTGACCGTGGACAGCGCGGACAGGGCGCGGCCGGTCAGCTCCTGGGCGATGTCGCGGCGCTCGGGGTGGGCGGTGAGCGCCGCTTCGAGCTCGCCCGCGGCCCCGGGGGCGGCCTTGGAGTGGGTGCGGAGGGTGCGTACGGCCTCCTGGAGCTGGGTGCCCTGGGACCATCGGTGGACGTGGCGGATGGTGCGGTTCTCCAGGGCCGCGGCGTGGAGGTAGCTGCGGAGGAGGGTCGTGGCCGTGTCGGCCACCGCCTGGTCGATCTTGGCCGTGGGCCGTACGGGGGCGAGGAGCGCTACCGCTCGGTTCAGCGCGGTCTGCTTGTCCTCGCAGCCGGAGGTGGGGGACCAGTGCAGGCGGGCGGGGGTGTTGCAGAGGTGGGCGGGGTCGTAGAGGAGCGTGGGGCCCAGTTTGGCTCGGGCGTCCTTTGTCTCCGACCAGAGGGCGGGGTTCGAGGTGACGACGAGGGTGGGGCCCGGTGCGTCCTGGATGGCCCGGGCCGCGGTCGCCCGGCGGCTGTCCCTGGGGGCGGTGAGGATTTTCTCCCACCCACCCGTCCGTTCACCGTCGGCCGCGGGGAGCTCCGAGCCCGGGAGCCGGGGCTCGCTGCGGGGCGCGGGTACCTCGGGCAGGGGCGCGGGTGGGTTCACGGCTGCTGCGGGTGTCGCGGGCGGTGCCGGCACGGGTGCTGGTGCCGGTGCGGGCACCGGGGCCATGGCCGGTGCGGGTGTGGTGGCCTGGGGGGCCGGCGCCGCTGCTGCCGCGGCCTCCTGTGGCACCCGCTTCTCGGCGCGCCGCCTGGCTCTCCCCGCCCGCCAGCGGGCCACGGCTCCCATCACGAACATGGTGAGGACGAACAGGACCATCAGCTGGCCGATGAACAGGCCCCAGAACAGTCCCCAGCCGGACAGCCGGGCGGCGGGGGTGTCCGGCCAGGCGCCGGTGATGTCGTGGGGTGCGCCGATGAGGTGGCGCATGGCCAGGGGGGTGCGGGTGAAGGTGACGCCCTCGGGCCAGGCGCCCCGGGCGAAGAGGGCGGCCAGGCCCGTGGCCGTCCACACCAGCACGGTCATGCCGAGGAGGAAGGCGAGGATGCCGATCAGCAGGCCGTCGGGGATGCCTCCCTGGCCGTCCCGGCGGTCCGCGCGGCGGTCGCGAGCGTCCGGTCTCACTCGTTCCTCCCCTGCTTCTGCCCGTGCGCCACCGTTGCCCGTCCCGCTACGCCACCGTGGATTCGGAGTCGCCCAGCTGTTGTTCCAGGTGTTGTTCCACGAAGGCCGCCGCCCGCTGTTCGGCCTCCAGCTCGGCGGCGCGCAGGGCTTCGTCGGCCGCGTGTTCGCTGGCGGACTCGGTCATCGCGCGGTCGGTGAAGACCAGCGGGCGTTCCGTCTCCGTGACCAGGTGTTTGACCACCTGGACGTTGCCGTTGACGTCCCATACGGCGATGCCGGGCGTCAGTGTGGGGATGATTTCCACCGCCCACCTCGGCAAACCCAGGACGCGGCCGGTGGCCCGTGCCTCGTCCGCCTTCTGGGCGTAGATCGTCCTGGTCGACGCCATCTTCAGGATCGCCGCCGCCTCCTTGGCCGCGGCCCCGTCGACCACGTCGGACAGGTGGTGGACGACCGCGACGAAGGACAGGCCGAGCCGGCGGCCGAACTTCAGCAGGCGCTGGAACAGCTGGGCGACGAACGGGCTGTTGATGATGTGCCAGGCCTCCTCGACCAGGAAGATGCGCTTCTTCCGGTCGGGGCGGATCCAGGTGTGCTCCAGCCACACGCCGACGATCGCCATGAGGATCGGCATGGCGATGGAGTTGCGGTCGATGTGGGAGAGGTCGAAGACGATCAGCGGGGCGTCCAGGTCGATGCCGACCGTGGTCGGGCCGTCGAACATGCCGCGCAGGTCACCGTCGACCAGGCGGTCCAGGACCAGGGCGACGTCCAGACCCCACGCCCGTACGTCGTCTATGGCGACGTTCATCGCCTCGGCCGACTCGGGTTCGGGGTGCCGTAGCTGCTCGACGATGTCGGAGAGGACCGGCTGGCGGTGGACGATCGTCTCGTTGACGTAGGAGTGGGCGACCTTGAGGGCGAAGCCGGAGCGTTCGTCGAGGCCGTGGCCCATCGCGACCTCGATGATCGTCCGGAGCAGCGCGAGCTGTCCGGTGGTGGTGATCGCCGGGTCGAGGGGGTTGAGCCGGATGCCGTGGTCCAACGCCGCCGTGGGGTCCAGCCGGATGGGAGTTATCCCCAGCTCCTCGGCGATGAGGTTCCATTCGCCGACCCCGTCCTCGCCCTGGGCGTCCAGGACGACGACCTGGCGGTCCTTGAAGCGCAGCTGGCGCAGGACGTACGTCTTCTCCAGGGCCGACTTGCCGTTGCCGGACTCGCCGAGGACGAGCCAGTGCGGGGCCGGGAGCTGCTGGCCGTACAGCTGGAAGGGGTCGTAGATGTAGCCCTTTCCGGAGTAGACCTCGCGGCCGATGATGACGCCGGAGTCGCCGAGGCCGGGCGCGGCCGTGGGCAGGTAGACCGCCTGGGCCTGGCCGGTGGAGGTGCGTACCGGCAGCCGGGTGGTCTCGACCTTCCCGAAGAGGAAGGAGGTGAAGGCGTCGGTGAGGACGGACAGCGGATCCCGCATCGGAGAATCAGCCCCTACCTGCGGATGCCGGTGGCGAAGGGAAGTGTGTTCACGAAGGCGCGGTGGTGCTCGCGGTCGCACCACTCCAGTTTCAGGTACGACTTTCCCGCGGAGGCCCTTATGGTCCGCTTGTCGCGGTTGAGGGCCTCCGGAGAGCGGGCCGAGACGGTGATGTAGCCGACGAGGTTGACGCCGGCGGCACCGCTGGCGAGGTCTTCGCCTCTCTGGTCGAGCCGGTTGTGGGCGGCGATGTCCCGTGGGTCGACGGTGCGGTTCATCTTGGCGGCGCGGGAGGCCTCGGCCTCGTCGTTGGTCTTCTCGGTCAGCATGCGTTCGATGGCTACCTCGGTGGGTTCGAGATCCATCGTCACGGCGACCGTTCGGATGACGTCCGGGGTGTGGACGAGGAGCGGGGCGAGGAAGTTGACGCCGACCGGGGTCATGGGCCATTCCTTCACCCAGGCGGTGGCGTGGCACCAGGGGGCGCGGGTCGTCGACTCCCGGGTCTTGGCCTGGAGGTAGGTGGGCTCCATGGCGTCGAGCTCGGCCGGCCAGGCGTTGCGTTGGGTCATGGCCTGGATGTGGTCGATGGGGTGGTCGGGGTCGTACATGGAGTGGATCAGGGAGGCCAGCCGCCCCTGTCCCAGCGGCTGCCGTACCCGGATGTCGGCCTCCTGGAGCCGCGAGCAGATGTCGGTGAGTTCGCGGGCCATGACGACGGCGAGGCCGGCGTCCCGGTCGACCTTGCCGCCCTGGGTGCGGACGGCGCGGGCCATGGCCTGGGCCTCGGCGGCCAGCTCGCGGTTGTAGTGCATGCAGGCGACGAGGTAGGCGCGGTGCTGCTCGCTGCTGGTGGAGACCATGGACTGCAGTTGGTCGTACGACCGCTGGAGCCATTCCAGGGAGCGGTCGTCGCCGCGCAGGGCGACGTCCTTGGCGTGCGCGTCGGGGTCGGCGGGCAGGGTGCGGGCGAGCATCTGCAGCCGGGTCACGAACCCGTCTCCGTTGGCGACGTGCTTGAGCAGCGTGCCGAAGCGGTCGACCAGGGCCTCCTGGTCCTCGGAGTCGCGCAGGCCGACGCCGGGGCCCTCGATCTCGATGGCGGCGGTGACGGTCTTGCGGTCGGCGTGCAGCAGTACGGCGATCTCGTCGGGTCCGAAGGGCGCGGCGAGCCAGGTGATCCGCCCGATGCCGGGGGGCGGGCCGACTTCGACCTCGCGTCCGTCGAGGCGGGTGCCGGCTTCCATGGCGGCCGAGCGGTAGACGGCCTGGCCGCCCTTGACGGTCCGTTTGAAACTGCGGTTGATCTCGAACCACCGGTAGAAGGTGCGGCGCTTGTACGGCACGTAGACCGCGGCGAGCGCGAGCAGCGGGAAGCCCATCAGCAGCACGATCCGCAGGGACAGGACCGGGACGACGAGGCCGCACACCATGCCGAGGAACGCGCCCGCGATGATCAGCACGATCTCGCCGGACTCGCGGTTCCGGCCGATGATCGCGTTCGGCCGGGCGCGGCCGATCAGATATGTACGGCGGGGCGTGACCGGATGGGACAGGTGGGACTCGGTCGTCAACGCCCTTCACCTCCCGTGCGGTTGTTGCGGGTGTTGCCTGCGTGCGGGGTGTTGACCGGGCTGGGCGCGCGGGGCGCGGGCGTGGCGGAGGGGACGGCTCCGCCGCCCCCGGTGGGGGTACGGCTGCTGTGGGCGGCGACTCCGCCGGTGGCGGGGTTGGCGGGGCGGGGGGCGCTGGAGCCGCCCGGTGCCGCTCCGTTGTTGCCGGCGCGGGTGCTGTGGGTCTTGATGCCCTGGGCGACGAGGGTGGCGGGGGAGCTGATGACGGCGGCGGCCTTGCTCTCGGCGCCCTGCATGATGCGGTTGTTGCGGCCGTTCGCGATCTCGTCGCCGAAGCCGGGGACGAAGCGGTAGATCATCGCGCTGGCGAAGATGGCGAGCAGGATGATGGCGAGGCCGGAGACCACGGCGGAGAAGGCGTCGGGGCCGTTGCCGGAGGAGAGTGCGCCGGCGAGGCCGAGGACGATGACGATGACGGGCTTGACGAGGATGACGGCGATCATGATGCCCGCCCAGCGTCGTACGTGCCCCCATAGGTTCTTGTCGACGAGTCCTGCGTAGACGACGGTGCCGAGGAGGGCGCCGACGTAGAGGAGGGCGGCCCTGATGACCAGCTCCAGCCACAGGACGCCGGCGGCGAGGATGCTTACGAGGGAGACGACGATCAGCATGATCGGGCCGCCGCCGATGTTCGTGCCCTTGCTGAGGGCGCCGGAGAAGGTGCCGAAGAACGTGTCGGCCTGGTCGCCGGTGGCCTTGGCGAGGACGTCCGTCACGCCGTCGGTCGCGGACACGACGGTGTACAGGATCAGCGGGGTGAAGGCGGAGGCGAGCACCGTGAGCCACAGGAAGCCGATGGCCTCGGAGATGGCGGTGGTGAGCGGCACGCCGCGCACGGCTCGCTTGGCTACGGCGAGCAGCCACAGCAGGAGGGTCAGGATCGTGGAGGCGGCGAAGACGATGGCGTACTGCTGCAGGAACTTGGGGTTGGTGAAGTCGACGTTGGCGGTCTCCTTCACGGCTTTGCTGAGCTTGTCCACCGTCCAGGCGGCGGCCTCGGCACAGCCCTTGGCCAGCGAGGACAAGGGGTCGAGGGTGGAGGTGTCCGGGACGTTCCCACCGCCGGATCCGCTGGTGATGTTGCCGCGTTCGCAGTATTTCTTGGCCTCGCCGGAGATGACGCCGCAGTTGTACTTGCTCTTCGTCGGTGAGGGGGACGGGCTGCCGTAAGGAGTGGGCGAGGGCGCGGCGAAGGCGCGCGTGGCCAGCAACACGACGCTGGTCTGTACGGCTGTCACGACTCCGGCGAGCTTGAACGCACGTTGCGGGCTACCGGGCATACGTGAACCCTCCGTACTCTTCGATGGCTTTGCTGATCTCGTCGGAGGTAGCGGCCTTGTCATCGCCGGGGACCGGTGCGGGGCCGTCCTTCTGAGTGTCCGAGACGATCTTCCAGTCGCCGTCGGACCACTGTAGGTCGAACGTCCATGTTTTCCATGACGAGGTGACCGGGTCGGTCGAGGTGGTGCCGGCCATGCCGATGAGCCCCAGGTACCAGACCGCGACCTTGGCGTCGTTGTCCGTGTATTGCTGCACCGTTGTGCCGACCGGGACCACCCGGGAGACGAACGTGTTGCCCTTGGGCGGGTTGCCCGCTGCGTCGAGGCCCATCTTGGCGAGGAAGTCGGTGGAGTACGCCTGGTCCATCGGGCCCTCAAGCCGGGCCGCCGCCTCGCGGGTGTAAAGAATCTGCAGGAGGGTGTTGCGGCTGCCCTTCTTGAACATGCCGGTCGAGCCAAGCGCCACGGCGTAGTTCGTGGCCGCCGACTGTGCGCCCTGCTCCGTGTGGGCGTATCCCGTCGGTACACCGGCGGACTTCGTGTCCACGGGCTGTGTTCCGCTGGCCGCCGTGGGGGCGGTCGTCGGCTTGTCGGTCCTTGCGGTCGAGCCGTCGGCGGACGAGTTGTCGTCTCTGTTGGCGAAAGCGATTGCGGCGATGAGGAGGATCACCACGCCGACCACCGTGGCCAGGCTTCGGGAGGAGGAGCGGCGGGGGGCGCGGCGGGGGGCGCCGCCGTAGGGGTCGGTGTCGGGGAGGCGGGTGCGGGTGTGGCCCGTGTCGCCGTAGTCGGGGTAGGCCTGCTCGTCTCCGGGGTTCATGCCGCGTACGCCCTCTCCACCTCGTAGAGATACGACGGTAGCCGTGCTGGTTCCCGCGCGGGCGCGGTGTGGTGACTCGACATCAGGGAGGGGTCAGACCGCCATGCCGTACACGATGGTGAACAGGGTGCCGAGGGAGCCGATGATGAAGACCCCGGTCAGGCCGGCGATGATGAGGCCCTTGCCCTGTTCCGCGCTGAAGGTGTCGCGCAGGGCCGTGGCGCCGATGCGTTGCTTCGCCGCGCCCCAGACCGCGATGCCGAGGCAGAGCAGGATGGCCACGGCCATCACCACCTCGATCATCACCTTGGCCTCGTTGCCCAGGCTGCCGAACGGGCCCCAGTCCGGAGCGATACCGCCGATGATGGTGTTGATGTCTCCCTTGTCGGCCGCAAAGAGCATGTAAGTCACCGCCCCTGGTGGGTAGTTCCGCTTGGCCCCCTGCGGTGTGCAGAGGTCAGGCCTCATTGTCGCCGACAACGTCGCCAACGTATGTCGACTTGACGTCATTGGCTGGCGGGTTTCGTACGAATAGGCCGTACGGTCACTCTGTGTATCACGGCAGGTCACGCCGGGCAACGAGGTGCGACCGGAACCTGTCGTGTGGTTCCGTCGTTGGTCTCTCGGCTACTCGTCGGAGAGCGTGAGGTCCGGTACCCGCCAGGCCGTGATCAGGAAGGCCACCAGGGACACGGCGGCGCCGGTGAGGAAGACGAGGCGCATCGAGGCGACGTACCCCTCCAGGAAGGGGAGTGCCGCGCGGGGGTCGAGGGTGCGCAGGAAGGCGGAGTCCTCCAGGGTGACACCTCCGCCGGGGCGCAGCACGCCTGACAGGGCGTGGGCGGTGTCGGGCCGGGCCAGGAGGTGGCGGTAGGCCGGGTCGTGGCGGGCTTCGGCCAGTCGGCCGGTGATACGGCCGGCCGCCGTGGTGAACAGGATCGACAGGAACGCCGTGGTGCCGACCGTGCCGCCGTTGGAGCGGAAGAAGTTGACCGACGCCGTCGCCGCGCCCATGTCCGCGCGGGGCACCTCGCACTGCGCGAGTGTGGTGAGCGTCTGCATCGACGCGCCGAGCCCCGCGCCCATCAGGGCCATGCCGAGCGACGCGTGCCACAGCGGGCTGTGCACGCGCAGCGTGGCGAAGACGAGCATCGCGGCGGTGAACGAGCCGAGACCGGCGACGAGATGCGCCTTGAACCGGCCGGTCCGGGCGATCAGCCGGCCCACCAGCAGCGTCACCGTGAGATTGGCCGCGACCGTGGGCAGGGTGGCCAGACCGGCCGCCATGGGGCTCATGCCGCGTACGAGCTGGAGGTAGAGCGGCAGTGTCGTCATCGCGCCGAACATGCCGACGCCCACGACGAAGTGCAGTCCGACGCCGAGGCGGAAGGCGCGGATGCGGAACAGGCGCGGCGGCAGCAGGGCGGCGTCGCCCATCCGGCGCTCCGCGATGACGAACGAGGCGAGGCCGAGTCCGCCGATCGCGTACATCAGCAGGGCGAGGGGCGAGCCCCAGCCCCAGGTGCGGCCCTGCTCGGCGACGGTCAGCAGCGGTACCAGCGCCAGGGCCAGGGCGAGTGCTCCGGGGTGGTCGAGCCGGTGCCGGACCCGCCGGTGCGGGAAGCGCAGTACCCGGACGATCGTCACGGCGGCCGCGGCGGCGAGCGGGACGTTGACCAGGAAGATCCAGCGCCAGCCGGCGATGCCGAGCAGGGTGGCCCGGTCGGCGAAGGCGCCGCCCACCAGCGGGCCGACGATGCTGGCGCCGCCGAAAACGGCCATGAACCAGCCCTGGTAGCGGCCCCTTTCGCGCGGGGTGGTGAGGTCGGCGACGATCGTCATCGCCAGCGACATCAGCCCGCCGCCGCCGAGTCCCTGCACGGCGCGGAACGCCGCGAGCTGGTAGATCGACCCGGCGCATCCGCACAGCAGTGAGCCGGCCGTGAACAGGGCGATCGCGGCGAGGTAGACGGGCCGGCGGCCGTGGATGTCGGAGAGCTTGCCGTACAGCGGCGTCGCGATGGTGGCGGTGATGAGGTACGCGGTGGTCACCCACGCCTGGGCCGTCAGCCCGTGCAGGTCGTCGGCGATGGTGCGCAGCGCGGAGGAGACCACCGTCTGGTCCAGCGCCCCCAGGAACATGCCGAGTACCAGCCCGGACATGACGGTGGTGATCTGCCGGTGGCTGAGCCGTGCGGGCGCATCCCCTGCCGCGCCCTGGTGCTGGGTGTCGGAGAACGTCATGTGCCGTCCTTGGCGGAGCCTCGGGGGTGGGGAGCGGGCGGGGCCGGGTGGGCCGGGGGCGGGCAGGTGTCCCGGCCGGTCCCCGGCCCGGCGTCCGGCCGGTCAGCCGGCGAGCTCCTCCAGGTCGGCGACCGCGTGCTCGATCCCCGGCAGGGCGAGCATCGCCAGCTGGGCCGACCGGGCCCGTGCCCGGGGCGCCGGGTCGGCGAGGAGCTTGCGGCACACGTCGGCGATGCCGGCCGCGCTCCGGTCGGTGAGGTGGCGGCCCAGGCCCAGCTCCTCCACACGGTCCGCGTTGGCGTGCTGGTCCCCGAAGTGCGGCAGGACGGCCAGCGGCGTACCGGTGCGCATCGCCTCGCGGATGCTGTTGAAGCCGCCGTGGGTGAGGAACAGGTCGACCGACTCCAGCAGCAGCGGCTGCGGCACCCGGTCGGTGACGTGGATGTGCCCGGGCAGCCCTTCGGTGTCCAGCGGGATCCCGGACGTCGACACGACCACCGTGCAGTCGTCCAGCTCCGTCGCCGCGCCCGCGATCGCGCGCAGGCTCTCGGCCGGGTCCGGCATCTCGATGGGCGGCGGCGCCGACCGGCCCGCCGCGCGTTCGCGCAGCACCGGCAGGGCGGTGCCGATCGCGGCGTACACCAGTGGCCGGTCCGTGCGCAGTCCGGCGGCCCACTCGGGCAGCACCGCGCCGCGCTCGACGTCCACCGTCTGCCGGTAGGCCAGGGCCCGGGGCAGGTGCCGGGCGAAGGAGAAGGCGGGCGGCACGTAGTCGACGCGGCCGTGCGGTACGACGGACAGCGGGTCGTCCGACTCGGGCAGCCCCGCCTCCCGGCGCCGCTGGTTGAGCTGCTCCAGCACCTCGGCGGGGTCCAGCCTGTTGCTGAACCCGGAGGGGGTCGGCAGCTGCGGTACGTCCAGCAGCTCGGCAGTGAGCACGGCGGCCATGTCCATGCCGTCGCGCAGGATCAGATCGGGGCGGAAGTCCCGGGCGCGGGGGAGCAGGATGTCCAGGTGCGGCTTGACGCCCGGCCCGGCCAGGGCCCGCAGCACCAGCCGGTTCATCGCCGCCATCCGCTCCTCCGGGTCGGCGGTGTCCTGGAGTTCGGCGAGGTACGGTGCCATCCGGGCCATCGGGTCGAATTCGGGTAAGGCGGCGTCCACCCGGACGTCGTCGTCACGGAAGACGGGGGCGAGGGCCTCGCTGGTGACCACCAGCACCTGGTGCCCGGCCGCGGCCAGGGCGCGCAGCAGGGGCAGTTGGGCCCGGCCGTGGGAGGGACTGCCGAGCGTGGTGCACAGAACGCGCATGGGGTGAGCCTTTCTCTCGGGACGCTTCGGTTCTGGGGCTCGTCGGTTCTGGGGCTCGTCGGTTCTGGGACTCTTCGGTTCTCTCGGACTCTTCGGTGGCGGGGGAGGAGGGGCCGCGGGGTACGCCGCTCATGCCGCCCGGGTCGGCGCCGCCGCGCGTCCGATGCCCTGCCAGACCAGTCCGGCCCGCGCGAGCCGGTCCGCGTCCAGCAGGTTGCGGAAGTCGTGGACCTCCCGGCCGGCCATGCGCGCGGCGATCGCCGCCCAGTCCAGGTCGCGCAGCTGGGGCCACTCGGTGAGGACCACACAGGCCGCGGCCCCCTCCGCCGCCCGCACCGGGTCGTCCATGAGGTCGACCAGATCGCTCAGGTCGGGCCGCTGCTCGCGCAACGCCGGGTCGTACGCGGTCAGTTCGGCACCCTTCTCGCGCAGCAGCCGGGCGACGGCGAGCGCGGGCGAGTCGCGCAGGTCGGAGGTGCCGGCCTTGAAGGTCAGGCCGTACAGGGCGAGTCGTACGCCGTGCAGCGAGCCGTCCTCGCCGCGCCCGCACGCGGTGGCGACCTGCTGGACGAGTCGCCGCTGGTGGGTGACGTTGGTCTCGATGGTGGCGCGCAGCAGCGGGAAGTCGACCCCGGCCCGGTCGCACGCGGTCAGCAGGGCGTGGGTGTCCTTGGGCAGGCAGGAGCCGCCCCAGCCGGGCCCGGGCCGCAGGAACGCGGAGCCGATGCGCGGATCGCGTCCGAGGCCCTCGGTGACATCGGCGATGTCGGCGCCGAAGTGCTCGCAGACGGTGGCGAGGTTGTTGGCGAAGGACAGCTTCATCGCGAGGAAGAAGTTCGCCGCGTACTTGGTCAGTTCGGCGCTGGCGGGATCGGTCAGCACCAGCGGGGCGTCCAGGCCGGCGTACAGGTCGGCCACGAGCCGGGCGGCCTGCCGGTCGGCGGCGCCGATCACGATGCGGTCGGGGTGCAGGAAGTCATGGACGGCGCGGCCCTCGCGCAGGAACTCGGGGTTGCTCACCACGGTCACGTCCGTCCGGCCGAGGAGCGCGGCGACGCGCTCGCCGGTGCCGACCGGCACGGTGGACTTGTTGACGACGACACAGCCGGGCGGCAGCACCTCGCGGATCTGCCCGGCGACGGCCTCCACGGCGGCGAGATCGGCCGCGCCGCCCGCGCCCATGGGCGTGGGCAGGCACAGGAACACCACCTCGGCCTCGGCGACGGCGGCCGCGGTGTCACCGGTGAAGTCGAGCCGGTCCGCCTCCAGGGCGTCCCGGACGGTCTCGGGCAGGCCGGGTTCCAGGATGTCCACCCGGGCCTCGCGCAGCCGCTCGACCTTGTGCGGGTCGGCGTCCGCGCACACCACGGAGTGGCCGAGGGAGGCCAGGCAGGCACCGGTGGTCAGGCCGACGTACCCGGTTCCGATCACGGCGACGCGTCGAGCAGGCACAGGGGATCACCCTTTCCGGTCGGTGGGGTGCCCGCGCGGCCTCGGCACAGCCGGCTGTGCGGGCGGTTGAGTCATCAATCGTTGACCTGGCACAGGTATGGCACGGGGCGCGAACGGAAGTCAACGATTGATGACATCGGTCGGTGACTTTGAGACAGCCGCCGCAGACTCGAATATGGGCGGAGGGCTGAAGGGCCGAAGACGACGGAGGTACGGTGACGTGAGGGAAACGCAGGACGGCAAGGCGCCGGAGGCAGCGGCCCGCCGCCCGGCCCGCAGACGCTCGGCCTCGGCCACGCGTACCGCGCTCAGGGGCGCCGCGGTCCTCCGCTTCGGCAAGTACGGCTACGAGGGCACCAGCGTGCGCGACATCGCGGGCGACGTGGGTGTGGACGCCGCCCTCGTCTACCGCTACTTCGGCTCGAAGGAAGCGTTGTTCAACGACGTGGCGGGGACCGGCAAGATATTCGAACCGCTGCTGGAGGAGCCGGTCGAGACGATCCCCGACTGGTTCTGCGCGCTGCTGCTGGGCGCGCCGGCGGAAGGCGACTTCCCGCACCCGGTGCTGTCCGTGCTGCGGTCCTCCGGCCGGGACGAGGCGGTGGGGCGGTTGCGCGCGGAGTTCACGGAGGTGTTCTCCAGGCGCCTGGCCGCCCGCCTCGGCGGCCCCGACGCCGACCTGCGCGCGGAACTCCTGGCGGCCTGGATGCTCGGCACCAGCCTGCTGCGCACGGAGATCCGTCCCCCCGCCCTGGCCTCGGCGCCGGACGCCACGGTGGAGCGGTATCTGCGGGCGGGCATCGACGTCCTGCTGGACCCGGCGCCGGAACGCGACGACGAGCAGGGGGCGTGCCCGGAGTAGGGAGGCCGCGTGGGGCAGGTGCCCGGAACAGGAACACGGGCCGCGGCTGGATGCCGCGGCCCGTGTTCCCTCCCGCGCCGCCGAGGGAACCCCACGTCCCCCTCACCTGGCGGCTCCCCGTGACCCGACGGGGTGGTTCAGGTGGTGCTCAGCTCGCGCCGAAGGCGTCCGTGCCCTCGGGGGTGCCCCAGCCGGTCGGGCCGTCGTAGCCGGACCGGGCGGTGCAGAAGTACGAGGTGGAGCAGGTGCCGTTGCTGCCGCTGGTGACGTCGTTGAGGGCGGAGGTGCCGGCCGCCCGGTACGGGTACTGGGCCGGGTAGTCGCTGCTGCCCGGCGTGCCGGCCAGGGCGTAGACCGAGGCGATGATCGGCGCGGAGGCGCTGGTGCCGCCGTAGGTGTTCCAGCCGGTGCCGTCGGAGCCGTAGGTGTCGTAGACCGAGACGCCGGTGGCGGGGTCGGCCACGGCGGACACGTCGGCGATCATGCGCTTGGCGCAGCCGGAGTCGGTCTGCCAGCTGGGCTTGGCGTCGTAGGCGGAGCAGCCGGAGCCGGTGCCCTCGGTGCTGGAGGTGTGCCAGACGGACTCGGTCCAGCCGCGGCTGCTGGAGGAGGTCTTGAGGGCGGTGCCGCCGACGGCGGTCACGTACTTCGAGGCGGCCGGGTACTCGGCGCCGTAGGCCTCGTCGCCCGCGCTGGCGGTGATGGCGACGCCCGGGTGCTTGTAGTACGAGGAGTCGTACGTGGTGTCGGAGGAGGACTCCGCGCCGCCGTAGCTGTTGGAGACGAACTTGGCGCCCAGCTTGACCGCCTCGTTCACCGCGGTGCCCAGGTTGGCGTCGCTCGCCGACTTCGCCTCGACCAGCAGGATGTTGCAGTTCGGGCAGGTGGCGCTGACCATGTCGAGGTCGAGGGAGATCTCACCGGCCCAGCCGCTGTCGGCGGAGGGGAGGGAGGTCGTCGAGCCGGTCTGGCCGACCTTGCTGAAGCAGCCGTTGTCGGTGGTGCAGTCCGGCAGGCCGTAGTACGACCGGTACGCCGCGAGGTCGGACTCCGCGTTCGGGTCGTCGTAGGCGTCGACGATGGCGACGGTCTCGCCGGAGCCGTTCGAGGAGGCGGCGTCGGCCAGGCCGTAGGCCGACTGGATGTCGCTCGGGCCGTAGCCGGTCGGGGAGTCGGAGGCGGCCTTCGGCGAGACGGTCTTCGGCGCGATGCCCTTCAGGGCGGCCTGCTTCTCCATGAAGGCGGTGGTGCCGCCCGTGACACGCAGGGCGTCGCAGGCCGCGTAGCCCTTCTTCGGGGTCGCCGCGCACGCCTTCTCGTAGCGCACATGGGCCTGGGCGACCTGGGCGGCGATGGTCCTGGCGCTCACCTTGTGGGGCGCGGCGGCGGTGTCCGCGTTCGCGTGGGCGGCGGTGCCGAGTCCGGCGGCGAGGAGTGCGGCGGTGGCCGCGGCGGCCGAGCCGATGCGGCTCCATCTGCCGCGTATGCGGGGGTGGTCGGGGGTGGACGTACGCAAGGTACAGCCTCCTGGAAGTGGTGGGCAGAGGCCTGCGGGTGTGGGGGTCCACCAGTGGGTGACCGGTGGGGGCGGCGGCCCGCTCACGACACTCGCTTGTTGAGTACGCGACAACAAGGGGCTTTCGGAATCCTGACTTCTGCGTTACTCAAGGAGGCCGGGGGCTTACTGATCAATGGCGCTGTGCTGGCGCTGTGCTGGGCGCCGCTTGACCGGGAGCACAGGGCCCTCACAGGCGGCGGCCGGGTTCAGCGGGGCATGAGGCCGTGCAGCAGCAGGTGGACGTGCGCGCCCAGGCCGCTCATCGTCTCCTCGGCGTCGAGCGCGCAGCTGGCGATGAGGGCGGCGAGGCCGTGCAGGCTCGCGGCGGCGACCAGGGTGATCCGTTCGGGGTCGCCCTCGACCATCTCGCCGCGCCGCTGGGCGTCCGCGACCATCCGGGTGAAGGAGCCGAGGGAGGCATCGACGGCCGCGGCCAGCTGCGCGGAGCTGTCGGGATCGTGCTTGCGCGCGAACATCAGCTCCAGCAGCTCCGGGTTGTCGACGGCGAAGCCGAGGTAGGCCCGCGCGAGGGCCGTCATCCGCTCCTCGAAGGACTGCTCCGGCCGGTCGGCCGCGGCGCTCAGGGCCTGGTTCAGA
Source organism: Streptomyces sp. NPDC001851 (assembly GCF_040297165.1). Lineage (NCBI taxonomy): Bacteria > Bacillati > Actinomycetota > Actinomycetes > Kitasatosporales > Streptomycetaceae > Streptomyces > Streptomyces sp. NPDC001851. The sequence goes on along the minus strand of NZ_JBEOYR010000002.1, from coordinate 394,651 downwards.
CGCTCGTACCCGTCCAGCGCGAGGGCGTCGAGCAGGGCCTGCTTGTCCTTGAAGTGCCGGCCGGGGGCGGCGTGGCTCACCCCGGCGTCCCGGGCCAGCTCGCGCAGCGAGAGTGCGCCGGCCCCCTTGTCGCGCAGGGTGCGCTCGGCGCTCTTGAGCAGGGCGGCGCGCAGGTCTCCGTGGTGATAGGGGCGGTTCTTCGGCGACGGGCACATGCGCGGCATGCGGACCATCGTAACTTGATGTTGTCATTGACAGCATTGTTGTCGGTGCCTACTTTAAGGGCATGACCGATGCATGGAACGCGACCCGCCTGCCCGACCAGACCGGCCGTACGGCCCTGATCACCGGTGCCAACAGCGGCCTCGGCCTCGCCACCGCTCAGGCGCTGGCCCGGGCCGGCGCGCATGTGGTGTTCGCCGTACGGGACCTCGCGCGGGGCGGCGCCGCCGCGGCGAAGGCGGGCGGCAGCACCGAGGTGCGCCGGCTGGACCTGGCCGACCTGGACTCGGTGCGGGAGTTCGCGGACGCCTGGGACCGCCCGCTGGACCTGCTGATCAACAACGCGGGCGTGATGATGCTGCCGGAGCGGCGCACCAAGCAGGGCTTCGAGATGCAGTTCGGCACGAACCACCTCGGCCACTTCGCGCTGACCAACCTGCTCCTGCCGCATGTGACGGACCGGGTGGTGACGGTGTCCTCCGCCTACCACCGCTTCGGCGACGGAGTGATCCACTTCGAGGACGTCAACCTGCGCGGCCGCTACACCCCGACCCGTGCCTACGCCCAGTCCAAGCTGGCGAACCTCCTCTTCACCCTGGAGCTCCAGCGCCGCCTCACCGAGGCCGGCTCCCCCGTACGCGCCCTCGCCGCGCACCCCGGCTACGCGGCCACCAATCTCCAGAGCCACACCGCGAACCCGCTGGCCAGGGCCGTCATGGCGGTCGGCAACAAGGTGTTCGCGCAGAGCGGCGAGGCCGGTGCCCTGCCCACGCTCTACGCCGCGAGCCAGGACCTTCCCGGAGCGTCGTACGTGGGCCCCGCCGGCCTCGGTGAGATGCGCGGGGCCCCCACCCTGGTCGGCCGCAGCGCGGCGGCCTGCGACCCCGGGGCGGCCCGCCGGCTGTGGACGCTGTCGGAGGAGCTGACCGGGGTGTCGTGGGGGCTGAAGCCGCTCAGCCGACCGTGATGTGCTTGTCCATGCCGAGCTGCTTGTGACCGTCGACCGGGCAGTACAGGTCGTAGGTGCCCTTCTTGAGGGTCACCGTCAGAGTGGCCTGCTGACCGCTGTCGATGTTCCTGGTCTTGGCGTCCTCCACGCCCGGTCCGTCGATCGACAGGGCGTGCGTGATCTTGCCGTGGTTGTCGGAGACGAAGGTGTAGGTGCCCGGGGTGAAGGACGACCGGGACAGTTTCAGCGCGTACTCCGTCTCGGTGACCGTCACCCGGGTGCCCTGGCCGGCCTTCGCCGGGCCGCTCGGGCTCGCGTGACCGCTGCCGCCTCCGCCCGAGCAGGCGGCCAGAACGAGGGCGGCGGTGAAGGCGACCGCTGTGGTGCCGAGTGCCGTACGGGTGCGGGTACGGGCCGTGGAGGTCGAGGTTGCCATCCGACTCATCGCCTTCTGATCATGATGTTCTGAGCGAAGGGCTGTCTTTCCGGATAAAGAGGGCCTACAGGTACTACGTCCCGGTACACGCAAGAGTTCATCGGAGAGGTCTGGCGGCGCCGGGGCGATTCACAGGAAAATCTCAGCGAAGTCGCAGCGCGATTCTCACCTTCCTGCGCCAGAGTGGGAGCCGATGAAGCGCTCCTCACGCCGCTCCTCGTTCACCTCGCGTCCCGCGCTGCTCGGCGCCGTGGTGATGCTCGCGTTGACCTCGGCCTCCGTGGCGGCCGCGGATGACGGACCGGGCCCGTTGGGGGTCACCGTCGACGCCGTGGCCAACCGGCACACGCTGCGGGTCGGCGCGCTGTTCGGCGCGGACCGGGCCGACCACCTGGCCGGCGGCCACTTCTGCACGGCCTCGGTCGTGCACAGCCCGCAGCGCGACCTCATCGTCACCGCCGCACACTGCGTCAGCAACGCCGACAACGCACTGGTGTTCGCACCGGGCTACCGGGACGGGAAGGCGCCGTACGGGGTGTGGAAGGTGGACCGGCGGTACCTGCCCGACGGCTGGGCCAAGAACCAGGACGAGGACAGCGACCTGGCCTTCGCCACCGTCGCCGAGCTGGACGGCAGGCGCATCGAGGACGTGGTGGGCGGCAACCGGTTCGTGCCCGGCATCGCCACCGGCGCCACCGCCGTGACGCTCGTCGGCTACCCCGACCCCCGCGAGACGCCCATCAGCTGCACCAACAAGCCGGTCCCGGACGGCAGCAGCCAGCAGCGCATCAACTGCCCCGCCTTCACCGTCGGCACCAGCGGCAGCCCCTGGATCAACGGCGACGGGCAGGTGGTCGGGGTGCTCGGCGGCCGTGACGAGGGCGGCACGACCGACGACGTGTCGTACAGCGTGGTGCTGCGGAGCGAGGCGGCGGAGCTGTACAAGGACGCGGCCGGCGCCTCCTGAGCGCCACGGCGGCCACGGCGGCACGTGCCGCAGTGTGATATTGCGTCAGGGGGGCGGCACTGCCGGGTCGTTCCTCGCCGGTCACGGGTTCTCGTGCCGGGACGGGTCCGCTCTTAGACTGCTGCGGGTGGACTTGCCGGTGGCGAGGGGCGGTTGACGGTGCGTAAGGCGTGGGTCGTCGGTGGTGCCCTCGTGGGGGGCGGGCTGAGCTTCGTCATGCTGCTCGTCGTCGGGGTGTACGTCGTCGCCGGAAACCTCCTCCACTCGGCCACCTCGGGCAGCCGGGGGCTCGCGAAGGGGGCCGTACCGGCCGCCTACAAGTCGCTCGTGCAGCAGTGGGGCAACCTGTGCCCGGCGCTCACTCCGGCGCTGCTCGCCGCCCAGCTGTACCAGGAGAGCGGCTGGAACCCGACCGTCGTCAGCCCCGCCGACGCGCGCGGCATCGCCCAGTTCATCCCCGGCACGTGGGCCACGCACGGCATCGACGGCAACGGCGACGGCAAGCGGGACATCTGGGACCCCAACGACGCGATCCCGTCGGCCGCTTCGTACGACTGCGAACTCGCCAAGGACGTGAAGGGCGTACCGGGCAACGTCTCCGACAACATGCTCGCCGCCTACAACGCCGGTGCCGACCGCGTCATAAGGGCCGGCGGGGTCCCGTCCATCAGCGAGACGCAGAACTACGTCAAGCGGATCCGCAGCCTGGAGCAGAGCTTCGCCGCGCCCGTCAGCCGGCTCGACCCCACCCGGCAGGCCGCCGGTGCGATCGCCTTCGCGCAGAGCAAGCTGGGGACGCCCTATCTGTGGGGCGGCGAGGGATCGGCCGCGCAGGGCGGGCGGTTCGACTGCTCGGGGCTCACCCAGGCGGCGTACGCGAAGGTCGGGATCACCCTGCCGCGCGTGGCCAACGACCAGTACAACGCGGGCCCGCATCCCTCGCGCGACCAGCTCCTCCCGGGTGACCTGGTGTTCTTCTCCACCGACCGCAGCGACTCACGGGCCATCCATCACGTGGGTATCTACGTGGGCGGCGGATACATGATCGACGCGCCGCGCACCGGGGCCGTCATCCGGTTCGATCCCATCGACCTGCCGGACTACTTCGGCGCCACCCGGGTCACCGCGGATGGCGCAAAAGCGCTCCCCACGACGGTTTGAGACGGTGTGCACCCTGCGTCAACCACCCCCCTGAGCTGCGATGATGAGTCTCTCTTCGATAACGTCTGCGTGATCTTTCCGTGGAGAGTGGAACGTATTGATGGGGGTCGTGCGTTCCTGTTGACGTAGCCGAGCGGACGTCAGGCGTCCCGTAGCCGACGAAGGGGCCGCAGCACCATGGCTGTACTCGCCGAATCCGGATCGAACCCCGACGTCGAGCTGCTCTACGACATCAACGGCCTGGCCAAGGACGCCCCGCACTGGTTCGACCGGGTCATGGAGTTCGTCGGTGAGTACGGCCTGCTGCTCGCCATGGTCCTGCTGGTGCTGTGGTGCTGGTGGTCCGTGCGGCGCCGGGGCGGCGAGGATGCCGCCTCCTCCGTCGCCGCGCTGGTGTGGGCGCCGCTCGCGGCCGGTGTCGCCGTGCTGGTGAACGTGCCCATCCGGGGGTTCGTGGAGAGACCCCGGCCCTTCGTGCAACACCAGGGGCTCGACGTCCTCGTCTCCGGCAAGACCGACTTCTCCTTCGTCAGCGACCACGCGACCATCACCATGGCGCTGGGCGTGGGACTGTTCGTCGCCAACCGCCGGTTCGGCATCGCCGGGATCGGGCTGGCGCTGCTGGAGGGCTTCTGCCGGGTGTACATGGGGGTGCACTATCCGACGGACGTCGTCGGCGGGTTCGCGCTCGGCACGGCGGTCGCACTGCTGCTGTCACCGTTGGCGATGGCGCTGCTCACCCCCTTGCTGCGGGCGGTGGAGCGGTCGCCGCGGGCGGGGTGGATCGTGAGAGGGCGGTCGGTGAGCCGGGCACGTGAGGGCGCGGTACTTCCCGGTGCCCGTAAGCCGGTCGAGTCCGAGGAACGTGATCTGGCGGCGTAGCCCTGAGCCGGTGCCGGTCGGGGTGCCACTGCGCCCCGTGAGGGGCGCGGGGAACTGCGCGACCAGCCATCACGTGCCCGCAGTCGGAGTCCCCCGCGTGCCCCCCTACAGGCCCTGCGCGTACGAGAAGAAGCGGGCGGGGTCGTACTGCTGCTTCACCTTGCCCAGCCGGCTCACCGCGTCCCCGTAGTACGCCTTCTTCCAGTCCCGCAGCGTCGCATCCGTGTAGTTCTGGTACGCCGCCCCGGAGGCGTAAGGAGCCATCGCCTGGTGGGCCGACGTCAACCACGACTGCGCCGAACCGCCGGAGGCCCCGGCTCCCCAGGACGCGATGTACTGCGCCAGCATCCGGGAGCGGCGGTGGACGAACGCCGTCGCCGTGGGCGAGACGCGGTTGACCGCGCCGCCGAGGGCCGTGAACGCGATGCTGCCCCCGCCGCCCCGCACCGAGCTGATCTGCCGCAGCACCGTCTGGATGCCCGCCGCGGACAGGGAGCGGTCGAAGAAGTCGGAGCGGGCCGCGTACGTCTCCCGGCCGAGCTTCCCCTGCGGGGAGCGGCCCGGGGTGGAGCCGGGCAGATGGCACTGGGCGTCGGTGGAGAAGGAGGAGCAGCCGGCGTAGATCTCCATCGCCTCCTCGTAGCCCCGGCGGCGCAGGCTGACGGAGGTGGCGTTCGCACCGGCCGCGTGGGCCAGGCGGTCCACGGCGTTCTGCAGTTCGCCGTAGGTGCCGAGGGAGAAGCAGGCCACGGAGATGGTCGGGGTGCCGCCCGGCGTGGCGGCCAGGTGCAGGGAGGACCAGATCTCGTCGGGCTGGCTCGGGCCCCACTCCTGCCAGGCCTTCAGCACGGCCGCGGCCTTCGCCCAGGGCCACGTCAGGTACGCGGTGACCGCCTGCGGCGCCGGGTGGGTCCTGAAGTGCAGCTCGGTGACGACGCCGAAGTTGCCGTTGCCCGCGCCGCGCAGCGCCCAGAACAGGTCGGAGTGGTTCTTCGCGTCAGCGGTCACCTGGGTGCCGTCGGCGGTGATCAGCGTCGCCTGGGTGAGGCTGTCGCAGGTCAGGCCGTAGGCGCGGGAGGCGACGCCGTGGCCGCCGCCGAGGACGAGGCCGGAGACGCCGACGGTGGGGCAGGAGCCGGCGGGTATGGTCACGCCCTTCGCGGCCAGCGCCCGGTAGACGTCGATCAGCTTGGAGCCGGCGCCGACCACCGCCTGCCCGCCGCTGACGCGTATGCGGTTCAGCCGGGACACGTCGAGGATGAGGCGGTTGTCGCCGGAGGAGTAGCCCGCGTAGGAGTGGCCGCCGTTGCGTATCGACACCCGTATGTTGTGCGCGTGGGCGTACGCCAGGGTCGTACGGATGTCGTCGGTGTGCGCCGCGTAGGCCACCGCGGCCGGTTTCAGACCGTCGAAGCGGGTGTTGTACAGCTGGTGGGCCGTCTTCCACGTCGCGTCGCCGGGCCGGATCAGGGGCCCGTCCAGGTCACGGGCGAGGCCCGCCCAGTTCGCGGCGGCCTGTGCGCTGGTGGTCTTGAGGGACGTGAGCGACGATGAGCCCGTGGCCGCCGTGGTGGACCTGCCCGAGCCCGTGCCGCAGCCGGTCAGCGCGGTCGCGGCCAGCGCGGCCGTGCCGCCCGCGATGAACGTACGGCGTTCCATGTGCATCGTCGTCTGTCGCCTCTCCGCGGGCCCCCTTGGCCCTTCCTGGGGTGAGACGACCCCATGAGCACATTGGTTCGTAACAGTTCGCGCACAGGGAAACGAACGTCGCATACATGTGCGCGCAACCCGGCCGCCGGAACCTTCATGTGTTCTCCCCGTGAGCATTCCGTGACCTCACCGGGCCGACGGCAGGGGTTCACCCCTCGTTCACTTCCGGCCATCGGCGGCTTCACCTGTTCTGCCTAATTTCGGCCGTGCACGGTGCCGAGCACGGTCCTTTATGCGCTCGGGCACCTCACCACCTCGCACGCCGCCGACAGCGGCGGCTCCTGGAAGGAACTCCCGAAAGTGAAGCTTCAGCGCAAGAACCGGCTGCGCGCCCTTTCGCTCGGTGCGATCGCCGTGACCGGCGCCCTGGCCCTGACGGCGTGCGGCTCCGACGACAACGGCGGCGGCAAGGGCTCGGGCAACCCGTCCGGCTCCGCCAACGCTTCCTCGGTCAAGTGCGACGGCGCCAAGGGCCAGCTGCTGGCCGACGGCTCCTCCGCGCAGAAGAACGCGATCGACGCGTGGGTCAAGGCGTTCTCGCAGGCCTGTGGCGTGCAGATCAACTACAAGGGCGGCGGCTCCGGTGCCGGTGTCACCTCCTTCAACCAGGGCCAGCTCGCGTTCGCCGGTTCGGACTCCGCGCTGAAGCCGGAAGACGTCACCGCCTCCAAGAAGGTCTGCTCCGGCGGCCAGGGCATCGACCTGCCGATGGTCGGCGGCCCGATCGCCCTCGGCTACAACGTCCCGGGTGTCGACAACCTGGTCCTGGACGCCCCGACGATCGCCAAGATCTTCGACAGCAAGATCAAGAACTGGAACGACCCGGCGATCAAGAAGCTGAACCCGTCGGCGAAGCTGCCCGACCTGAAGATCCAGGCCTTCCACCGTTCCGAGGACTCCGGTACGACGGACAACTTCACCAAGTACCTGATCGCCACCACCCCGGCCAACTGGAAGTACTCCGGCGGCAAGGCCTGGCAGGCGCAGGGCGGCCAGGCGGCCTCCGGCTCCGCCGGTGTGGCTCAGGGCGTCAAGCAGAACTCCGGCGCGATCGGCTACTTCGAGCTGTCCTACGCCAAGGACATGAGCACCGTCTCCATCGCCACCGGCGCCAAGGCCCCGGTCAAGCCGTCCGTGGAGAGCGCCACCGCCGACATCGCGGCCGCCAAGGTCGTCGGCACCGGCAAGGACCTGTCGCTGAAGCTGGACTACGCCACCAAGGCCGAGGGCGCCTACCCGATCACCCTGGTGACGTACGAGATCGTCTGCGACAAGGGCAACAAGGCCGACACCCTGCCGGCCACCAAGGCCTTCCTGCGCTACATCGCCAGCGAGGACGGCCAGAAGGCGCTGTCGAGCATCGACTACGCCCCGATCCCCGACGAGATCATCGCCAAGGTCCGCACCACCATCGAGGGCCTGAGCTGACCTGATCCGAGAGTGCGGCCCGTGCCCGACAGGGCCCGGGCCGCACCGTCCGGTGCACCGCCGCCATGAGCCGCCGCCCGTGAGGGCGCCCGGCTCCGCAGACCGGAGATCCCGATGGACATATCGACCAAGACAACCGACGCACCTCCCCCCACGCCCCAGCCCACGGCGACCGAGCAGAAGCGCAACGCCCGCGGCGCGTCCCGCCCCGGCGACCGCGTCTTCCTCGGCCTGTCCCGCGGCTCCGGCATCCTGCTGCTGGTGATCATGGCCGCGATCGCGGTCTTCCTCACCTACCGTGCCTCCCTCGCGATCAGCAAGGACCACGGGAACTTCCTGACCACCTTCGAGTGGAACACCAACCTCACCCCGCCGAGCTTCGGCATCGCGGTGCTGGCCTACGGCACGGTCGTCTCCTCGATCATCGCCATGGTGATCGCGGTCCCCGTCGCCGTCGCGATCGCGCTGTTCCTCACCCACTACGCCCCCCGCCGGCTGCGCGGTCCCATCGCCTATGTGATCGACCTGCTCGCCGCCGTGCCGTCCATCGTCTACGGCCTCTGGGGCGCCCTGATCCTCGTCCCGCACATGACGGGCCTGTACGGCTGGCTGAACGACTACTTCGGCTGGACCGGGCTCTTCTCCTGGGACGACGGCGCCCCCCGCGCCATGCTCACCGTCGGCATCCTGCTGGCGATCATGATCCTGCCGATCATCACCAACGTCAGCCGTGAGGTGTTCCGGCAGGTCCCGCGGATGCACGAGGAGGCCGCGCTGGCCCTCGGCGCCACCCGCTGGGAGGTCGTCCGCATGGCCGTGCTGCCCTTCGGCCGCTCCGGTGTGATCTCCGCGTCCATGCTCGGCCTCGGCCGCGCCCTCGGCGAGACGATGGCCGTCGCCACCGTGCTCTCCCCGGACTACGTCATCCACCTCAGCCTGCTGAACCCGGGCGGCGGCACCTTCGCCCAGAACATCGCCAGCAAGTTCGGTGAGGCCACCGAGCAGGGCCGCGACGCGCTGATCGCCTCCGGTCTCGTCCTGTTCGTCATCACCCTGCTGGTCAACGGCGCGGCCCGCGCGATCATCGCCCGCCGCAAGGAGTACTCGGGGGCCAACGCATGACCACCGCAGCCGTCACCGACAAGCGCCCCAGCACGCTGCGCGGCGCCAGCCTCCCGAAGTGGTCCCCGTGGGCCATCGCCGCCGGCTCGGTCGTCGTCGCCGCGGCCATCGGCCTGATCGGCGGCCTCAGCAGCAAGATCCAGTGGGGTCTGATCGCCGCGGTCCTCTTCGTCGTCGGCACCTATGCCATCGCCTCCAGGGTGGAGGGCCGCCGGCAGGCCAAGGACCGGGTCGCCACCTCCTTCGTCTGGGTGGCCTTCCTGCTCGCCGTCGTCCCGCTGGTCTCCCTGATCTGGGTGACCGTCTCGCGCGGTGTGAAGGTCCTCGACGTCTACTTCCTCACCCACTCCATGGGCGTCGTCGCCGACTCCGAGCCCGGCGGCGGTATCTACCACGCCATCATCGGCAGCCTGGAGCAGGTCGGCCTCGCCACCGTCATCGGTGCGCCGATCGGCATCCTCACCGCGATCTACCTGGTGGAGTACGGGCGGGGCAAGCTCGCCAAGGCCGTCACGTTCTTCGTGGACGTCATGACGGGCATCCCGTCGATCGTCGCCGGCCTGTTCATCCTGTCGCTGATGCTCATCTTCCAGATGCAGCCGTTCGGTTTCGCCGGTTCGCTGGCGCTGGCCATCCTGATGATGCCGGTCGTCGTGCGCTCCACCGAGGAGATGCTCAAGCTCGTCCCGAACGAGCTGCGCGAGGCCTCACTGGCACTCGGTGTGCCGAAGTGGCGGACCATCCTGAAGGTGGTCCTGCCCACCTCCATCGGCGGCATCACCACCGGCGTCATGCTGGCCATCGCCCGCATCGCCGGCGAGACCGCCCCGGTCCTGCTGCTGGTGTTCGGCAACCCGTTCATCAACAACAACCCGTTCGAGGGCGCGCAGGCGTCGCTGCCGCTGTACATCTACCAGCAGTACGCGCAGAGCGCGGGCGCCAACGCGGCGTACGACCGCGCGTGGGCGGCGTCCCTCACGCTGATCGCCTTCGTGATGATCCTCAACCTGGTGGCCCGCGGCATCGCCCGCTGGAAGGCCCCCAAGACCGGTCGCTGAGGCGACTATCTCCGGCTCCGCCGGGCGGGGCCACACAGCGACCGAGCTTGAATTTCTGGAAGTGAAGTAGACGACATGGCCAAGCGAATCGACGTAAGCGGACTGACCGCCTACTACGGCTCCCACAAGGCGATCGAGGACATCTCGATGACCGTCGAGCCGCGTTCGGTGACGGCGTTCATCGGCCCCTCCGGCTGCGGCAAGTCGACGTTCCTGCGCACGCTGAACCGGATGCACGAGGTCACCCCCGGTGGCCGCGTCGAGGGCAAGGTGCTGCTGGACGACGAGGACCTGTACGGCGCCGGCATCGACCCGGTGTCCGTGCGCCGCGAGGTCGGCATGGTCTTCCAGCGCCCCAACCCCTTCCCCACGATGTCGATCTTCGACAACGTGGCGGCGGGCCTGCGCCTGAACGGCAAGTACCGGAAGTCGGAACTGAACGACATCGTCGAGAAGTCCCTCAAGGGCGCGAACCTCTGGAACGAGGTCAAGGACCGCCTGAACAAGCCGGGCTCCGGCCTCTCGGGCGGCCAGCAGCAGCGCCTGTGCATCGCCCGCGCGATCGCGGTGGAGCCGAAGGTGCTGCTGATGGACGAGCCCTGCTCCGCCCTGGACCCGATCTCGACCCTCGCCATCGAGGACCTGATCGGCGAGCTGAAGGAGCGCTTCACGATCGTCATCGTGACGCACAACATGCAGCAGGCGGCGCGCGTCTCGGACCGTACGGCGTTCTTCAACCTGGCGGCGGTGGGCCAGCCGGGCCGTCTGATCGAGATCGACGACACCGAGCGCATCTTCTCCAACCCGTCGGTCCAGGCCACGGAGGACTACATCTCCGGCCGCTTCGGCTAGGCCGGCACGACCCCTCGCGGTGCTGCATGGCGGTGCCACCGCGAGGACGCAAAAGGGCCCGCCCCTGGCTCCCGGGGGCGGGCCCCACGCGTTTGCCGCGCGCCGGCCCACTGCCGCCAGGTCCCTGACAGCGCAATCCGTGTGAACTGAGATGCCAATGGGGCAAAAGTGGGAGAGGGCATTCCGGCATATCCATAGCAGGGCGGTCGATTGTGGATCTTGAATCGCGGAGAGCCGCGTGATTCGCTGTCGTTCAGGTCCAGGGCGGCGATGGAGACGCAAGTCCCCTCGATTGCTGGGCGGTTGGGAGCCATCTCGGTTCCCGCGCAACCTTCCGCGCCGCAAACGCGTCCCGCTCTGAGCCGTCATACCAGTCAACGGGGAGGTGAACTGTGATGCAGGGCGACGAATTCCAGGAGACCGACAAGCTCCAGGCCTACGAGGCCCCCAAGATGGTCGAGTGCGGCTCCTTCCAGGAGGACACCGGCTACTTCGGCCTGACCGGCTACGAGAACCTTTTCCACTTCTACAACAGGCTCAGCTAGGCCGACGCTGATGCGGCTCACCCCGTAAGGACATGAACATGGCCGACGCTGGTTGGCAGTACTTCGTCGCGCTGCCGGACGGGCAGGGCGCGAACGCCGCCATCGGACGGCTCCCGACGGACGGTGTGCGCATCTGGCTCAGGCACCGGTCCGGCCGGCCCTTCGTGGCCGGCCGGCTGGCCGAAGACCGGGTCCTGACAGCCGAACGGGGCGACACCCGGCTCGCCGTGATCGGCCACTGCTCGGCGACGCAGGACGAACTCGCCGCGGCGGCCGCCCGCATCGACGAGGTGACCGACCTCGACCGACTGGGTCTGGCCTGGGCCGGCAGCTACCATCTCGTCGCCTCCGTGCGGGGCCGCCTGCGCCTCCAGGGCACCGCCTCCGGACTGCGCCGGATCTTCCACGGTGAGCTCGGCGCACTGACCGTCGCCGCCGACCGCGCGGACGTCCTGGCGACCGTGCTGGACGCCCCGCCCGACCCGGCCCTGCTCGCCCTGCGCACCCTGGACGCGCTGCCCCACCCCCTGGGCGACCTGCCGCCCTGGCGCGAGGTCTCCGCAGTGCCCGCGGGCTGGTACCTGGCACTGCCTCCGCACGGCCGGGGGCCCCTGGTCACACGCTGGTGGCAGGCCCCCGAACCGGTGCGTTCACTGACCGAGGGCGGTCAGCTGCTGCGCCAGGCACTGGACGACGCCGTGCGGGTGCGCGCCCACGGCACCCAGTCCCTCAGCGCGGACCTCTCCGGCGGCATGGACTCCACCAGCATCGCCCTGCTGGCCGCCCGGCACCGGCCCTCGCTCACCACGCTCACCATGGAGAACGACGACCAGGCCGACGACGACGCCGAGTGGGCCGGGCAGGCCGCAGCCGGCCTGCCGGACCTCAACCGGATCGTCTACTCCAGCCGCGAACTGCCGCAGTTCTTCGGCGGCCTCATGGCGCTCGACGGCGTTCCCGACGAGCCGTCCACCGCCCTGCTGAGCGCGCCCCGGCTGCGCGCCGTACGCGAGCGGGCCCGCGCGCACGGCTCACGGCTGCACCTCGACGGGCTCGGCGGCGACCAGCTCCTGTGCGGTCACCCGGCCTATCACCACGACCTGGTGCGCCGGCGCCCGCTGCTGGCCGCCCAACGCCTGCGGGTGCTGATCCAGCTGCGCCGCAGCAGCTGGGGGGCCGAGGCCCGGGGGCTGCTGGACAGCCGCTCCTACCGCCGCTGGTTCACCGACCGGGCCCACGGCCGCATCCGCCGTGCCCCGAGCCCGCTGTCCGACTGGGGCCACTTCCCGAGCCTGCCGGCATGGCTCACCCCGGACGCCAGGGACCTGGTCATCCGCACCCTGCGGGAAACCGCCGCGACGGCCGAGCCGCTCGCGCCGACGCGGGGCCGGCACAACGACCTCCTCGCCATCCAGGACGCCGGACGGCTCGTCCGCCAGTGCCACCAGCTGACCGAGACCCAGGACTTCAGCCATACCTCCCCCTTCCTCGACGACCGGGTCATCCAGGCGTGCCTGGCCGTCCGGCCGGAACAGCGCGTCACGCCCTGGGAGTTCAAGCCCGTCATCAAGGCGGCGATGGCGGACGTCATGCCGGCAGGAGTGCTGACCCGGCGGACCAAGGGCGACGGCACCACCCTCGTCGCCGAGGGCTTCGAGACGCACCGGCGCGAACTGGCGGAACTGTGGGACGGTTCCCGCCTGGCCGCCCTGGGCCTGATCGATCCCGGACCGCTGCGCGAGCTGCTGGACCTGCCCTACACCGACAGCCTCCACCAAGGGGCCATGCAGTCCGCGCTCAGCTGTGAACTGTGGGCCCGGGCCACGGCCGCCCGGCCGGCGCCCGCCCCCCACCCGTGAAGCCCGCCACAGGCCCGAGCAGGAGACAACCATGACCTGGAGACTGCACCCCGACGTCTCAACGGTGGACACCGACTACGGAACGGTCCTCCTGGACGGCAGGGACGGCCGCTACTGGCAGCTCAACGCCACCGCCTCCCTCGCCTTCCGCGCCCTGCTCGACGGCAGCACCGTGCAGGAGGCCGCCGGGCGGCTGATGGCCACGTACGACGTCGACGAGCCACGCGCCCGCGCGGACGTGGAAGAACTGCTGGCCGCTCTCCGGCAGGCGAAGGTGGTGCAGCCCGCGTGAGCTCGGTCGTCCCCCACCGGACGAAGGTCCGCCTGTCACCGGGCCACCGCCTGCTGGCCCTGCTCGCCGTGGCCGTCGCCCGGCGCCTGGCCGCCAAGCCCCCGGCCCGGACCCGCGCCGTACTGACCCGCCTGCGCCGGGGCGCCCGCGCCGCCACGTACGCCGAGGCCCGCGCCGCCCGGGAGGCCGTGGTGACCGTCAGCCTCCGCTGCGCCGGGGACGAGGGGTGCCTGCCCCGCTCCCTGGCGACCGTTCTGCTGTGCCGGGCACGGGGCACCTGGCCCACGTGGACGGTGGGAGTACGGGCCCGCCGGCCGTTCGGCGCCCATGCGTGGGTGGAGGCCGAGGGGCGCATGGTGGAGGAGAAGGCGGACCCCTCCTACTTCCGCCCGCTGTTCTCGGTGCCGGCGGACCCGGCCGGAGAGCGGTGACAGGCCGGCCGGCTACAGCACCGCCAGGTCGAGCACTCCGAAGGCCAGCGCGGCGACCAGCGCGGCGGCCGGCATCGTGATGAACCAGCCCAGGACGATGTTCTTGGCCACGCCCCAGCGGACGGCGTTGACGCGCTTGGTGGCGCCCACACCCATGATCGCCGAGGTGATGACGTGGGTCGTGGAGATCGGGGCCTTGAAGAGGTACGCCGTGCCGAACATGATCGAGGCACCGGTGGCCTCGGCCGCGAAGCCCTGCGGCGGGTCCAGCTCGATGATCTTGCGGCCGAGCGTGCGCATGATGCGCCAGCCGCCGGCGTAGGTGCCGAGGGAGAGCATCAGGGCGGAGACGATCTTCACCCAGACCGGGATCGGGTCGCCGAACGTCTCATGGCCGGAGATCACCAGTGCCATCACGACCACACCCATGGTCTTCTGGGCGTCCTGGAGGCCGTGGCCCAGGGCCATGCCCGCCGCCGAGACCGTCTGTGCGATACGGAAGCCCCGCTTGGCCTTGTGCGGGTTGGCCCCGCGGAACAGCCACATGATCGCCAGCATCACGAGGTAGCCGGCGATCAGACCCACCACCGGGGACAGGAACATCGGAATGATGATCTTGTTCACCACGCCGTTCCAGTGCACGGCGGTGCCGCCCGCCAGGGCCGCGCCGACCAGGCCGCCGAACAGGGCGTGGGAGGAGGAGGACGGCAGGCCGAAGTACCAGGTGATCAGGTTCCAGGTGATGGCGCCGACCAGCGCGGCGAAGAGGATGCCCATGCCGGTGGAGCCGGACGGGGTCTCGATCAGGCCCTCACTGACCGTCTTGGCGACGCCCGAGCCCAGGAAGGCACCGGCCATGTTCATGACCGCTGCCATGGCGAGGGCCGCCCGCGGGGTCAGCGCCCGCGTCGACACCGACGTGGCGATCGCGTTCGCCGAGTCGTGGAAGCCGTTCGTGTACGTGAAGAAGAGCGCGACCGCGATGGTCACGACCAGGGCGAAGGTGTCCATCGACGCCTCAGGACTCCTTGACGGCGATGGTCTCCACCGTGTTCGCCACGTGCTCGAACGCGTCCGCCGCCTCTTCCAGGACGTCCACGATCTGCTTGAGCTTGAGCACCTCGATCGCGTCGTACTTGCCGTTGAAGAGCTGCGCGAGGAGCTTGCGGTGGATCTGGTCCGCCTGGTTCTCCAGGCGGTTCACCTCGATCCAGTACTCGGTGAGGTTGTCCATCGTGCGCAGGTTCGGCATCGCCTCCGCCGTCAGCTCGGCGGCCCGGGCCAGTACCTCGATCTGCTGCTCGACGCCCTTCGGCAGTTCCTCGACGTTGTAGAGGACGACCAGGTCGACGGCCTCCTCCATGAAGTCCATGATGTCGTCGAGGGACCCGGCGAGGGAGTAGATGTCCTCGCGGTCGAACGGCGTGATGAACGAGGAGTTCAGCTGGTGGAAGATCGCGTGCGTGGCGTCGTCACCCGCGTGTTCCGCGGCCCGCATACGCTCCGCGATCTCGGCTCGGGCAGGTGCGTCCGCCCCGAGCAGTTCCATCAGGAGCTTCGAGCCCGTGACGATGTTGTCCGCGGATGCGGCGAACATGTCGTAGAAGCTCGTCTCCCTGGGGGTCAGACGAAAGCGCACGTGGGTTCCTCGGGGTGCTTCGGTTTCGGTCAGGCTGATGCTAGGCGCATCATCCGGCCACGGCTATCGGGCCGCATCCCAGTGTCGCCCATCGGGCAGAGTGATCAGCACGGGGGCGCACGAAGGCCCTCCTACCCCGCAGAATTCGTTACCATATACCCACCAGGGGTATATATCCGCAGCTCGTCCGAGAGGGAGGCCCAGCGATGACGACGACCGAGGCCGGCGCCACGCACGGCTACCACAAGCAGAAGGACGAGCACCTCAAGCGGCTGCGCCGGATCGAGGGCCAGATCCGCGGCCTGCAGCGCATGGTCGACGAGGACACGTACTGCATCGACATACTCACCCAGGTCTCCGCCTCCACCAAGGCGCTGCAGTCCTTCGCGCTGCAGCTGCTGGAGGAGCACCTGCGGCACTGCGTCGCGGACGCGGCCCTCAAGGGGGGCGACGAGATCGACGCGAAGGTGGACGAGGCGACCAAGGCCATCGGCCGCCTGCTGCGCACCTAGGATCCTTGCGGTGGATCTCCGCGGCGCTCCTCGGACACCCGCAGCACCTCGTCGATGCTCTCCAGGCTGAGCCGGTCCTCGGCCGCGGAGGCCGCGATGATCAGCTCTCCGCACAGCTCGATCTCGGCGAGGGCCACATGGTCCTGCACCGCCGTACCGCCGACCGGAGCCACCCGCCTCACCTCTTCCCTGCCGTCACCGACTTCCTAGGGTAGGCAGCCGCTACACACCGCGCATGGCACGGACGGGCTACTTACGAGGGAGTGGGACGGACTAGTCGCCGCCCTCGGCGATACGGCCCGCGTAGATGTCCGCCGACCGCGGCAGCCGCACGCCGGCGGGGGCGCCGTAGTCGTACAGCAGCGTGGTCGAGGCGACCGCCACGGGGATCTTCTGCCGGCTGTTGACGAAACTGAAGTGCTGCCTGAGCTTGCGGATGCGGCCCTGGTCGTCCAGATAGGCGTCGAACGGAACCCGGGTGGTGGCGAACCCTTTCGCCGCCGCGGCCAGCGGCTGCCGGTTCTCGGCGGAGGCCAGGCGGGCCGCGCTGCGCAGATCGGCCGTGCCGCGGTAGTGCCGTACGGCCGTGCCGCCGACCTCGGTCCTGCCGACGTAGCTGGCCGTCCGCGTCCCGCGCAGCACCTCGGCCGCCGCGTACGGGTCGGTCGCGCCGCCGGTGACCAGGTTGCCGTCGGACAGCGTGGCGGTGTCCACCCGCACCCACTTGTCGGCGGGCACGCCCGCGCCCCGGTTCTTCATGAACAGGGCGCCGGGGGCGAGGAGTTCGGTGATCGGCTGGTGCTCGGCGGTGCCCGACGGGTCCTCGGGCAGGACGACCGTGAGCCGGCCGATCCGGCGCCCGAAGTCGTAGACGCCCTGGCCGCGGATGGTGACGCGGGTGCCGCCCGTGGCCATCTCCATGGACGTGGTGGCCTTGGAACTGCCCGCGCCGCGCAGGGTGTCGGCGGTCCGGTGCAGCACGGCGACCGGATCACCCTCGCCCCTGACGCCCTCGGCGGCGGCCCCGGTACCGGAACACCCCGTGGCACCCACCCCGAGGCCGAGCATGATGCCGACCGCGACGAACGTCCTGCCCGCGTTCCTGTGCTGCCGCCGATCCATCGCCTGCCTACCCCCAGCCGGTACGTCCGTCACGGGCCCCCTGTCGTCCGGTTAACGACGGGTAGGAGGCGCCGTCACGCGCCGGCCGGGCGCGGGGACAGCCGTGCGAACCCTTTGCGCACGGGTGGGTAACGTTGTCGGGGTGACAGTCACCTCGGCACGGCAGGACGGGCCGGAACACGCCCGGTCCGGGCAGGAACACCTCGTCACGACGGCCGAAGAGGGCCGCTTCTGCGTGGCCCGCTGCAGCTGCGGCTGGCGCGGCCCCGCCCGCAGGGCCCGCAGCCAGGCCCGGGCGGACGCGGAGGGTCACGCCGCGGAGCTGTGAAGCGCGTCCACCAGGTCACGGTCGCGGGGCTGGGTGAGGCGGCCACGGGCCGCGGCGGGGGAGAGCCACAGGATCCGGTCCACCTCGTCGTTCGGCACGAAGTGGCCGGAAATCGCCTCGGCCGCCCAGTAACGCACCTGCTTGGGGCGGCCGTTGGCGAGATAGCGCAGGGTCGGCAGCTCGGCGCCGGGCTGGGCCGTGTACCCGGTCTCCTCCGCCACCTCCCGCAGAGCGCCCGCGAGCGCGTCCTCACCCCGCCTGAGCTTGCCCTTCGGGTGGGACCAGTCGTCGTACTTCGGCCGGTGGACCAGGCATATCTCGACCGAGGCGTCCACCGGCGAACGGCGCCACAGGACGCAGCCGGCCGCCAGGACCAGGGTGTCGCTCACACCGCCTCCACCGTCTCCTTCTGCCAGGCCTGCTGGAAGGCGAACCTGGCGGCCTCCACCTCGTGCCGCTGGTCGGCGTGGAGCACACCGAGCGCGTACGCCGTCGCCGGGGCGATACGGGGCGTACGGGCGGCCTGCGCCGCCGCCGCTGCCGCCTCCGAGGCGTCCCGGTGCCGGTTCAGTGCCCGGCCCGCCGCCAGCAGGCGGACGTCCACCTGGGCGTTGCCCCCGTGCAGCACCTCCCGGGCGTACCGGTGCAGGCGCAGCAGCAGCCGGACCTGGTGCCAGGGGCCGTCCTGGGGGTGGGGGGACGGATCCGGCGACAGGCCGTGGACGAGGGCCTCCGCGTTGTACGGGAGCCCCGCGGTGACCAGGGGGAGCGCGGTGACGGCGGCTGTCAGCCGTTCCTCCGCGGCGGCTGCCAGGGGGTGCAGGTCGGTGGTGTGGGCGAGGGCGGTGAGGGGGACTTCGCTGGCGAGTACGGCGACCCTGTCGGCGACGGCGTGGAAGCGGCTCGATCCCAGTGCCTGCAGGGCGGTGGAGTGAGCTCGGGTACGGGCCAGGGTCAGCTGGCGTTCGAGCAGGGCGCCCGCTTTCGCCGCGCCGACGGTCAGGTTGCCGCGTTCCGCCGCGGGCGTCGCCTGGGCCGGGCCGCTGGAGCCGGAAGGTGCCTCCCCCACGCCCGGCTTCGCTCGCGCGGCCCCACCGCCCACCAGCGCCGCCCCGGCGGCCCGACGGTCCGCAGCCACGACGTCGACCGCCTGGGCGGGCAGGGCCGTCGCACCCGACAGGCGGTGCAACGCCAGCAACAGCCGCTCCAGACGGGCCTCGTAGGCGTGCTCAAGACCCAACGTGCCGGACAGCCAGGCCAGTTCGGGGCGCATCTCCTCGGACCAGTCGGGGTCGAGGAGGGGGCGGAAGGTGTGCAGGCTGCCGCTGATGCGGCGGGCCGAGCGGCGCAGCAGACGGGCCGCGTCGACGGATTCCTCCGCACCGGCCGCCGTGGTGCCGCCGGTCTCCCGGTGCAGGCGCAGGGCGCGGAGGAACTCCGTGGCCCGGGCGCGCAGGTACGCCGCGAGGGCGTCCCCGGTCACCACCTCGGCCGTGGGGTCCGTCGGGTCAAGGTGTTGCTGTGCCACGCCGGCGCCTCCGGGCGTCTATGAGCATCTCCTGGACGTTGCGCAGGGGTTGGCCGTCCGCGTCGGCCGCGTGCCGCGTCCACTCGCCGTCCGGGCCGAGGTGCCAGGAAGAGGTCGAATCGGACATGCCGGTGTCGAGCAGCCGGTTGAGGGCCGCCCGGTGGGCGGGGTCGACGACCCGCACCAGGGCCTCTATCCGGCGGTCGAGGTTGCGGTGCATCATGTCGGCGCTGCCGATCCACACCTCGGGTTCGCCGCCGTTGCCGAAGGAGAACACGCGGGAGTGCTCCAGGAAGCGGCCGAGGACCGAGCGGACCCGGATGTTGTCGGACAGGCCGGCGACGCCGGGGCGGACCGCGCAGATGCCGCGCACCCAGATGTCGACCGGCACGCCGGCCTGGGACGCCCGGTAGCAGGCGTCGATGACCGCCTCGTCGACTATGGAGTTGACCTTGATGCGGACGAAGGCCGGGCGGCCCGCGCGGTGGTGCTGGACCTCCTTGTCGATCCGCGAGATCAGGCCGTCCCGCAGGGACTTGGGGGCCACCAGCAGACGGCGGTAGGTCTCCCGGCGGGAGTAGCCCGACAGCCGGTTGAACAGGTCGGAGAGGTCCGCGCCGACCTGCGGGTCGGCGGTGAGCAGGCCCAGGTCCTCGTACAGGCGGGCGGTCTTCGGGTGGTAGTTGCCGGTGCCGACATGGCTGTAGCGGCGCAGGGTCTCGCCCTCCTGGCGCACCACCAGGGACAGCTTGCAGTGCGTCTTCAGGCCGACCAGGCCGTAGACGACGTGGCAGCCGGCCTCCTCCAGCTTGCGCGCCCACTTGATGTTGGCGTGCTCGTCGAAGCGGGCCTTGATCTCGACCAGGACGAGGACCTGCTTGCCGGACTCGGCGGCGTCGATGAGCGCGTCGACTATCGGGGAGTCGCCGGAGGTGCGGTACAGGGTCTGCTTGATCGCGAGGACGTCGGGGTCGGCCGCCGCCTGCTCCAGGAAGGCCTGCACGGACGTGGAGAAGCTGTCGTACGGGTGGTGCAGCAGCACGTCCCGGGTGCGCAGGGCGGCGAAGATGTCCGGCGGGGAGGCCGACTCGACCTCGGCGAGGTCGCGGTGGGTGCCGGCGACGAACTTCGGGTACTTCAGCTCGGGCCGGTCGAGGGAGTGGATCCGGAACAGACCGGTGAGGTCGAGCGGGCCCGGCAGCGGGTACACCTCCGCCTCGGAGATCTTCAGCTCGCGGACCAGCAGGTCCAGTACCTCGCGGTCGATGGACTCCTCGACCTCCAGGCGCACCGGCGGGCCGAAGCGGCGCCGCATGAGCTCCTTCTCCAGGGCCTGGAGGAGGTTCTCGGCGTCGTCCTCCTCGACCTCCAGGTCCTCGTTCCGGGTCAGCCGGAAGGCGTGGTGCTCCAGCACCTCCATGCCCGGGAACAGCTCCTCCAGGTGGGCGGCGATGACGTCCTCCAGCGGGACGTACCGGCCCGGGGCGGCCTCCAGGAAGCGGGACAGCAGCGGGGGCACCTTCACCCGGGCGAAGTGCTTGTGGCCGCTGACCGGGTTGCGTACGACGACGGCCAGGTTCAGGGACAGGCCGGAGATGTACGGGAACGGGTGCGCGGGGTCCACGGCCAGCGGGGTGAGGACGGGGAAGATCTGGTGGCGGAAGAGCGTGAAGAGGCGGGCCTGCTCCTTCTCGGCCAGCTCGTTCCAGCGGACCAGGTGGATGCCCTCGTCCGCGAGTGCGGGGGCGACGTCCTCGTGGTAGCAGGCGGCGTGCCGGGCCATCAGCTCCCGCGAGCGGGCCCAGATCATCTCCAGCACCTCGCGCGGCTGCAGCCCCGAGGCGGACCGTGTCGCGACGCCGGTGGCGATGCGGCGCTTCAGACCCGCCACCCGGACCATGAAGAACTCGTCCAGGTTGCTGGCGAAGATCGCGAGGAAGTTCGCGCGCTCCAGTAGGGGCGTGTTCGGGTCCTCGGCCAGTTCCAGCACGCGCTCGTTGAAGGCGAGCCAGCTGCGTTCCCGGTCGAGGAACCGGCCCTGCGGCAACGGTGCGCCGTCGACCTGCGACTCCTCGTATGCGTCGAGGTCGGCATCGATGTCGGGTTCCAGGTCGGAGACGGCCGCGGACACCGTGTGCGGGCGGTGCGCGGCGATGGAGCCCACGGAGGGCTGGACGTGCTGGACCTCGGCTGCCTGGGTGTCTTGCTGACTCATGAACCCATTCTTCCGCGCCAGGGGCGAGACGGGCGCGTCGGAACGTGCGGGTGGGAGCGTCACGGTCCCGTTTCCCGCGGCCCCCTCGGGGGGCGGCGAAGGCTCTGGCACGGCGGGCTTCATTGGCCGAGCGTCGCAAGCCTGGCTGAATCAATGGTTACGGAGACATGACGTGCGGGATAGCGGGGGGCGGCTCCCGAGGGTCTTGGCCGCGTGAGTGACGCGCCCGTGCCCGTGCCCTTCGCCGACGCGGGGCCGGCGCGGGCCGGGAGCGGGGCGCTTGCGGTGGCGGCGGTGCCTCGGAGTCGAGGGGATGGGTGGTCGGGCTGTGGGGCGTGCGGCGGGGGCGGACCGGCAGGGCGTCGGTATGCGGGGCGTGCGGCGGGGGCGAGCTGGGAGCAGGGCGTTTGTGGTGGCGGCGGTGCCTGGGAGGCGAGGGCACGGGTGGTCGGCCTGCGGGGTGTGCGGCGGGGGCGGACCGGCCGGGCGCAGGTATGCGGGGGCGGGCGGCAGGGCGTCGGTATGCGGGGGCGGGCGGCAGGGCGTCGGTATGCGGGCGTGCGGCGGGGGCACCGGCACGGTTCCCGGCCGCGCCGGTGGCACTGGCACTGGCACTGGCACTGGCACTGGCACGGCCCCCGGCCGCGGCCTCGGTGCCGGTCCGGCGGGTGCTGCGGGCAGGGCTGCGGGTCGCCTTGGCGGCGCCCGGTGCGGGGCCTGTGGTGACGGCCGTGCCGCTGCTCGTTCCCGGCCGGGGACGTCACCCTGTGGCGGCCGGTACCGGGTCCCCGCCGGCCCACGCCGCGACCGCGGTCGCCGTACGCCGCGCGGACGAGCCGGAACCCGGCGGGGCCGTCGCCGCCCCGCCCCTGCGAGGGAGGGCGGTGCTCAGGTCTCCGTGCGGTACATCAGGTCCGTCTCGTACGTGCTGAAGCCCAGCCGCTCGTACACCGACACCGCCGCCTGGTTGTCGGCGTCGACGTAGAGCATCGCGGTCGGCAGCTGCTGGGAGGCCAGGTGGCGCAGGCCGATCGTGGTGAGGGCCTTGCCGAGACCGCCGCCCTGCTCACCGGGGCGCACCCCGAGGACGTAGACCTCTCCCAGCCCCTCCTCGGCGTGCACCTTGGTCCAGTGGAAGCCGATCAACTCCCCGCGCCGCTCGGCGAGGAAGAACCCGGCCGGGTCGAACCACGGCTCGGCCTTGCGGTCGTCGAGGTCCCGCTGGGTCAGCGAGCCCTGCTCGGGGTGGTGGGCGAAGGCGGCGGCGTTGACCTCCAGCCAGGCCGCGTCGTCCTTGCCGGGCACGAAGGCGCGCACGGTCACGCCCTCCGGCAGTACCGGGTCGGGCAGCGCCAGGTCGGTCAACGGCCGCCGCATCTGGCGCAGTTCGCGGAACAGGGTCAGGCCGAGCACCTGAGCGAGGTGCCGGGCGGCGGAGTGTCCGCCGTGCGCCCACACCCGCAGCCGCTTGCCGGAGGCGGCGAGCAGCGCCGACCCGAGCGCCCGGCCGTGCCCGTGTCCGCGGTGCGCGGGGTGGACGACGAGTTCGGCGGCCGGCGCCTCCACCGGGTCGGTGTCCTCCAGCTGGGCGTAGCCGACGAGTTCGGTGCCGACGGTCAGCAGCAGATGCGAGACGCCCTCGCGGGGGCCTCCGCGCAGTTGCAGCCGGCCCTGCTCGGACACCGGCTGCTGCCCGTCGACCCGGGCGGCCTCGGCGAGCAGGGCCAGCACGGCCTCGGCCTGGTCCGGGGTGAGCGCGGAATGGGTCTCGATGGAGCGGGCGGGGAAGGCCCGTACGGTGTCGTCGCTGCTCATGGGTAGAGGGTACGGCAGGTGACTCATTGATTGAGGTCTCACCGGAATTGCCCTGTTTCCGGCTAGGTGGTCTTCCTCCGGTCGAACCAGATCGTCGCCGCGATCGGCACCAGACCCGCCCAGAAGAGGACGCGCGGGACCGTCCGGCAGAAGCCCGCCCCGCAGGCTCTTCCCGTACAGCTTCCTCAACTCGGGGTTCCGCAGCGGGGCGAGAAAGGCGGCTTCCAGCCGGTCCTTCACCTCCTGCATACCGCCCACATCGGCAAGCCGCACGCTTCCCGGCTGCTCCACGTCCCAGGCCTCGGCGTCTCCCGGGTCGTCGTCCCCGTCCGCCCGCACCGGCGCCTCGGTCTCGACGAACCGGGGCGGCACGACATCGCCGACCTACTCCTCGGCGGCCTTCCAGTCGAGTCCGGCCCGGCGGTCGGCGGGCTGCTGCTGTGTCTGTTGTGCCTGGGCCTGCTGGAGCTGCTGGGCCTGCTGGGGCTAATGGGGCTGAGCTGGCTGTTGCTGGGGCACTCCCATGGCACGGGCCATGAGCTGCCGTGCCTGCGGGTCGCCGGGCGCGTGCTGCAGGGCCACGGCCGCCTCGGCGATGGCGGCATCCGCCTGGCCCTCACTCAGGAGCAGCTCGGCCAGATGCAGTCGGAGCGGGACATCGGCAGGTGCGGCGGCAACGGCCGTACGCAGACTGGGAACCAGGGGGCTCTTCCGGCATGGGCCCACCCTACGAAGCCGCCGTGCGGTCAGCTCCGCTTGGGCCCGGTGACGGCCTCACCGATGACGAATCCCTTGGCGGGGCCTTCGGGGATGGTCACGTCGGTGCCGTAGGGAACACGGTGGATGTCCTCCCAGTCGGCCTTGTCGGGACGAGGGCCGGTGAAGAGGGTGACGGCGCCCTGACCGTCGTAGTCGTCGATGAGGACGTAGACGGGGATGCCGGCGCGGGCGTATTCGCGGCGCTTGCGGAGCCTGTCGCGTTCCAGATTGCGGTTACCGGGAGAGGCCACTTCGACAACGAGGGAGACTGCTGAAGCGACCAGGCCCAGTCCTTCCTCGTCAGCGTGCGACTCCATGTCTTCCGGTGCGATCAGAAGGTCCGGAACCCATGCCGTGCGCTGGTGGATGACGTTGGTGTCCTGAAAGGCCGCGTATTCTCCCTCCCCCAGGAAGCGCACCAGCCCATTGCGGAGGCGGTTGATGATCTGGGCATGGGACAGGCGACCGGTGGGCGACACCTCGATGGCTCCCTCGATGATCTCGGCGCGGTAGCCCTCGGGGAGTTCCATGGCCTTCCATGCCTGCCACAGGACCTCGTCCAGGTCGGGTTCTTTCAGGGGTTCAGCCGTAGCCTCGGACATGGTCTCGGGCCTCTCATGTACGAGAGCGGTCAAGGTGGGCACCTCCTCAAGTGTGGGCTGGGTTGGGCAGCGGCACAAGCAACGCGATCACGGTAGGCGCGGCTGTGCATATGACAGGGGAAAATGACCTGCGATCACCCGATCGGGTCATGGGGCTGGACGCGCGCGCCCCTGCTGTGGGCGATCCGGAGTACCTCCGTCAGTGATTCCGACGCCCTCCTCAGCGCGAAGCGCACCGCGTGTTCCCCCGCCGCCCGGTCCGCCAGCACGGCCTTGGCGCCGGCGAGCACCTGCTCCCCCGATACGAGCTGCGCGGCCTCCACGTCGTCGGCGAGGAGGGAGAGGCGGCTGCGGTCGGCGTCGGCGCTGAGGTAGCAGGGCTTGCCCTCTGGAGTGGTCCAGGGCAGGAGACGGAGTCCGCCACTCACGCGAACACCTCCACGTCGTGGAGGTACGGGCGTACGAGCGGGGTGTCGTACAGGAAGAGGCGCGCTTCGGGGCCGTCGTGCGGGTGGCAGCTGCGCGGCGGCAACGGCGGTCCGGCGTCCGGCAGTTGCAGCAGGGTCGCTCGGCGGCGACCCCGGGCGGGGAGCAGGGCCCGGATGAGCAGGAGAAGCAGCGATTCGATGAGTCCGGGGATACGTGCGCGCACGTCGAAACTCCTTGATCGGCAGGGGGTTTGACGAGCGGTGATTACCGTTCGTGCCTCGATCGTCACAGCTCCGGCGTACGCTGCGGAAGAGGTTCGGTGTTGCCTGGGGCGCCAGGCAACGGGGAGGGGTGACGTGGGGGAGAACGTTGACGCGGAGCCGGTTTCCGGGCGGGTCATGCTGGGCCAGACGCTGAGGGTGCTGCGCGAGAAGGCGGGCAAGTCGCTAGGGCAGTTGGCCGACGAGACGGGGTACGACAAGAGCTACCTGAGCCGGCTGGAGTCCGGGGACCGGCTGTCCAAGGTGACGGTCATGGAGGACCTGGACGGGTATTACGGCACCGGTGACCTGCTGGTTCGCCATTGGCGGGCGGCACGGCTGGACGCGTTCAAGGACCAGTACAGGGAGTTCATGGGGCTGGAGGCGACGGCGCGGATCATGTGGAAGTTCTCGCCGGGAATTCCAGGGCTTCTGCAGACTGAGGACTTCGCTCGGGGGGTGTTGTCTGGGGGCCAGACAACGGCTGATGGCGACGAGTCCGTCGAGGAGCAAGTGGCGGCACGTCTCGGGCGACAGTTCCTGCTGAAGCAGAAGCCGGAGCCCGAAGTCCGGATTGTCATGGACGAGTTCGCGCTCCGACGCCCTGCTGTGTGGGGCAAAGCCTGGCATGACCAGCTGCACCATCTGGAGACCGCCGCGTTGTGGCCCAACATGACGCTCCAAGTACTGCCGTTTTCCGTAGGAGCGCACCACCATATGAACGGGTCGCTGACGCTGCTCTGGCAGAGGGACGGAAGTGCTGTTGCCTACAAGGAAGGCAACGGGTGCAGCCGCTTGATCGAAGATCCGGACGAAGTCCTGCGGCAACGACTGTCCTACGATCGGCTCCGCGACCTGGCGCTGTCCCCGTCGGACTCGCTCACGTTCATCCGGGACGTACTGGAGGAGCACAGATCATGACGCGCACCCCCGACCTCAGCACCGCCGTGTGGCGCAAGTCGAGTTACAGCGAAGGGGGAGACAACGACTGCGTCGAGGTCGTCGACGGCTACCCCGGCATCGTCCCCGTGCGTGACAGCAAGGCCCCGTCCGCCCACCCGCTGGTTCTCTCTGCCGTCTCCTGGGCCGTGTTCGTGGAAGGGATCAAGGGTCGGAGGGGCGTGCGCACGTTCGGGTGACGCAGGTCGGAAGAGGCGACGCGGGCGCAGACCCGGCCCGGATGGCCGCCCCACGCGGGACCCACCTCCCTCTGTTCTGAGCGGTCCGCACCCATCCTGGCTCGGCCGTTCGGAGCCGGCTTGATGCGGAAGAAGGCCCTGGGCGGGAGACAAGAAGATCCGAAGACAGGAAGACTGGATGTCGACTCTGCCGCAGTACCCGGCGTATCCGCAGGACCCACAGCAGCCCCAGGGGCAGCAGCCGTCGGTTCATCCGGCCTACCCGATGCATCCGGGCAGCGCGGCACTGACACCCCCGCACTGGCTTGCTGACCTCGGGTCCAGGTTGGGAGCGCGCGCTGGACCTGCTGTTCTGCGCGGTCGGTTACTTCACCCTGGGCCTGCCGTTGATGTGGTGGATGGACGCCGGCGGTGGACCCGGGGTCCGCGCGCTGCTCATCATCTGGCTCTTCGGCTGGCTCACCCTCTACTTTCCCCTCCCCCTCTATCTGTTCGGCTCCACGCTCGGCAAGCGCCTGTGCGGCGTACGCATCGTGCGTCGCGCGTCCGGGCGGCCCATCGGCTTCTGGCAGGCCCTCGGCCGGGAGTGGTTCTGGCTGGTGTCGCTCGTCGTGCCGGTGCTCGGTCTCCTCAACGCGCTGTGGTGCAGCTGGGACAGGCCGTACCAGCAGTGTCTGCATGACAAGGTCACGGGCACCATGGCGGTCGACAGATAGGAACCCGCCATTGGCCCTCAACGTCGTTGCTGCCGCAACCCGCTGTGCGACAGCCGTGGAGGCACCTGTCCTGGTCCAGGTCCCCGGTGAGATCGAGCGCCTCCTGCCGGGCGCGGCGTACGGCGGGCCGGTGTGGTGGACGGAGGCGCGCGCCTCTACGGCCGTCGCCGATGCCGGCCGGCTCGCGGGTTCCTTCGCCGGACGCCTGGCCACCGTGCTGGGCGGGGCGGTCTGGCCGCCGGAGGCCGCCACGACCGACGTCGTGCCCCTGGCCACAGACGTCTCGGCGGTCCCCGTCCCGGTCACCGACGCCCCAGCGATCGACGTTCTCACGGAGGCGACCGGTGTCGTCATCCAGGACAGACCGGTGATCGCTCTGACCAACTGGCTGTCCGACGCTTTCCGCACCGCTTCGGGTGCCGACCGCAGTCTGCAGATCGTCACCCCGCCCACGGCGCGTCTGACGCTGCCCACCCGCACCGCGCTGCGCGGCCTGCCGAACCGATGGGTGATCCAGGATCCCGACCATGGTTACTACGACGGGCTGTCCGGGGCCGAACTCCGCTGGAAGGACGGCACGTTCTCCCCTGTACGCGACGAGCGCGGCGGAGTGTCGGTGTCGGTGCCCTTCGCGACGGCCGCCGACACGGGTGACCGCCAGCTCCTGCTGACCCTGCGCACCCGGCACCGGCCGACCGAGTCGCTCGCTCTCGGGCATGCCCTGGAGACCGCCTGGCGCCACCTCACCGGCGCCCCACCTGCCGGCTGGAGCACCGCCGAACCGGTCAATCTGCCGTGGTCCACCAGGGAGATCACCGACCTTGCCCGGGCTCGCTCTCCCCGACCCACCTTCCTGATCGCCGTCGGGCACCCCGAACGACCGGCTCTGGCCACGGTCCGAGTGCTGCGCACGCCGAGGGGCGTCGAGGAGGACATCACCCTGGCACTCGGTTACGGCTGCGACGAGGAGCCGCCGCTCAAGGCGATCCCGCCGCTGCTCGGGGCGCTCGATGCCGAGCATGGCCTGGTCAGTCTGCTGGTCTTGCTGCGTGCCGCCCGGCGGGACCTGACGGTTCCGGCGTGCCTTGAGGCGCCGCCCGTACCGGTGGCGTTCGCGCTGGGCGCCTCCGAGGCCGACGTGGTCGGGCGTCGGCGCGCCGAACACCCGCCGGCCGGCCCGGAGCCGTCGCACGTGGGGCGTGCCCTGCACTATCCGCTGGGCGACGGCATGGACGCCGGCGCCTGGGGGAGGCTGCGGGACCTGACGGATCACCTCAGGCGCGGCTGAGCCCTCAACGTGAGCCGCCCCGGTCTCCGCGATGTCCGCATCCCGGGGCAGCTCACATCGAGGGTGGTTCAGCGGACCTGGGCCGCAGGCCGCTCGGTGGGCTCCTCGGTGGGGTCCGGGGTGTTCTGCGGCCGGTCGGCGAGCTTGAGCCAGACCACTCCGGCGATGATGAGGGCCAGCCAGAGGGCCTGGACCGGGGTGAGCGTCTCGTGGAAGAAGACGGGGCTGAGCAGCGCCGCGCCGGCTGCCCCGATTCCCGCCCAGACGGCATAGCCGATACCGACGTCGATGGTGCGCAGTGCGACGCTCAGCGCCCAGAGCGTCAGGAGGAAGAACACGACGGCGACCAGCGACCACGACAGGCGGGTGAAGCCGTGGCTGCCACCGACGGAGAGGGCGTAGCCGACTTCGAAACCTCCGGCGAGGAGGAGGGTGAGCCAGGAGTTGGCTGAGGAGCGGCCGGTGTGGGACATGTACGCGAGTCCTTTCGTGGAGTTCGGGTCAGGTGGCGGCGGGATCCTCAGGCGGCACCGCTGAGCTGGAGGCCGACGACACCGGCGATGATGACGACGATGCCGAGCGCCTTGCGCCAGTTCAGGCGCTGGCCGAAGAGCAGCGCTCCGAGCAGGGCGATGCCGATACCGGCGATGGACGTCCAGATGGCGTAGCCGACGCCGACGTCGAAGGTCAGCAGTGCCTTGCTGAGGAAGTAGGTCCCGATGGCACCGCTGACCAGGGTCGCGATGGTCCACCCGCGGTTCTTGAAGCCCTCGGCCTTGCCGGCCGCGATGGCGACGGTGATCTCGAAGATGTCTGCGATGGCGAGGTAGAGCCACTGCATGGGAAGTCCTTTCGTTCGGGGGCGGCCGGCGCTGCCGGGCCGGCCCGCTGTGGAGTTCGCCGTGGTGCGTGGACGGTGGCGGGCACGCCGGAGCGTCAGCAGCCGTCGATCCCGCAGGCGGTGCCTCGGGCGACCGCCTGTTCGGCCTGGGTGTCGAGCACGGCCTTGCGGATCTGGGCCGCGGTGGGGACGCCTTCCAGGCGGTGGCGTTCGCCGATGATGAGCGTGGGCACCACGGAGATGCGGTACGCCTTGGCGGTCCGCAGCGCCTCCTGGTGGGTGTCGGTGTAGGTCCCGGCGGTGAGCGCCTCGCTGAAACCCGCTGCGTCCAGGCCGAGTTCGGATGCGATGTCGGTGAGGACGTCCAGTTGACCGATGTCCCGGTTCTCCTGGAAGAAGGCCCGCAGGACACGTGGTGTGTAGGCCGCGGCCTTGCCGTGTTCGGCCGCGTACTGGTAGCCCTCGAACGCCAGCCGGGTGTAGGGCTGGGGTGAGACGGTGGGCAGGGTGATGTCCACCTTCATCCGGCGGGCCATCGGATAGACCGAACGGGCCCAGATCTCCGGCAGGTACTCGTCCTCGGGCCGCAGTGTCGGGGTCGGGTGGGGCCGCAGCTCGAACGGCATCCACTCGATGTCGACGTCGAGGTCGCGGGTGGCTTCGTGCAGCGGGCCCTCGGCGAGCATGCAGAACGGACAGACGTAGTCCGACCAGACCTTGATGCCGACTGCGCCGGCTTCCGTCTCGGTCACATCGGCCTCCGGTTCATGGCGAGGAACTCTTCGAACGGCTGCGTCGCTTCCGGGATCTGCAGCGAGGTGACCTTGATGGGCCAGAGCGCGGGGTCCTCGGCGAAGATCGAGTACGAGCCCGAGTAGTCGAAGCCGTACCGTGCGGCCGTCTTGCGGTCGGCCGCGTGGACGATGTGGCCGACGTTGAAGTACAGCGAGGCCATGTAGCACAGGGCACAGGGCTCGCCGGAGGCGATCAGCGTGGCCCCGGCGGTGGCGTGCAGCCCGTACTTCGCGGCGGCTTCGCGCAGCGCGACCACCTCGGCGTGCGCGGTCGGGTCGTTGTCCTCGCGTACCCGGTTGAAGCCGGTGCCGAGGACACGGCCGTCGTTGACCACCACGCCGGAGAAGGGGATGCCGCCCCTGGCGACGTGCTCGCGGCTGATCCGTACGGCCTCACGGACGTACTCGGTCAGCTCGCTCTCTGGAATATCGGAATCGGACAACTTCGCTCCCTGGCTCAGACCGTCTCGACGCGCATGTCGGGCTGCCGCAGGGCCGGCCACGGGCGGGTGCGGGCTAAGCCCTCGGCGGCGGTGGCGCGGTGTGTGGTGTCGGACATGGCATCCCTCATAGTTGCTTGTACGTGCAAGTTTATTGGATTCAGGGCATCCGGCGGAAGACTTGGGCGGGCGGATAGAGCTTGCATGAGCATGTATCTTGTTGTCAACGCCGCCTGAGAGGGAGCTGCCTCATGACCACGATCTCCTATGCGCCGGCCGCCTCGTCCGACCAGGCCATGTGGGGGAGAGTCCTCGCCCTGCACGCGCATGTGGAGCGCCAGCTCACCCAGGCTCTGCAGCGCAAGCACGGAATAGGACTCTCCGAATTCCGCGCCCTGGAGTGTCTCGTCCAGGCCAAGGACGGCGAGCTGCGCATGCAGGAACTCGCTGACAAGGTCGGACTGGGGCAGAGCTCGGTGACCCGGCTGGTCGGCCGGCTCTTCTCGGCCGGCTTCGCCTTCCGGGACCTGTGTCCCGACGACAAGCGCGGTGTCTACGCCGTCATCACCGACGAGGGCAAGCAGCGCTACGCCGACGCGCGCGGGACCTACTCCGAGGTCCTCAGCGCGGCGCTGAACACCGCTGGTGCCACCTCGGAGCTGGCCGGTACGGTCCAGGCGCTGCGCAGCACGCTCTGAGCGGCGCCGCCGCACCCCTGTCGTTCCGCACCGAATCCGCCTGACGAAAGCCGTCCCCACGGGAGGCGGCTTTCGGCGTTTCCGCACCCCGGCCGGGCATTCCCCGGGTGAATGCCGGATTCCGCACGGCGTATTACACCAAGCTGAAACGCATAGTTCATCAAGCAAACTCGACGCTCTCCGGCTCCCCGTGGTTCAGTGATCTGCGTCACTATTGAGAAACCAAATACATGCTTGACTCTGCATGCACCGCCGGTACGGTTAGTGGCGGCTCGATCACCGGGGGAGTGATGCGGGGCCGGCCGAGCTGATGGCCGCCGGGCTCCGCGAGTTCTATGGCGCGACTCATGCGCCGCCACCCCCTTGAGCATGTTCATTTTCGTATGGACAGGTGCACAAATAGGGGGAACTGTGCCATTAGCATGCCTCTTTGACGCGCTGGCCGCGCACGCCCGGCGCCGGCCCGATCAGGTGGCCCTGATCCGGGGCGAGCGGCAGGTGACGTACCGCCGGCTGGTCGGCCTCGCCGAGGAACTGTCCGGCGCCCTGGACGGCCTCGGGCTCGACCGGCGGCAGCCGCTGTGCGTGCCCGCCCACAAGACGCCCGAGACGATCGCCCTGCTCATCGGCGCCTTCCGGGCCGGGTACGCGGTCCTGGCGCCGTCACCCGAACTGGGCTCCGCCGCCCGTGCGGCGCTCGCCGCGCAGGCCCGGTGCTCCGTGGTGCTGACCGTCGACGACCGGGGGGTGCTCGACACCACCCCGGTGGAGCCGGACGAGCAGGCCGCCCGTGACTTCGACACCGTGGACCCCGCCACCGCGTCCCTGCTGCTCACCACCTCCGGCTCCACCGGTACGCCGAAGATCGTGCCCATCCCGGGCGACGCCTTCGAACGGTTCGCCGACTGGGCGGCCGGCCGCTTCCGCCTCACCGAGCAGGACACCCTGCTGAGTTACGCGCCCCTGAACTTCGACCTCTCCCTGCTCGACGTGTGGACCGCGCTGCGGCTGGGCGCCCGGGCCGTCCTCGTCGAGCAGGAGTTCAGCGCGGACGCCCGTCACCTGCAGGACCTGGTCACCCGGCACGAGGTCACCTTCGTCCAGGGCGTGCCGATGCTGCACCGGCTGCTCACCCAGGACGGTGCCGTCCATCCGGCGGTCCGCACGGTGATCTTCACCGGGGACGCGCTGCCGCAGGCGCTGCTGCGGCAGCTGGGCACGGCCTACCCCGGCGCCGGCTTCCACAACGTCTTCGGGTGCACCGAGACCAACGACAGCTTCATCTACGACGCCGACCCCGCCAGGGCCGGTGAGCAGACCCCGATCGGCCGGCCGCTGCCCGGGGTGCGGGCCCTGCTGCTCGACGGCGAGGGACGGATCCTCGACGGTCCCGGAACGGGTGAACTTCTCGTGACCACACCGTTCCAGACCTTCGGATACCTGCAACGCTCCCGCAACGAAGGGGCGTTCGTGCCCGCCCCCGACGGCGGTGACGAGGTCTTCTACCGCACCGGCGACCTCGTCACCCGGGACGCCGACGGCCTGTACTGGCTGCAGGGGCGCACCGACTTCCAGGTCAAGGTCCGCGGGGTGCGGACCAATGTGCAGGAGGTCGAGAACGTCCTGGCGGCTCACCCCGAGGTCGCCGAGGCCGCCGTCGTGGCCGTCCCCGACCCCGAGGCCGGCTACCGGCTGCACGCCCAGGTGACCCGGCGGCCCGGCACCTCGCTCACCTCGCTGCGGCTGCGCTCGCACAGCGCCGAGCGCCTGCCCCGCCATGCCATCCCGTCCTCCGTGCACGTGGGCGATGCCCCGCTGCCGCGGACGTCCACCGGAAAGCCCGACCGCAATCTCATCAAAGCAGCACGACTGAAGGGAAATCCCGCATGACCTCCCTGGCGGACGAAATTCGTGGCTATGTCGTCGCCGAGTTCCTCGACGGAGAGGACACGGCGGACCTGACCGCCGAATTCGACCTCATCGACAACGGTGTGGTCGACAGTCTGGGCGTCGTCCGGATCGTCTCGCACCTCTCGCGGGCCTACTCGATCCCGATCGACGACATTCCGCTGACCCCGGACAACTTCCGCAGCATCGGCGCCATTTCGGCATTCGTGGAGAACGCGACGAAGACCGCCGCCTGAGCCGGCCTTCCGAAGGGCCTTCCGAAAGACCTTCGGAGAGACCTTCGGAAAGAACCTCGGAACGAACCTCGGAACGAACCTCGAAAAGAACCTCGGAAAGACCTTCCGGAAGAACCCCTCACACAAGGAGACCGCAATGATCGTCCGTAGCATCAGCGAGCTCGCCCCCGTCGAGTGGGGCAACGGCACCAGCCACCGCCTGCTCACCGAGGCCGACGGCATGGGCTTCACCGTGTGCGAGACCCTGGTCCGCAAGGGCACCACAAGCGCCCTGCAGTACCGCAACCACCTTGAGGCCTGCTACTGCACGGGCGGTTCCGGCGAGGTCGTCACCGTGTCCGGCGAACGCTACAAGATCACGGCGGGCACCATCTACGCCCTCAACGAGAACGACGCGCACTACCTCATAGCGTCCGATTACGAGGACCTGACACTGATCTCCGTGTTCAGTCCAGCCTTGCGCGGCGACGAGAAGCACACGCTGTCCGCCGACGGATTCTCCCAGTACTGAGTTCCGCGATCCGGGGCCCGTCCAGCCGACGGCGGCGCGGGCCCCGGCCCCGACCAACGACGTACCGGAAGGCAGTACACGTATGACACCGGACCCGTACACCCTCGCCGCCGCCTGGGCGGACGAACTCAACCGCGA
The DNA here is from genome assembly GCF_040297165.1 of Streptomyces sp. NPDC001851. Taxonomy (NCBI): domain Bacteria; kingdom Bacillati; phylum Actinomycetota; class Actinomycetes; order Kitasatosporales; family Streptomycetaceae; genus Streptomyces; species Streptomyces sp. NPDC001851. Next base: position 360,819 of record NZ_JBEOYR010000002.1, on the reverse strand, counting down.
CGTCGAGGAGTGGGACGCCCGCGCCGAGTTCCCCTGGGAGAAGTGGAAGACGATCCAGCGCTCGGGACTGCTCGCCGTACCGTTCGAGACGCGGTACGGCGGCCGTGGCGGCACCCTGACCGGCACGATGCGCGCCCTGGAGGGCCTCGGGCACACCTGCCGCGACGCCGGCCTCGGCTTCTCCGCCTCCACCCAGATCGTCAGCGTCGGCGTCCCGCTGCAGGCGTTCGGCTCCGAGGAGCTCAAGTCCCGCTTCCTGCCGGGAATCATCGCGGGCGACCTGATCACCGCGCACGCCATCACCGAGCCGGACCACGGCTCCGACGCCCTGAACATCTCCACCACCGCGACCCGCGACGGGGACGACTACGTCATCGACGGCGGCAAGATGTTCATCACCAACGCCCCGATCGCCGATCTCTTCCTGCTGTACGTACGCACCGGCCGGCCGGGCCCGTTCGGCCTGAGCGTCTTCCTGGTCGAGCGGGACACCCCCGGCCTCAGGGTCGGCGAGCCGCTCGGCAAGATGGGGCTGCGCACCTCGCCGCTGAGCGAGGTGACCTTCGAGGGACTGCGCGTGCCCGCCGCCCGGCGCGTCGGCCAGGAGGGCGCCGGCTTCCTGATCCTCGACCATGTGATGAAGCGGGAGATCCTCTTCTCCTTCTCCCTCACGCTCGGCGAGATGGAGCACCGTCTGGAGCGAGTGGTCCGGTACGCCAAGTCCCGCCGCCAGTTCGGCGAACCGATCGGCACCTTCCAGGGGGTCGCGCACAAGATCGCGGACATGAAGATCGCGGTGGAGACCAGCCGCAAGTGGCTCACCGACACCGGCGCCAAGGTGGAGGCCGGCCAGGACGCCGCGATCGACGTCGCCGCGACCAAGACCGTGGTCAGCGAGGCCAACAAGCGCACCGCGCTCGACGCCGTCCAGATCTTCGGCGGCCAGGGCTACCTCACGGCCACCGGCATCGAACGGGACGTCCGCAACGCGGTCGGCGGAACCATCTACTCCGGCACCAGCGAGATCCAGCGCAACCGCATCGCCGCTCTCCTGGGCCTGTGAGCCGGGGGCTGACGAAAGGGTCACCATGAACGCACTCACACCGCACGACCTCCGACGGCTCACCGCGCCCACCGACTTCCTCGACCACGACACCGACGCCGTCCAGTCCTTCGTCGACGAGGCCGTCACCGACCGCGGCGCGGACAAGCGCCGGCTGGCGGTCGAGCTCTACTACGCCGTCCGCGACGACGTCTTCTACGAGGTGTACGGGGCCGACCTGTCCCCCGAGGGACTGCGGGCCAGCCACACCGCGTCCACCCGCAAGGGCTTCTGCCTGCACAAGTCGGCCCTGTACGCGGCGGCCTGCCGGGCCGTGGGCATTCCCGCCCGCGTCCACTACGGCGATGTGCGCAACCACCTCGCCTCCGACCGGCTGCGCGCCCACATCGGCGGCGACGTCTTCTTCCACGGCCTCAACTCGGTCCACCTGGACGGCAGGTGGGTCAAGGCCACCCCGGTCTTCAACAAGATCCTGTGCCGGCTGTACGGGATGAAGCCGCTGGAGTTCGACGGCACCGCCGACAGCCTGCACCACCCCTTCGACGACCAGGGCCGCCAGAGCATGGAGTTCCTGGCCGACCACGGCGGCTTCGACGACGTCCCCTACGAGTTCGTGATGACGAACATGCGCCGCAAGCACCCCGGCTTCCTGAATGCCAACGGCACCGGCACGGTCCGAGGCGGCTCGCTGGCCGCCGAGGCGTCCGCCTGACCCGGCCCGACGACGAGGAGACACCGAGATGAGCACCATCCGAGCGCAGCAGGACGGCTGGGAGGCGCGGGCGCGCATCGGCGTCGTCGTACCGCACGCGGACGTGGGCCCGGAGTCGGAGTTCCAGGCGATGGCCCCCGAGGACGTGTTCGTGCACGGCTCCCGCGTCCACTTCGGCGCGATGCGGGCCGGCGGCGAGATGGACCCGAAGATCCCGCACGACCCGGTGCGGGCCTTCGTGGAGCCGCCGCACATCGACGACGCCGTGGAGCTGCTGGCCGCCTCCCCGCTCGACGCGATCGCGCTCGGCTTCACCAGCTCCGCCTACGTCCTCGGCGCGAGCGGCGAGAAGGAGCTGTTCGCCCGTCTCGCGCGGTACACGCGGGGTCTGCCGCTCACCGGTACCACGACGGCGGCCGTGGCCGGTTTCACCGCGCTCGGCGCGCGGCGGATCGCCCTGGTCAACCCGCCGTGGTTCGACGACCGGCTCTCCGGGCTCGGCGCGGACTACTTCACCGAACAGGGCTTCGAGGTCGTCCACCACGGGCCGTGCGGGCTGCCCAGCAACCAGAAGCTGATCACCCCCGAGGCGCTGTCCGAGTGGATCCGTGCCACGGTCGCCGGGCACCGGCCCGACGCGGTCCTGGTGGCCGGCAACGGCATCCGCGCGGTGGGCGTCATCGACGCCCTGGAGCGGGAACTGGACTTCGCGGTCCTGACCGCCAACCAGGTTCTGTTCTGGCACGCCCTGCACCTGGCCGGAGCGCACGACACGGCCCGCCGGATCACCGGGTACGGCCGGCTGTACGGCGCCGAGGTGCCGGGCGGCGCGGCATGAGCCTGCTGGCGGCCGACGGGCATGTGGCCCTGTTCGTCACCGACGAGGGGGACGCCCGCCGGCTCCCTCTCGTGTGCTGGCGCGACGACGGCGCCACCGTCCACGGCATGGTCCTGTACCGGGGTGCGCTGCGCCGCGCCGAGCATGTCCCCGGCTTCCGCCGCTATGCCCATCCCCTGGAGGACGACACCCCCGTGCGCGGCGCGGACGCGTCGCGCCCACCCCGGGAGGCATCCGCATGACCGGGTGCCCCTCGTCACGGGGCCGGTGAGAGGTCGCCCTCCGCGTTCTGCGCCATGCGTTCGAGGACCTGGACGGCGGTGCGGTACTCGTCCGGCGTGATGCCGGTCGTGCAGCGTGCGCGGAACGCGTCGACCCGCTCGGCCACGGCGGTCAGCCGGCGCCGGCCGTCCGGGGTGAGGGCGAGCCGGTCCGGTGCGCTGCGGGTCACCCAGCCGTCGGCGGTCAGGGCGTCGACGGAGGCCCGCAGGGTGAGGACGTCGGCGTTGGCGGCGAGGGCCGACAGGACGTCGTGGTCGCCGGCGTCCGGGGTGTCGCGGACGACGTTGAGCACCTGCCAGTCGACGCGGGTGAGGCCGGACTCCGTCAGCGTGGCGTTCATGGCGCGGGTCAGGGCCTTGTCGGTGCGGTTGAGCCAGTAGCCGATGGGCTTCACGCGGGGGCTCCTTCGGGGTCGGGTGCGGACAGCAGCCGCGGCCAGTCCTGTGCGGACGCCCACTGCGCGAAGGTGTGCCAGCCCACTTCGGGGTAGGCGCGCCGCAGGCCGGTGACGTCGACGTCCAGGCCGTGGGTGTTGAAGTACTCGAACATGGCCGCCAGGTCGGCGGAGTGGGCCCGGACGTACCGCAGGGGCACCTCGTGGTGGGTGACCGGGCGGCCGGTGGCGGTGGCGAGGACGGCCGCGATCTGTGCGGGCGTGCAGGTGTCGGAGGCGATGTCGACGCGGCTGCCGGAGAACTCGTCGCGGCGGCCCATGACCAGGGCGGCGAACGCGCCGATGTCGGCGGCGGGGATGAGCGTGATCGGCCGGTCGGCGGGCATGGGCCAGCCGAAGGTGTTCTCGCGCAGCCCCTGGAGGGCCCAGCCGCCGGCGTGGTTGTCCATGAAGGCGGCCGGTGCGATCACGGTCCAGGGCACCCCGGACTCGCGCAGATGCCGCTCGATCACGTACTTGCTCTCGTAGTGCGGTATGCCGGTGCCGCGGTCGGCGTGCGCGGCCGAGGTGAGGACGACGTGGTCGAGGCGGGCCGCCGCGGCGGCGTCGACCAGGGCCCGGCCTTGCCGGACCTCGGTGTCGGTGTCGGTGCCGAACGGCGTGGTGACCCCGAAGAGGGCGTCCGCGCCGGTGAGGGCCGCGTCCAGGGAGGCGCGGTCGTCGAAGTCGGCGCGGCGGACCTCGGCGCCGAGGGCGCGCAGGGCGTGGGCGGCCGGGGCGTCCGGGCGGCGGGTCAGGGCGCGGACGCGGTGTCCGGCGGCCAGCAGGGCGCGGGCGGTGGCTCCGCCCTGGGCGCCGGTGGCGCCGGTGACGGCGACGGTGAGCATGGGTGTCCCCCGGTGGATAGAATGACTGTGTGGCGCAATAGCTGCGCCACGCAGGAGAATAGCAGTGGATTGCTGCGCCGCGCAGCGATTTGGAGGCGAGTCATATGCCGGAGCCGAGCCGGGACCGGCTGTACGAGGAACTGTCCACGGAATCGCGCCGCTACCTGGCGGCCTACGTCCTGTTCAACCAGGCCGTCGCCGACCACCTCGGCCTGCACCCCACCGACGTGCAGTGCCTGAGCCTGCTGACGGCCGAGCCGGAACCCCTCACGGTCCGCCAGATCGCCGACATGACCAGCCTCACCACCGGCTCGGCCACCCGCCTGGTGGACCGGCTCGAACGCGGCGGCTATGTCGTCCGCACCCCTGACCGGCAGGACCGCCGCCGCGTCCTGGTCACCCCGGTACCGGAGCACATCGCCCGGGTCGCCGCTGTGTGGGGAGACCTCCGGCAGGGCTGGCAGGCCATCTTCGACGACCACACCGAGGCCGAACTCCAGGTGATCATCCGCCATATGCGCCGCGCGAACGACCTCAGCCGCACCCAGATCCAGCACTTGCGCTCGCTGCCGAAACCAGACAGGCCCTAGGGGGCCGGCCGGGCGGACAGGGGCTGCTCAGCCGGCCGGTGCCGCGGGTGCCTCCGGTGTCTCCGGCGGAGGCGTCGGCGCGCCCGGCAGGCGCACCGTCGCCGTCGTGCCGCCGCCCTCCGCCCGTGCCAGGGTGACCTTGCCGCCCGCCTGCTGGACCGTGCGGGCCACGATGGACAGGCCGAGGCCCGAGCCGGGCAGCGCACGCGCACTCGGGGAGCGCCAGAAGCGGTCGAAGACGTGCGGGAGTTCGTCCTCGGGGATGCCGGGGCCGTGGTCCCGGACCCTCAGCACGCCCTCGCTCAGCCGCACCTCGACCGTGCCGCCCTCGGGACTGAACTTCACCGCGTTGTCGAGGATGTTGACCACCGCCCGCTCCAGCGCGGAGGGCTCCGCCCGGACGTACCAGGGCTCCAGGTCGGCCGTGATCGTCAGCTCCGGGCCGCGCAGCCGCGCCCGGCGCAGGGCCGCCTCGACGGTGTCCCGCAGCGCCACCACCTGGAGGCGCTCGCCGCGCTGGCCCTCCGGGCGGGACAGCTCCTGCAGGTCACCGATGAGCGCGGCCAGTTCCGTCATCTGTGCCTTCACCGAGGCGAGCAGGGCCTTGCGGTCCTCCGGCGGAAGCGGCCGGCCCGTCTCCTCGCTGCGGGTGAGGAGCTCGATGTTCGTGCGCAACGACGTCAGGGGCGTACGGAGTTCATGGCCGGCGTCGGCGATCAGCTGCTGCTGGAGGTCGCGGGAGCTGGCCAGTGAGGCGGTCATGGAGTTGAAGGACCGGGAGAGCCGGGCGACCTCGTCCTCGCTGTCGTCCTCCACCGGGATGCGGATCGTCAGGTCCTCGGTCCGGGCCACCTCCTCCACGGCCTCGGTGAGCTTGTCGACCGGGCGCAGACCCGCGCGGGCCACCACGAGACCCGCGGCCCCGGCGCCGACCACTCCGATGCCGGAGACGAGGAGCAGGACGAGTGCCAGGTCGTTGAGGGTCCGCTGGGTGTCCTTGAGGGAGACGGCGACCATCAGGGCGACGCCCGGATAGCGCTGGGGAACCAGCCCGGGGCCTCCCACCAGTATCGGCACGGTCTTGACCCGTACGTCATTGCCGTGGGCGTCCTTGGCGTCGTGGTAGATGCGGACGTCGCCCTTCGCGGCCACCTCCGCGTCCTGCGCCGAGGCCGCCACGACTCCTTTGGAGTAGTTGAAGACGCAGATCTGGCCGTTCGGCGTCACCACCTGCATGTAGTAGAAGGTGGGCCGCACCGCGTTGGGCGGCTGGTCCACGGTCGTCGGGCAGGCGGCCAGGACCGCGGTGATCTGGTCCTCGGTCAGCCGCTGGTTGAAGTTGTCGAGGGTCTTGTTGACCTGCACGTCCAGTCTGCGCTGCACGATGAACCAGCAGGTGACCGAGACCGCGGCCACCGCGAACGCCACCGCCGCCGCGACCAGCACCGCCAGCCGGGCCCGGATCGGCAGGGAGCGGTAGCGCCGCACCAGCTTGTTCACTCGGCGCCGCCCTGGCGCAGGACGTAGCCCACGCCCCGCACCGTGTGCACCAGGCGCGGCTCGCCGCCGGCCTCGGTCTTGCGGCGCAGGTACATGACGTAGACGTCGAGCGAGTTGGAGGACGGCTCGAAGTCGAAGCCCCACACCGCCTTCAGGATCTGCTCGCGGGTGAGGACCTGGCGCGGGTGCGCCATGAACATCTCCAGCAGGGTGAACTCCGTGCGGGTCAGTTCGACCTGCCGGCCGCCCCGCGTGACCTCCCGGGTCGCGAGGTCCATGCGCAGGTCCGCGAAGGTGAGGGCCTCGTCCTCCTGCGCCTCGGCCGACACCGCCGCCGCGTACGAGCTGCGCCGCAGCAGCGCCCGGATACGGGCGAACAGCTCGTCCAGCTCGAAGGGCTTGACCAGGTAGTCGTCGGCGCCCGCGTCCAGCCCGGTCACCCGGTCGCCGACCGTGTCCCTGGCCGTCAGCATCAGGATGGGCGTCGTGTCGCCGGCCCCGCGGATGCGGCGGGCCGCCGTCAGACCGTCCATCCGCGGCATCTGGATGTCCAGGACGACCAGGTCGGGCTTGTAGGCGGTCGCCTTCTCCAGCGCGTCCGCGCCGTCGACGGCCACCTCCGTGTCGTACCCGTCGAACGCGAGGCTGCGCTGCAGCGCCTCGCGCACGGCGGGCTCGTCGTCGACGATCAGGATGCGCTGGGGGTCACGGTCGCCTTCGGCGGGGCTCATCGCGCGCGACTCCTCGGGGATGCGGTGGACAGGATGAACGGTGTCTCTCAGCCTGCCACGCCCGACGGGCCGGGCGGCGCAGCGCCGGGGTCAGGCCTGCACCGCGGTGAGGCGGTGCAGCGGCACCTTGCGGCGGTGGGTGCGGGCGGCGGAGGTACGCAGGCCCATCAGCTCGCGGGGGACCGGCGGCAGGGCCACCTCGGGGGCACGGGGCGTCGGGACGGGCGTGTGCAGATCGTGGACGATCGACAGGGCGAGGGCGACGTCGGCGGGACGGCGGCCGGCGCTCTTGTGCGAGACATGCTGGATCATGACGTACTCCCTGCTGACTGAGGGTGAAGCGTTAGTTCCTGTCGCCCGCCCGCAGCTTGGCGAGGTCGGACTTGACGGTGTTGACGGGGATCGCGAAGCCGAGGCCGATGCTGCCCGCGTCCGTGGACGAGGAGGACTGCCGGCTCGACGAGTACATCGCGGAGTTGATGCCGATGACGTTGCCGCTCGCGTCGATGAGCGCGCCGCCGGAGTTGCCGGGGTTCAGCGAGGCGTCGGTCTGAATGGCCTTGTAGGTCGTCGTGGACGAGCCCGTGTCACCGTTGAACTCACGGCCGCCGAACTGGAACGGCCACTGGCCGTCGCCGCCCTGGTCCTGGCCCTGGTTCTCGTCGGTGGAGACGGTCACGTCCCGGTTGAGCGCGGAGACGATACCGCTGGTGACGGTGCCGGTCAGGCCCTCGGGGGAGCCGATCGCGACGACCGAGTCACCGACCTGGACGCCCGACGAGTTGCCGAGCGAGGCGGGCTTCAGCCCGGAGGCGCCGCGCAGCTTGATCAGCGCGAGGTCCTTGGAGCTGTCGGTGCCGACGATGTCGGCGGTGTAGCTCGTGCCGTCGCTGGTGCGCACCTTGACGGACTGCGCGCCGGAGACGACGTGGTTGTTGGTGACGATCTCGCCCTTCGACGTGATGACCACACCGGAGCCGGTGGAGGTGCCGCTGTCCAGGGTCGCCCGGATCTCGACGACGCTCGGGCTGACCGCGGCGGCGATCGCGGCGACGTCGCCCCTCTTGCCGGTCGGCACCACATGCGTGGTCGTACCGGCGGAGGCGACCGTGTTCTCGCCGGTCAGCTCCTGGAAGCCGTACGCCGTGGCGCCGCCGACCGCCGCCGCCACGATCGCGACGGCCGCGAGGAGGGCGACGGGACGCCGGTTGCGCTTCGTGCGCGGCTCGGGTGCCACGGCCGTCACCGGCTGGTACGGCGGCGGAGGCGGCCACTCGGGGTTCACGGGAGCGGAGTAGCTGCTGCTGGGCTGCTGGGGGTGGGAACCCTGGCTCTCGGTCATGTCTAGAAGAGTCCCCCCTGACCATGAGAGCTTCCTGAGCGCTCGCTGAGAAGCCCGGCAGAACCTCGTTTGCCCGGTATGAAGACCCGCGGTGGGGCTCAGGCCTCGCAGCCGCAGGACGTCCGCACCACCAGCCGGGACGGGAACGTCTTCAGCCGCTCGCGGCGCGACCCCGCCACCCGCAGTCCGTCGTCCAGGACCAGGTCGACCGCCGCCCGGGCCATCGCCGAGCGGTCGGAGGCGACCGTGGTCAGCGGCGGGTCGGCCAGCGCCGCCTCCTTGATGTCGTCGAACCCGGCCACCGCGAGCTTGCCGGGCACGTCGATGCGCAGCTCGCGCGCGGCCCGCAGCAGGCCGATCGCCTGGTCGTCGGTGGAGCAGAAGACCGCCGGCGGCCGGTCGGGTCCGGAGAGGAGGTCCAGGGCGACGCGATAGGCGTCGTAGCGGTTGTACGGCGCCTCGAAGAGCCGGCCCTCGGTGGACAGCCCCGCCTCGTCCATGGCCCGCTTCCAGCCCTCCACGTGGTCGGAGACCGGGTCGCCGACGGCCGGCGTCTCCGCCGTACCGCCCATGCAGGCGACGTACTCGTAGCCGTGCTCCAGCAGATGGCGTACGGCGAGCTGGGCGCCGCCGAGGTCGTCCGTGACCACGGCCACGTCGTCGATGGCCTCGGGGCGCTCGTGCAGCAGCACCACCCGGGCGTCCCAGGCGTCGATCTCGGCGGCGGCGAGGTCGTTCAGGGCGTGACTCACCAGGATCAGCCCGGAGACTCGCATGCCCAGGAAGGCGCGCAGATAGTGGACCTCGCGCTCGCCGATGTAGTCGGTGTTGCCGACCAGGACCATCTTTCCGCGCTCGGAGGCGGCCTGCTCGACCGCGTGCGCCATCTCGCCGAAGAAGGGCTGGCGGGCGTCCGGGATGATCAGGCCTATGAGGTCGGTGCGCCGGGACGCCATCGCCTGGGCGACCCGGTCGGGGCGGTACCCCAGTTCCTTGATCGCCGCGAGGACACGCTCGCGCGTGGCCGGGGCGACCGGCCGGGGTCCGTTGTTGATGACATAACTGACGACGGCGGTGGAGGTCCCAGCCAGCCGTGCCACATCATCCCGAGTCACCTTGGCCACGCGCGGAGTCTACGCGGATTGATCTGCCCTGGGCAGGGCGTACCAGCCCTTGGATGCGTACAAGCAACGAACTATGCGTCCGCGTGGACCTCGGCGCCGTCCCGGACGGCCGACGCGTCCGCGTCCTCCGCCTTCGCCCGGTCCGCCTTGGCCCGGTCCGCCTTGGCCCGGTCCGCCTTGGCCCTGGCCTCCTCGGCGGCCCGGTCGGTCTTCTCGGGCGTGACGAACCGGTAGCCGACGTTCCGGACGGTGCCGATCAGCGACTCGTGCTCCGGTCCGAGCTTGGCGCGCAGCCGCCGTACGTGGACGTCGACCGTCCGGGTGCCGCCGAAGTAGTCGTACCCCCACACCTCCTGCAGCAGCTGGGCGCGGGTGAAGACGCGGCCCGGGTGCTGGGCGAGGTACTTCAGCAGCTCGAACTCCTTGAAGGTGAGGTCGAGGACCCGGCCCTTGAGTTTCGCGCTGTACGTCGCCTCGTCCACGGACAGGTCGCCGTTGCGGATCTCCATGGGGGAGTCGTCGTTGACGATCTGCTGGCGCCCCATGGCCAGCCGCAGCCGGGCCTCCACCTCGGCGGGGCCCGCGGTGTCGAGGAGCACGTCGTCGATGCCCCAGTCGGCGGTGACGGCGGCCAGACCGCCCTCGGTGACGACCAGGACCAGCGGACAGCCGGGCCCGGTGGAGCGCAGCAGCTGGCACAGGCTGCGCACCTGGGGCAGGTCGCGGCGGCCGTCGACGAGGATGACGTCGGCGCCCGGGGTGTCGACCAGGGCGGGGCCTTCGGCCGGGGCGACCCGCACATTGTGCAGGAGCAGGCCGAGGGCGGGGAGCACCTCCGTCGACGGCTGGAGGGCGTTGGTCAGCAGTAGCAGAGAACTCATACGTCTGGTTCCTCCTCGGTCCCTGCGAGGACTGTGCGGACGGGCACTGCTCTGCGATCCCGAAGGCCCCGTACACCTGCGGTTTCCCGCTTCGTATACAACGCTTCCGAAAGCACAAAAGGACCCGGGGGCTGCGCTGCCCGAGTCCTCTGCCCAGCAGAATAGCCCACATGAGCAACGCTCCGGCAGGTCATGTGGCACGTTCCACCGTTCGTCCGTATCGCGAGACAGGCAGACGGGTGCCTATCCGGACGTTTCTGCACACGGCCGACGGCGTTCCGGTCGATTCCGTATACGACCCGGGCGCGGCCGTATACGAAACGGCCCCGGACGCCTCCCGTACACCCGCACGCGACCTGGTGTTCGTCGTCGCCCACGGGTTCACCGGGGGCGTGGACCGGCCGCACGTACGACGGGTGGCGGGCGTGCTGCGCGGTTACGGCGCGGTCCTCACCTTCTCCTTCCGCGGCCACGGCCGCTCCGGCGGCCGTTCCACGGTCGGCGACAAGGAGGTGCTGGACCTCGCCGCGGCCGTCGAGCGGGCCCGCGCCCTCGGCCACACGCGCGTGGTGGCCGTCGGCTTCTCCATGGGCGGCTCGGTGGTCCTGCGGCACGCGGCCCTGCACCCCGGCGCGGTCGACGCCGTGGTCTCGGTCAGCGCGCCGGCCCGCTGGTACTACCGGGGCACCGCCCCCATGCGCCGCCTGCACTGGCTGGTCACCCGCCCGGAGGGCCGCCTGGTCGGCCGCTACGGCCTGCGCACCCGCATCCACCACCGCGACTGGGACCCGGTCCCGCTGTCCCCGGTGGAGGCGGTCCCCCGGATCGCCCCCACCCCCCTCCTCATCGTGCACGGCGACCGCGACGGCTACTTCCCCCTCGACCACCCCCGGATGCTCGCCGAGGCGGCCGGAGAGCACGGGGAACTCTGGGTGGAGCCGGGCATGGCCCACGCCGAACACGCGGCCGACGACGCACTCCTCGCCCGGATCGCGCACTGGGCCGCGGGCCGGGCGGGCTAGCCTGACACCATCTGTCTTCTGTCTTTGTCTTTTCTCGCCGTCGATTGAGGAACGAGATGCCCAAGGTCACGGTCCGCTACTGGGCCGCCGCCAAGGCCGCGGCCCAGGTCGCCGAGGAGCCGTACGACGCGGACACGCTGGCCGACGCGCTGGCCGCCGTGCGCGCGCGACACCCCGGTGAACTCGCTCGCGTACTGCGGCGATGCTCCTTCCTCGTCGACGGCGACCCCGTCGGGACCCGCGCGCATGAGACGGTACGGCTGGCCGAGGGCGGCACGGTCGAGGTGCTCCCGCCGTTCGCAGGAGGGTGAGGCGATGAGCGACCAGCCGTATCAGGGCGGACAGCCCCATCAGGGCGGCCCCTACGAGGGCTACGACCCGTACCAGCAGCAGTGGTCCGCGTACGACCAGCAGCAGTACGGACACGGGCAGCAGCCCGGCTACGACCCCCAGCTGACCCAGCAGTGGCAGGGGCAGACCTGGGAGACGCAGACGCACGGGTCGATGCAGATGCCGGCGGAGGCGGCGTATGTGCCGCCGCAGACGTTCGAGGGCCAGTACGGGCAGCAGCACGGGCAGCAGTACGCCCAGCCGTACCCGGCCGCTCCCCAGCCGCAGCCCGCACCGGCGACGGCGCCGGCGACGGCGCCGCCCGCCCCCGAAGCCGGGGCGGAGGAGTCCGAGCCCGACTACGGTCCCGCCACGCTCGGCGGCAACTCCCGCATCACCGATGCCCAGCGGGCGCGTCTTGAGGGGCGCTCGCCGATCATCGAGCCCGGTATGCAGCCGGCGCTGCTGACCGCGGTGCTGGGCCTGCTGCTGGCCGCCACGGCGCCGGTCGCCTCGTACGCGCTGGTCGTGCCGCTCGTGCTGCTCCAGGCGGTGACGGCGGCGGGCTGGTTCCGGCTGAACGGCATGTGGCCGGCCCGGCAGGGCATCGCACTGGCCTTCCTGGGCGGGCTCGCCGCGGACGTGGCGGTGCTGACCGCCGGCCGCGACCACGTGCCCGCCGCGATCCTCGGCCCGCTCGGCGTCTGGGTCCTGCTGTGCCTGGTCCTGCAGCTGCGCTCGCACGCCTCGCCGGACGAGCGGATGTACGGCCTGATGGCGACGGTCGTCTCGACGGCGCTGTCGGTCCTGGCCACCGGATACCTGGGCGCCGACCCGCACGCGGTGTCGGTGGGCGCGGCGGCGGTGGCGGTGGCGATCCTGGCCCGTGCCCTCCCCCTGCCCTCACCGGTGTCGGTGGTGGTGTCGCTGCTGGCGGCGGCCGGCTCGGGGATCGCCGTCGGCGGGATGACCGGCCTGGGCGCGAAGGGCGCCGCCCTCGGCGCGGCGGCCGGTGTGTGCGCACTGATCGGACACCGGGTCGCGAGCTACGACTACCCGTCCCGGTTCGTCCACTTCACCGCGGGCGTGGCCCTGCCCCTGTCGGCGGCGGCACCGGTGGTGTGGCTGCTGGGGCGCGCCCTGGGCTAGGGCGGGAAGCCGAAGGGCCGTACCCCACTGGCGTCCAACCCCAGGGGTACGGCCCTCCGGCCCGTCACTGAACCCACTCAGAACCGGCTCGGACCGGCTCAGACCGCGATGGCCACCTCGGCCAGCGCGCCCTTCTGCGCCACGACGACCGTACGGTCCGCCGTCGCGCCCGGCACCAGCGCGCGCACGGTCCACGTGCCCTCGGCCGCGTAGAACCGGAACTGGCCGGTCGCCGAGGTGGGCACCTCCGCGGTGAACTCGCCGGTCGAGTCCAGCAGACGGACGTAGCCCGTCACCGGCTCGCCGTCGCGGGTCACCTGACCCTGGATCGTGGTCTCACCGGGCTTGATCGTCGAGGCGTCCGGGCCGCCGGCCTTCGCTCCGCACATGCTGTCTCTCCAGAGGGGTTGGGATTACTTGTTGGCGCCGAGCTCGATCGGCACGCCGACGAGGGAGCCGTACTCGGTCCAGGAACCGTCGTAGTTCTTGACGTTCTCGACGCCGAGCAGCTCGTGCAGCACGAACCAGGTCAGGGCCGAGCGCTCACCGATGCGGCAGTAGGCGATCGTGTCCTTGGCGAGGTCCACGTTCTCCTCGGCGTAGAGGGCCTTGAGCTCCTCGTCCGACTTGAAGGTGCCGTCGTCGTTGGCGTTCTTCGACCACGGGATGTTGCGGGCGCTCGGGACGTGGCCCGGACGCTGCGACTGCTCCTGCGGGAGGTGGGCAGGGGCGAGAAGCTTGCCGCTGAACTCGTCGGGCGAGCGGACGTCGACCAGGTTGTGCGAGCCGATCGCGGCGACGACGTCGTCACGGAAGGCGCGGATCGAGGTGTCCTGCGGCTTGGCCTTGTACTCCGTCCTCGGGCGCTCGGGGACCTCGTCGCCGGCGACCAGCTCGCGGGCGTCCAGCTCCCACTTCTTGCGGCCGCCGTCGAGGAGCTTGACGTTCTCGTGGCCGTAGAGCTTGAAGTACCAGTAGGCGTACGACGCGAACCAGTTGTTGTTGCCGCCGTACAGGATCACCAGGGTGTCGTTGGCGATGCCCTTCTCCGACAGGAGCTTCTCGAAGCCCTCCTGGTCGATGAAGTCGCGGCGGACCGGGTCCTGGAGGTCCTTGGTCCAGTCGATGCGGATCGCGTTCTTGATGTGGTTCTTCTCGTAGGCGGACGTGTCCTCGTCCACCTCGACGATGGCGATGGCCGGGTCGTCCAGGTGCTGCTCCAGCCAGTCGGCGTCGACCAGGACGTCGGTGCGGCTCATGCTCTTTCTCCTCCGGGGCAGTTGCGGCGGGGCGTGCGAGTAGAGGGGTGCGCGCGCTCGGGGGAGCGGCGGCGCACGGGTGCCCTTCCAGCAGGGCGGCTGAGGGATGCGGAAGTCGGGGACTTTCGCTCAGAAGGGGCGACAGAGCATGGCGGCAACGCGGCACAGGTCCACTGCCCGCCGCTTCGTGAGATCCGCCTGTCGCTTCATGGGCCCGATCGTAGGGACGTCCGGGCGGGCATGTCACCGGTGTGTCACATGACGAGACACGATCGTCCGTATGGCGGAACAAAGAAGCGCCCGGCGGCCGTCTCACGGCCCGCCGAGCGCTCGCCCGGGTCTTCCCATCTACGGTACGGACGCAGCGTCTCGCCACTCGGACGAGCGGTGTCCGCGTCCGGCGTCCGAGTTCCTACCCCGCCAGCCTGACGTCGGAACCCTTCACCGTGATCTCCACACCGTTCTTCACCGCCTGCACCTTGTCCAGCTTGATGCCGCCGGGCAGCCGGTCGATGGCCTGCTGGAAGTCGGTGATCTCACGGACGCGGTTCTCGGCGATCGCGGCGGGGCCGAGCCGGGGCAGCGAGTCGGCGTGGACCTGCACCTTGTCGTGCTCGACGGTCACCGTGCTGAGCACGGGCACGGTCTGCTTGATCCCGAGGGACGAGACGGTGCCCTCCACCATGACCTTGATCTTGCCGTTGCCGCCGTCGGAGAGGCCGACGATCCGGGCCGTGATCCCGGGGGCGACCTCGGTCGGCCGGGAGTCCGCGGTCTTCAGCAGTTCGGCGTAGGAGATCGTGGCGGTGCCGGTGGCGTCGGCCGCGGTGGCGGAGCTGTAGTCCCCGGAGAACGAGACGCCCTTCATGTCGGCCTTCAGGTCGTCGATCCGGACGGTCTGCCCCGCCTTGCCGGTGGCCGCCTGGTAGTCCTTGATCCCGACCTCCACGTCGTCGAGCGACCCGCCCGCGACCTGGGTCAGGAACGGGAAGCCCTTGATGTCCACGTCCGGCGCCGAGGCCAGGTTCTCGGTCGCCTTCAGCTTGTCGGCGGCCTCCCCCTCGGCGAAGTGCACGGCGACCCGGTCCGCGATCACGAACAGCCCGCCCAGGACCACGACGAGGATCAGGATTATTCGCAGGGCGCGCATGTGGTGTTTCCCCCGGGTTGTCGGTAGGTGGCTACGCCACGGTAACTCTCGGACGGCGGCCGGGCGGGGATTGTGGATCTCTTGTGACAAGGACGGGCCGCCCTACCCTGGAGTCATGTACGCACGGCGGCGTCACATCTACTTCGCCATGATGGGGACGTGCATCGGCCTCTTCGTCCTGGCGTGGGGAGTGGTGCGGCTCTGGTCCGTCCCGGCGGCCGTCGGCATGTGCGTCGTGGCCATGATCATCCCGCCGGTCGCCGCGATGATCGCCAACCGGCGGGGCCCGGAGGACCGCTGGTGGGACGACCCCTCCGGCGATCCCCAGTCCGACGAGTGGTGGGACGAGCTGGACGGCAGGAAGCACAGGAATCAGTAGACGAGCGCCTGGGTGTCGTCGGCGAGGGACTCCTGTACGAAGACCTGCGCGCCCGCGATCCGTACGCCCTCGATGACGTCCTTCTCGGTGATCTCCCGCCGGGCGGCACACTGCGTGCACAGCGTGATGCGTCCGGCGGCGAGGACCGACTCGATCAGGTCCGGCAGCGGGGCCGCGTGCGGCAGCTCGAACTCGGCGGCCCGTCCCGGCAGCGCGAACCAGGACGACTCCCCGGTCAGCCACAGCGACACCTCGACCCCGCTGGCCACGGCCACCGCCGCCACGGTGAACGCCTGCGAACAGCGCTCGGGGGCGTCCGCCCCGGCCGTCACCTTGATCACGAGCTTCTTGGTCATGCCGGAAGCGTAGCCGCGGTGACGATCGTGACGAGCAGCGCGGCGACACAGAGAGCGGTGAGTACGCCGCTCACGGTGGCACCGTCGGGCCGGTGCCGCCGCCGGCGCTGTTGGCGTTGCCGGTCGGCGAATCCGGGGTGGAAGGGCGGGAGCGCGTAGCCCGGTGAGAGCGGGGCTGTGGCCCCCGGTGTGCCGTGCTCCGCCCGGTACCGCCTGCACTCCTCGTACGGCAGGCCGCCCTGGACGCCGCTCATGCGCGGTGCTCCTGCCGCCGGTGCTGCCGCAGCAGCACGTTGGCGTCGGTCTCGGCACTCCGATCGCACACCGCCCGCGCCGCCTCCCGCAGCTCGGCCATCCTCATGCACGCCGCGCAGCCGGGCACCGGCCGGGGCGGGCGGCTGAGGTCGCCGGGGTCGGGCGGCACGGCCCGGGTACGGCCGTTCGCCGCGTGGACGCTCGCGCTCAGGCGCTCGCGGTCGGTGGCCGGACGCACCGCGGCGGGATCGGCCTGCCACTCGCGGCCACCGCCGACGGGGCGCAGCAGCGCGTACGGCCCCGAGCGGTCCTGGTACTCGCCGACGCGGCGGGTGGCGGGGTCGTACAGCACGGTGCCGGGTTCGTAGCCGGCCGGTTCCGTTCTCATGGTGTTCGCTCCTTTGCTCAACTTCTATACGGAATGCGACAGTTGCACTACTCTGCGTGCTCCTGGGCTGATACGAGGATGGCCCAGGGTGAAGGCGGACACGAGCGGAATGGCGGCTAGTGCCACAGCGGGCGGCCCAAATTCCACAAGTTCCACGAACAGGGGAGGGCGCGGTGCCGCAGCGGAGGGCGATCACGGGGCGGAGCCAGGAGCCGAGGGTTCGTTTCGCCGAGGAGCTGCGGATACTGCGGGCCGCCCGGGGCGTGAGCCTGCGGACACTGGCCGACGCGGTGGGCTGGGACGCGTCCCTCTTCGGCAAGCTGGAGAACGGCCACACACTGGGCGGCCCGGAGGTGGCGCAGGCGCTGGACCAGTACTACGGGACGGGGCGGCTGGTGCTGACCCTCTGGGAGCTGGCGGTGGCTGATCCGACGCAGTTCAAGGAGCAGTACCGGCGGTACATGGTGGCGGAGGCTCAGGCGGTGAGCCTGTGGCAGTACTCCGTAAGCCGACCGCCGGGGTTGCTGCAGACTGCGGGATACGCGCGAGAAGCACTCGCCGCGGGTGGCCTCAGCGGGGAGGATCTGGATCAGCAGGTAGGTGCGCGCATCGGACGGCGGCACGTACTGGAGGGGAACTGCGCGCCGCCGTTTCGGGTCATTCTCTGGGAGGCGGTGCTGCGCAACTCGCTGCGTGACCCCGACGAGTGGCGGGAGCAACTCACGTATCTGGCGCAGGCTGCGGAGCGCCCGAACATCACCCTCTACGTGCTGCCCTTCGGCGCCGGCCTGCACGGCATGGACAACACCGACACCATGTTCCTCCAGCTGTCAGACGGTCGTACCGTGGCCTACGTAGAGAACGATGTGCGGGGCGAACTCATCGAGGAAACAACCAAGGTTGGGCGTCTGCAGCGCACCTATGATGACCTGCGTGACCTGGCGTTGAGCCCCGCCGAGTCGCGGACGTTCATCTTGCGGATGTTGGAGGAAGCGCCATGCGAGCCATCGACCTGAGCAGTGTCACCTGGCGCAAGAGCAGCCACAGCAACTCGGACGGCGGCAACTGCCTGGAGGTCGCCGACAACATCCCCGCGAAGCGGCTCGTCCCGGTCCGCGACAGCAAGGACACCACCCGCACCCCCCTGCTGATCGGCGCGGGCGCCTGGGCCGCGTTCGTCGAGGGGGTCAAGCGGGGCTGATCAGCCGAACAGTCCTGCGTTCAGCGGGGTGCCCACCAGGTCGGTGACCTCCGACAGGGCCGCGGAGTCATCGTTGTGGGCGTGGGCAGTGGCCGGCATCACCGCCAGCAACAGACCCGCGGCCACACCCGTCGCCATCGTTCGCAGCACCTTGAGCATGCTCTTCTCTCCGATCTCCGATCTCCGGCTGGACCTGGATCAAGGTTCGGTGCCGGCCGGTGCCGGGGCGAGCCGGGCGGGCCGAACGGGGCGGGGGCCCTGGTCGGCCCACCTCCCCAAGAGAGCCCGGCCAGGGCCGCGTAAGCTGGGCCCCGGCTCTGTCGTATGCCCGCACTCGCTCAAGGAGCACCCGTGGAAGCATTCTTCGAAACCCTGCTGGTCCTGGTCTGCGTCGGCGTGCTCGCCTTCGCCGGTCTGACCGTGAAGAAGCTGTACCAGGGCCAGCGCTGACCCCCATCTAGGAAACGCCCCTCATGATCGAGATCCCGTCCGACCTGCACAAGGACCTCGTCCCGCTCGCCTTCCTGCTCGGCAACTGGGCCGGTGCGGGCGTGCACGACTTCCCCGGCTCGGAGAAGTGCAACTTCGGCCAGGAGGTCAGCTTCACCCACGACGGCCGGGACTTCCTGGAGTACCACTCCCAGACCTGGGTGCTGGACAACGACGGCAACAAGGTCCGCCCGCTGGAGTCGGAGCACGGCTTCTGGCGGATCGACGCCGGCCGCAAGGTCGAGGTGACGATGACCCGCGACGACGGTGTCATCGAGATCTGGTACGGCGAGATGGCCGACAAGAAGCCGCAGATCGACCTGGTCACGGACGCCGTCGCCCGCACGGCCGCCTCGCAGCCCTACAGCGGTGGCAAGCGGCTCTACGGCTACGTCAAGAGCGACCTCATGTGGGTCGGCGAGAAGCAGACCCCCGAGGTCGAGCTGCGCCCCTACATGTCGGCCCACCTGAAGAAGGTCGTCACCCCGGAGGACGTCGAGCGCTGGGCGAAGGCCCTCCCGGACGATATGCCGGACGACGGCATCGCCTTCTTCAAGTAGGCCCCCGACCTCCCCGTAGGCCGGCCGTTCCGGCTGGCGTCATCTGATGGCTCCGCGTACTGCGCCGGGGCCATCACCTGTTTCCAGGCCTCGATGCGAAACAGCCAGGGGTTAACAGATTCGGCCCGCAGCGCACTGCGCTTGCAGTCGGGTGATCTCCGTTGCTACCGTTGGGTGCAACGACGCGGGACACCAACCCAGTTGGTGCCTGCCGAGAAGCCGTGCGCGAGAAACAGAAACCCCCGGCTGCCCTGAGGGTGGCCGGGGGTTCGGAAGTCCGTGCCCTGGGTGGCGTGCTGTGCAGAGGCGGGCCCAGGGCTTTCGCTACCCACCGTATCACGGTGAGGACGTTCCCGTACCGACACGCGTCCCGGGCCCTGCTGTGCCCGGATGAGGGGGGCCCGATGACTGACAAACTGCCGGAGTGGATGCTGCGCGCGTTCTCGAAGCTGCGGCTGGCGCGCTACGTCGGTGCGGCGCGTGGCAACGCCGTGGTGGCGGGGCGACTGTACTGGTGGAACGTCGAGGCCTCGGCCGCGCTCTACGGCGCTCTGCACTGCCTGGAGCTCGCCCTGCGCAACGCGATCCACGGGCAGCTCTCCGCCGCCTACCGCAGGGACGACTGGTGGACAACGGCTCCGCTCAATCAGAACGGGCAGCGGCTCGTGGCCAAGGCGCGCAGCAAGTGCGAGCGCCGGGGCCTCGTGCCGGCGCCGCCCGACAGCATGGTGGCGGAACTGTCCTTCGGCTTCTGGGCGTCGCTGGTCAGCGGGGGATCGGGCTACGACCGGTTGTTCTGGGTGCCCGTCGTGCACAAGGCGTTCCCGCACTACTCGGGCCGGCGCGATGTTCTGTACGACGGCCTGTGGTCGCTGGTGCTGCTGCGCAATCGGATCATGCATCATGAGCCGATCCACCACCGGGACCTCGCCGCCGACCATGCCAAGATCTACCGCATGCTCGGGTACCTCGACCCCGAGCTGGCCAAGGAGGCCCAGGCCATGGACCGCTTCCCGGCCGTTCTCGCGGGCAAGCGCGATGCTCTGCGTGGGTCCAGGCCATCCCGATTCTGATGGGCGGAGGAGTGGTGAGCGACTTCGAGGGCGTCCTCGTCTCAAGGGCCGACATCGCCCGGTTCGCCGGGGTCAAGCGACCCGCGGTGACCAACTGGGAGCGTCGGCACGAGGACTTCCCCCGGCCTGCGGGGGGCCCTGACCGAGGGCCCGCGGACGTCGAGGTCTTCTCGGCGTCGGACGTGCTGGCCTGGCTCGACCGGCGCACCATCCCGGCGAACGCCAGGCGATCCGACGAGCCGGAAGGCACCACCTACGGTGATCGGTTCCGGGCCTCGCTCGGGGGAACGCGGACCGGAGCACTGCTCAGGACCGTGGACAGGCTGAGCGGCGCGCAGGCGGAACGATTCCGCGGAGAACTGTCCCAGGCGGACTACCTCACCGTGCTGCTCACGCTCGTCTATGTCCGCGGATGCCTGCCCGAGGAATGGCAGAGCATCCTGACCGAGGCGCGCCGTTTTCCCTCTCCGCACTCCGGCGAGCTGTTGGTGCGGATACTGGCGAGCGCGGTGCGCCGAGGGCTGGGAGCCGAGCAGGAGCGTCTCCTCCTTGCGCTCTCCCAGAACCTGGGCGGCTCCCGCGTGGCCGACACCATCCGGTTGCTGGACGACACGGGACCGGTGGACCGGGCCGAACACGCTCACGCCTTCGAAAGGCTCATGGCGCGGTACAGCGACCTCATGGGCAGAAGGGCGGGCGACTTCTTCACGCCCCGAGCCGCGGTCGACGTTCTCAGCAAGCTCGTCGCCGACGGCGGTCAGGGCGTCAGGAGTGTGCATGATCCCTTCGTGCGGGCCGGTGAGCTGCTGGCGGCCGCGTGCGACGCCGTGGCGGAGACACAAGGCGGTTTCCCCGAGGCAACCGGCGCGGGAGTGGGCGAGCATCCGTTGGCGCTGGCCGGCATGAACCTCGCTCTGCACGGCGTGCCCGAGGCCAGGCTCGGGACGGGAGGCACGGCTCCATCGGCCGGGCACAACCCCCGGCACCAGGGGTTCGACCGCATTCTGACGAACCCCCCGTTCAACATGAAGGTCGAGCGTCCTGTTGAACGCGGGCACTGGCGTTACGGCGCACCGCCCCAGCACAACGCGAACTTCGACTGGCTCCAGTACGTCGTGACCCGTCTCGGGCCAGAGGGCCGGGCAGCCGTGCTCATGCCCGACATCGCCGCGTTCTCCGCCAACCCCTCGGAGCGCAGGATCAGGGCCGCGATGGTGGAGGACGGCGCGGTGGAGGCGCTGATCGCGCTGCCCGCTCAGCTCTTCACGACGACGAGCATCCGTGTGACGGTCTGGCTGCTGCGGCATCCGACGGGGACGTGCGACGAGATTCTGTTCGTCGATGCCAGTCACCTCGGATCGCTTGTCTCCCGTGTCCAGCGGGAGCTGGCCCCGCACGAGACGCGGCGCATCCTTGAGCAGTACCGGTCCTGGACGGCTGCCCGGGCCGACGGCCGCACGTTCCCGGGGACCGACGGCCTGAGCCGGGCCGTGCCCATTGAGAAGATCAGGGAAAAGGACTACACCCTCAGCCCTGCCTTCTATGTGCCGAGCGGTACGCCGGCCAGTGCAAGCCCCGCAGAGCCGGCGGACCTGGCCGCTCTCGCCGGGCACTTGACCGAGCTGCATGCTCGGGCGCGGGACGCGGACGCCGCCGTCGAAGAACTGCTGGGGAGGTACGGCCTGTGAGCGAGGACGGACTGGAGGGTCTGCCGCAGGGCTGGCGGTGTGTCCCTCTCGGCGAGATCTGCGACATCCAGGCGGGCGGCCCGGCCGTGCGCAGGAACGAGCATCGGCAGGCAGGGGTTCCCGTGGTCCGCCCGGTCGATCTACGTCATCAGCGGATCTCGGCGCAGTCGGTGGTGCATGTGGATCCCGAAACGGCACGGGGCCTGCTCAAGTACCGCATCGTCACCGACGACATCCTGGTCACGCGTACGGGAACGGTGGGACGGGTGGCGCTCGTCACCGACCGCGAGAGCGGCTGGCTGTACAACACCCACCTGCTGCGTGTGCGAGCACACGATCCCGCACAGGCCACCTACCTGTTCGCCTGCCTGTCCCGACCACGGGTCGCCGAATGGCTGGAGCGCCGGGCGGCCGGAACCACCGGTATGCGGTCGATCACCGTGCGCACCCTTCAGGACCTGCCGGTGCCGCTGGCCCCCTTGGAACGGCAACGGGAGATCGGTGCCGCGCTCAAGGCGCTGGACGAGAAGATCAGGGCGCACGAGGAGATCGTCCGGGTGACCACGGACCTGCGCGCGACCCTCGCGGAGCTTCTCATGGCGGACCGCTTGCCGACAGGCTCTTGACGGCCGTTGGTCCCTTCTACACTGGGCGTGTGGTGAGCACCGACTGGAAGAGCGACCTCAGGCAGCGCGGCTACCGGCTGACGCCGCAGCGGCAGCTTGTCCTCGAAGCCGTGGACACCCTTGAGCACGCGACCCCCGACGACATCCTCAGCGAGGTGAGGAAGACGGCGTCGGGGGTCAACATTTCCACGGTCTACCGCACCCTGGAGCTGCTGGAGGAACTGGGCCTGGTCAGCCACGCCCACCTCGGGCACGGGGCGCCGACCTACCACCTCGCCGACCGCCACCACCATCTGCACCTGGTGTGCCGGGACTGCGAGAACGTGATCGAGGCCGATGTGGGCGTCGCCGCGGAGTTCACCGCGAAGCTGCGTGCGCAGTTCGGGTTCGACACCGACATGAAGCACTTCGCGATCTTCGGCAGGTGCAAGGACTGCTCCCTGAAGAGTTCAACTACCACGTCGTAGGCTGGCCCCATGAAGAGCCCCCTGCTGACCCTGCCCGGCGCCGTCCCCGCCGAGGGTGTGGACGAAGGCGTCGCCGCCCACTACGGCGACCTGTTCCGTGAGCAGCGTGCCCTCGCCGACGGCACCGGATTCGTCGACCTGTCCCATCGGGGCGTCGTCACCGTCACCGGCGACGACCGCCTGAGCTGGCTGCACCTCCTGCTCACCCAGCACGTCAGCGAGCTGCCGGCCGGTGAGGCGACCGAGGCGCTGATCCTCTCCGCGCACGGTCACATCGAGCACGCGCTGTACCTGGTGGACGACGGTACGACCGTCTGGGCGCACGTGGAGCCGGGCACGCAGGACGCGCTGGTCGCGTACCTGGAGTCGATGAAGTTCTTCTACCGGGTCGAGGTCGCCGACCGAACGGGTGACTTCGCCGTGGTGCACCTGCCCGCCGGGTCCATCGCCGAGGTGCCCGACGGTGTCGTCGTGCGGGAGACGGCGTACGGCCGTGATCTGTTCCTGCCGCGTGCCGACCTGGAGTCCTTCGCGGCCACGCACGGCCCGGCCGCCGGGCTCCTCGCCTACGAGGCGCTGCGCGTCGAGCACCACCGGCCGCGGCTCGGCTTCGAGACCGACCACCGCACGATTCCGCACGAGCTGGGCTGGATCGGCACGGCCGTGCATCTGCAGAAGGGCTGCTACCGCGGGCAGGAGACGGTCGCCCGCGTCCAGAACCTGGGCAAGCCGCCGCGCCGCCTGGTCTTCCTGCACCTGGACGGCAGCGACGTCCACCTGCCGGTGCCGGGTACGGAGATCCGCGTCGCGGACGAGGGGCCGGAGGGCCGCAAGATCGGCTTCGTGACGACGTCGGTACGGCACCATGAGCTGGGGCCGGTGGCACTGGCGCTGGTCAAGCGCAATGTCCCGGTCGACGCGAGGCTCCTGGCCGGAGAGACGGCGGCTGCGCAGGAGGTCGTGGTCGAGCCGTAGTCACATCTCCAGCAGCACCGTGAACGGCCCGTCGTTCGTCAAGGACACCCGCATCTTCGCGCCGAAGCGGCCCGTGGCCACCGTCGCCCCCAGGCTCCGCAGCTGGGCCACGACCTCGTCCACCAGCGGCTCGGCGACATCGCCGGGGGCGGCGGCGTTCCAGGTGGGCCGGCGGCCCTTGCGGGCGTCGCCGTACAGGGTGAACTGGCTGATCACCAGCAGCGGGGCGTCGATGTCGCTGCACGACTTCTCGTCCTGCAGCATCCGGATCGACCAGAGCTTGCGGGCCAGCTGCCCCGCCTTCTCCTTGGTGTCCTCATGGGTCACCCCGACGAGGACGCACAGCCCCTCGCCCTCGATCGCGCCGACCGTCTCACCGTCCACGACGACACTCGCGCCGTCCACTCTCTGCACCACCGCACGCATGCGGACCATCATGCCGGGTGCCCGGTACGCGGATACAGGGGGTCCAATATAGATCCCTTACCCCCCATCTGGGGCTGTTCGGGGGCACTCGGTCACTTAGCGGCCAGTTGGGGTGGCACGATGCTCCCACACGCCGGTCGAGGGGACGGTCACAAGCACATGAGCACACCGAGTACCAGCGGGCGGCTGGAGATGCCGGGGGCGCAGGGGGCGCACGGGACGGAGCCGGCCCTCTGCGCGGAGCCGGTCCTGCCCGTCGAGGCTCCCGAGCCCGACCTGGCCCGGCTGAGTCTGCCCGAGCTGCGCACCCTGCGCCGCGACGCCCAGCGTGACGAGGCCGACCTCAGTTATGTGCGGCGGCTGCTGCAGGGCCGGATCGACATCCTCCGTGCCGAGCTGTGCCGGCGCGGCCGGGCGTCCGTGCCCGCGCCGGCGGACGGCTCCATGGTCGACCGGCTGCCGGAGATCCTCAAGGACGCCCCGGCCCGGCACCGTTCCTCGGCCCGCCATGTCACGCTCGGCACTCCGCACAACGAGGAGTACCGGCAGCTGGCCGCCGAGATGCTCGCCGAGGTCGAGCTGTCGGACCTGGAAGCGCGCACGGACCTGGAACTGACCACGGCCATGGGCCGCCTGGTCCGCTACGAGCAGGAGGTCTCCCGGCGCCGCCAGCACCTGCAGCGCACGGCCGACGACTGCAGCGCGGAGATCGCCCGCCGCTACCGGGTGGGCGAGGCGCAGGTGGACGACCTGCTGCTCTGAGCCGGCGAAATGCAGACGACAGGTGCCGGGGGCGCCGCCTACGGTGGCCCCATGACTGAGGTCCGAAGCGTCACCGAGGACGAGTTCGGGGACTGGCTGCGCGCGCATGCCGTCGGGTTTCTGCGGGCGCCGGTCCTGACACCCGAGCAGATCGACGCCCGGCGGGCGCAGTTCGAACCGGGGCGGCTGCGCGGGGCCTTCGACGACGGCCGCTGTGTGGCCACCTTCCGGTCCTTCGCCCAGGAACTGACGGCGGTCGGCGGCGCGCCCGTGGCCGCGGACGCCATCACCAACGTCAGTGTCGCCCCCACCCACCGCCGCCGCGGCCTGCTGAGCCGGATGATGGCGCAGGACCTCGCGGCGGCGAAGGAGCGCGGTGACGTCGTCGCCACCCTGATCGCCGCCGAGTACCCGATCTACGGCCGCTACGGCTTCGGCCCCGCCACCTGGGCGAACCGGTGGACCATCGAGGTGCCCCGGGCCGGCCTCGACCCGCGCTGGTCGGGGCCGGGCGACGGGGGCCGGATCGACCTGGTGGACGGCGAGGGCGCACGCAAGCTCGGCCCCGAGCTGTACGAGCGGTTCCGCCGCCGCCAGCCCGGCGCGGTCAGCCGCGACGAGCTGTGGTGGCAGGTGAACACCGGGGCGGTCCGCTTCGACGACGACTGGGCCGAGCCCTTCTACGCCGCCTACCGCTCGGCCCACGGCGAGGTCGAGGGCCTGGTGGCGTACCGGTCCGACGAGACCTGGACCGGCAAGCAGCCGGACCAGACCGCCAGTGTGCTGGGCCTCGTCGCCACCACCGCGGCGGCCGAGCGCGCCCTGTGGCACTTCCTGTGCTCCATCGACTGGATCACGAAGGTCGACAGCGGCTACCGCGGCCCCGACGACCTGCTCCCGCACTATCTCCCCGACCCGCGCGCGGCCCGGATCACCGAGCACGCGGACTGGCTCTGGATGCGGATCCTGGACGTCGTACGGGCCCTGGAGGCGCGGACGTACGAGGGGGCGGGCACGGTCGTACTGGAGGTGGTGGACGGCGACCGCCTCGCCGGGGGCCGGTACCGGCTGGAGGCCTCGCCCGAGGGGGCGTCCTGTACGCCGGCGGGCACCGCGAGCCCCGATCTGACGCTGGAGGCGGGCGAGTTGGCCGCGGTCTGGCTCGGGGGCGAGTCCCTGCTGCGGCTGGCCTCGCTCGGCCGGGTGCGGGAAGAACGAGAGGGCGCCGCCCGGAAGGCCGACGCCCTGTTCCGCTCGCCCGGGCGGCCGTGGTGCCCGGACATGTTCTGACCGCTCCTTCCTCCCGGCGACGCTGACCGTTCATCCGTAGCGAGCTGTTCAGTTGTGGCTGTGCGGCGGTGTTCAGTTGTGGCTGTGCGAGGTCGTCTTCAGTTGTGACTGTGCGCTTCGGTGGCCGTCCCCTGTCCGGACTCCCGGCTCCCCTCCGGAAGGGAGCCCGGCGGCCAACCACTGGGAAGCTTGACCATGTCATGTGAGTTGGCAGCCAACTCCACTGTACTTATCTCCGTTGGGACGCGACTCATAACCAGCCGTCGGCGAACTGCCGCAACTTGGCGGGAAGTTGTAGTGTTTGTCCGTGGACCCGGAGCACGCCTCCGCCAGTGGACGGACGAGGTCACACCGGCCCCGTGCGTCCCGCGACATCGCCGACGAACTGCGCACCCGGATCAGGTCCGGTGTGCTGCGGGCGGGCCAGCGCATGCCCACGCAGGCCGCCCTCGCCCATGAGTTCGGTGTTGAACGCGGCGCCGTGCGGCAGGCGTTGCGCATCCTGCAGTCGGAGCGGCTGCTGACCAACGTTTCCAAGGGCAGCCCGGCCACGGTGGCGGCGGTGCCGGGGCCGGGCCGCCCGCCGGCCGGACCGGCGGCGCCGCCGCAGCCCACCCTGGTGGGCCTCGCGCCCCGTATCGCGGAGGCCTTCGCCGTCCCGCACGTGCGCATCGACGCGCTGTGCCTGACCGCGGTCTCGCTCACGATGGCCATCGGGGAGCCGCTCCGGCAGATCCACGCAGGACGGCTGAAACCGGCCAAGATCGACGTCCGGGTGCTGCTGCCCAGCCGGGACATCGACCTCGCCTTCCCGGTGTCCGTGGCCGCCGACGACCACGGTCTGCTGCACCGCCGCTGGCTGGCCCAGCGCAACGCCCAGGGCCTGGTGCTGCGGCAGAACCTGCTGGCCCTGTACGCCACCCACGGCGTCGACGTACGGGTCTGCTTCCGCGCCCTGCCGTTCACCCCGCCGGTCAAGCTGTACCTGCTCAACGGCTCGGAGGCGTTGTTCGCGTACTACACGCTCAAACGGCGCGAACGGGAGATCGACCACGCGCCCGTGGAGCTGTACGACGCCGACGGCACGCGCTCGATGCTGTTCGCGTTCGAGCAGCGGGCCGGGCAGCGGGACGCCGCGTTCGTGGAGCAGTCGCGGCTGTGGTTCGACGCGCTGTGGGAGACGATCAGCTCGGAGCTGGTCCTCGGTCCCTAGCCCGACCGCGTCCCTAGCCCGACCGTGTCCCCGGTCCGCCCTTGCGAACCGGCCAACTCGGAAAGGTTGGCAGCCAACTCCCGGTAGATGGATGAGAGTTGTAGCGTTTGGCCGTGACCCAGGAGCATATGGCAGCGAACGGCAGCAGGAGGCTCACGCCTCAGGAGATCGCCGACACCCTGCGCGCGCGCATCCGCACCGGCGTGCTGCGGCCCGGCGAGCGGCTGCCGACCCAGGCCGAGCTGGCCGGGGAGTTCGGGGTCGAGCGGGGTGCCGTACGGCAGGCGCTGCGGGTGCTCCAGGGGGACGGACTGCTCGCCGGTGTCAGCAAGGGCAGCCCGCCCCGGGTCGCCGAGCCGCAGCCCGCGTGGCAGCGGGAGGACCCCCAGCCGACGATGGTGGCGCTCGCGCCCCGGCTGACCGAGGCGTTCTCGGCACCGCACGTGCGCATCGACGCCGTCTGCCTGACCGCGCAGAGCCTGATACCGGCGCTCGGGGAGGCGCTGCGCCTGGTCCACGAGGGCCGGCTGCACCCGGAGCGGATCGACGCCCGCGTCCTGCTGCCGTCCCGCGACATCAACCTCGCCTTCCCGGTCTCGGTGGACGCCGGGAGCGAGGAGGACGAGGCCGTCCACCAGCGCTGGCTGGCGATGCGCAACGCCCAGGGTCAGGTGCTCCAGTACAACCTCCAGGCGCTGCGCGGCACCCACGACATCGACGTCCACGTCACCTTCCGGGCCCTGCCGTTCACTCCTCCGGTCAAGCTGTACCTGCTCAACGGGGAGGAGGCGCTCTTCGCCCACTACATGATCACGCGCCGCGAGGAGCCCACCGACCAGGGGACGCTGGAGATGTACGACACCCTCGGCTCCGAGTCGCTGCTGTTCTCCTTCGAGAAGCGGGCCGGGCAGCGGGACGCGGCGTTCGTGGAGCAATCGCAGAAGTGGTTCGACGCCCTCTGGGAAACCATCTCGACGGACCTGACACTCTCCTAGTGACTTCTGATGCGAGTGAGATCGAGAAGCTTCGGGAACTGATCACACCGGCCCGGTTCGTGCTGTGGGACTTCGACGGGCCGATCTGCCGCCTCTTCGCCGGGCACAAGGCGGAACGGGTGGCCGCGGACCTGGTGGAGTGGCTGGCGCGGCAGGGCCTGCACGGTCTGCTCACCGACTCCGAAAGGGTCACGCTGGACCCGCAGGTGGTGCTGCGCGCCGTGGGCCGCAGACACCCCGGCAGCGACCTGGTCGCCGGGCTGGAGGAGCGGCTCACCCAGGAGGAGCTGCGGGCCGCGGCCTCCGCGCTGCCCACCGCCTACGCCGATCCGCTGATCCGCACCTGGACCGCCGTCGGCGCCCGGCTGGCCGTCACCACCGACAACTCGCCCCGGGCGGTCCGCACCTACCTGGAGACCCGCGGCCTCACCGGCTGCTTCAGCCCGCACCTGTACGGCCGCACCGAGCAGCTGCACCACCTGAAGCCGCATCCGCAGTGCCTCAACCGCGCCCTGAACGCGATGGGCGCGGCGCCCGCGGCCGCCCTGATGATCGGTGACGCCCCCTCGGACCTCGCCGCGGCCCGTGCCGCGGGTGTTCCGTTCCTCGGCTACGCGCGCGACGAGGCGAAGGAGGACCTCCTGCGCGCGGCGGGTGCCCGGCACGTCGTACGGTCGCTCCAGCCGCTGCTGCGGCTGCTCCGGAGCGGCCGCCCGGTCGGTTAGCATGCCGACACGTCGGGGTCACCGCCCGGACGCGTGCGGAACCGCGCGGGAGGAACGGCAACGAGCCGGCCCTCGGCCTGGCACAGACGAGTGGCGGACCACCCGCCCGGCTGCTCGACTGGGCCCGACCCTTCCTTTTCGCGCGATCGACCCCGGAGCGGCCAGTGGGCGCACCGCCTGTTCCCCGTGCCGCGGCCGGGGGGCACGCCGGCAGATTTCCGACGGAGGCCGTCCGGGCGTTCCTGGCCCGCGCGCTCGCCACCCGGCCGAGGGGTTCCGGCTTCCACCACGACAACCACGTGCTGCCGCTGACCGAGCCGCTGGCCCGGCTGCTCGGGCGGGAGCCGGGCACCCTGGTGACCGTACGGGTGCCGCGGCCGGACGTGCCGCCGGTGGTGATCCGTACCTGGCCGAGCGAGCCGGAGATCCTGCGGGCGGTGCGGGCGGTGCTGCCGAACGTGCCCGAGTGCCTGCTGGAAGGGGACGGCTTCGCCCTGCACAGCCATGCCGAGGGCACCCCGCTGGCCGAGCTGTCCGGCCCCGGCGAACCGGTCGACGGGCCCCTGCTGGCCGAGCTGGCCGAGCTGCTGGCCGCCGTCGTGCAGGTGCGCGGCGCGGCCCTGCCGCCGCTGCCGTCGTGCTGGCCGGCCAACCACACCGATTCCCAGGCCTTCCTGCGCACCCTCGCCCACCAGGCCGACCGGCAGGTCCGCCGGCCCAACTGGCGCCGCTACGGCGGCCTGTTCACGGCCCTCGGCGTGCCCGAGGACGCCCTGCTGCGGTTCGCCGACCGGGTGCCGGCGATGACCCGGCGGCCGTACGGCCTGCTCCACGGCGACCTGCACCGCGGCAACCTGGTGGTGCCGGCCGCCGGTGGCGGGCCGCCGCACTGCCTGGACTGGGAACTGGCGGGCTACGGCGACCCGTTGCACGACCTCGCCGTCCACCTGGTGCGGATGCGCTACCCCGACCACCAGTGGACCGAGGCCACCGACGCCTGGGAGCGGGCCGTACGCCGGGTGCGGCCCGCCGCGACCGCCGGACTGCACAAGGACCTGCGCCACTACGTCGCCTTCGAGCACGCGCAGTCGCTCTACGCGGACGTGATCCGCGCCGCGCGCTCCCTGGAGGACTCCTGCGGCCGACGGCACCTGGACGAGGCGACCGCCGCCGTGCACGCGGCCCTGCGCCGCGCGGCCGAGCCGCTGCGGCTGGGCCGGGTGCCGGAGCCGCCGGAGATCGAGCGGATCCTCTTCCGGCGGGGTGTCTCGGCCGGCGCCCGGCGGCCCGGCGCGGCGGGCGGTACCCGCCGGGGCATCGCCTGGACCCCGGACCGGCGGGTGCCCGAACACCCCGCGTTCGGGCACCCGGCGGTCGCCGACGCGCTGTTCCTGGAGGGCGCCGCCCCGGCCGAGCGGGTGTTCAAGGGCGCCGCGCACCTCAACACCGTGATCCAGGTCCCCGGCGCCCCCTTCCCCGTCGTCGTCCGCCGGGAGGCGACCGTCGTCCTGCGGCGCGAGCGCAGCTTCCTCAGCGAGCACGCCGTCCTCGCGGCGATCGAGCGGTCCGGGGCGCTCGTGGCCGCGCCCCGGGTGCTGGCGCTCGGCGAGAGCCACGCCACCGATCCCGCCCACCGCTACGCCGGTGACCGGTTCGCCGTCCACACCTACGAGGCCGGCCGTGACCTCGGCCGCAGGCCCGACCACCCGGTGCACGGGCTGCGCCCGCACGAGGCGGACCGCCTGGTCGACCAGCTGGCCGCGCTCGCCGGGATCGACTACACCACGGTCGACCCGGTGGCCGGCCGCCCCGGCTTCTACGGCTGGCTCAGCGACCAGCTGGTCGCGCTGGTGGCCGGGCTGCCCCGCCAGTCCCAGCAGCTGGCCCGCTTCCTCGGCCTGCCCGACGCGCCCCGGCTGCGCGAGATCCTCGCCCGGCACGAGGTCACCGACCGCGCCCCCGCCCTGCTGCACGGCGACCTCAACCCGTGGAACCTGGTGCGCCGCGACGACGATCTCGCGCTGACCCTCATCGACTGGGAGCTGGCCCTGGTCGGCGACCCGCTGTACGAGCTGGTCCGGCACATGCACCTGACCCCGACCCGGCCGGAGATCCGCGACCGCATGTTCCGCCGCTGGGAGAGCCTGCTGCCCGCCCGGTTCACCCGGAACTGGCAGCGGGACTGGCGGGTGTACCGGTGGATCGAGATCGTCCGCTCCGCCTACGTCGACCTCGACCGGCTGGTCACCGGGACGAGCCTGGACGCCCCCAACGTGCGGCGCGCGGTGGAGTCGTACGCGATGACGCTGGCGGCGGCCATTGCCTCCCTGGGGCTGTCGTCCCGCCGCCGGACCGACCCGTATCTCGCCCGCACCCTGGCCTGGCCGACCCGCCCGGGCGGCGCTGCGTAGGCTCGCCCCATGGGTGAGATGGGCCTGCGTGAGCGCAAGAAGCAGCGGATGTACCAGGACGTGTCGGACATCGCGGTGCGGCTGTTCCTGGAGCGGGGCTTCGACGCGGTCTCCGTGGCCGAGGTCGCGGCGGCGGCCGGGATCTCCAAACCGACCCTGTTCCGGTACTTCCCGGCCAAGGAGGACCTGGTCCTGCACCGGATCGCGGACCATGAGACGGAGGCCGCGCGGGTGGTGACGGGCGCGGCCGACCCGGTGGAGGCGCTGCGCCGGAACTTCCTCACCGGTCTTGAGCGGCGCGACCCGGTCACCGGGCTCAACGACCACCCCCAGGTGCTCGCCTTCCACCGGCTGCTCTACGGCACTCCGGCCCTGGTGGCGCGGGCGTACGGCCATCTGGAGCGGTCGGAGGCGGCACTCGCCGAGGCGCTCGGGGGCGGGCTGGACGCGCGGCTGGCCGCCGGGCAGATCATCGCCGTGCAGCGGATCCTCGCCCAGGAGAACTGGCGGCGGATCGCGGCCGGGGAGCCGGTCGCACGGGTGGAGCCGGATGCCGTACGGGCGGCCGGGCGGGCGTTCCGGCGGCTGGGGGAGGCGTTGCCCGAGCTGAGGCGGAATGAATGAGACGCGGTTAAAAATGTAACTCGGTAACGTTATGGCGGTACGCTGGCGCCATGACGTCACTCGATCCCGCCCTCACGGACGCCCTGCACACCGAGCGCGCCTACCACGACACCTGCCGCACCGCCCTCGCCGCGATGATCGAGGGCGCCGCCGAGCAGGTCGTCGTCGGCGAGGACGTCTCCGCCTCCGGAGCCGACGCCGAGGTCCTCGGTTACCGGCTGCGCAGCCAGGCCAAGGCCCTGCGCGAACTCCCGCCGGGCCCGCTGTTCTTCGGGCGGCTCGACTTCGCCGAGGCCGTCCCGCCGGCCCTGCACGTGGGCCGGCTCCGGATCACCGAGGGTCCGGCCGCCCCGCCCCTCGTGGTCGACTGGCGGGCCCCCGTCTCCCGCGCCTTCTACCAGGCCAGCGCCCGCGATCCACAGGGTGTGGACATACGGCGCCGGTTCGGCTGGGCGCCCGGCAGCACCGGCGACTCCGCCGAC
Organism: Streptomyces sp. NPDC001851; assembly: GCF_040297165.1. Taxonomy (NCBI): domain Bacteria; kingdom Bacillati; phylum Actinomycetota; class Actinomycetes; order Kitasatosporales; family Streptomycetaceae; genus Streptomyces; species Streptomyces sp. NPDC001851. The sequence goes on along the minus strand of NZ_JBEOYR010000002.1, from coordinate 328,180 downwards.
CTCACCGGGCTGGAGGACGAGCACCTCGGCCGGGGCGAGTCACGGGCCAGCGCCATCGTGGCCCGCGAGATCGAGCGGCCCCGCGTCGGGCCCATGCGGGACATCGCCGCCACCATCCAGCCCGAGCAGGACGACCTCGTCCGGGCCGCGCTCACCGACTCGGTGTGCGTGCAGGGCGCCCCCGGCACCGGCAAGACCGCCGTCGGCCTGCACCGCGCCGCCTATCTGCTGTACACGCACGCCCAGCGGCTGCAGCGCTCCGGCCTGCTCATCCTCGGCCCCAACCGCACCTTCCTGTCGTACATCGCCGAGGTGCTGCCGTCGCTCGGTGAGACAGGGGTCCGTCAGTCCACCCTCCTGGCCGAGCTCGCCCGGCACCCGGTCACCGGCGCCGACCCGGACCGCACGGCCGCCGTCAAGCACGACCCCCGGATGGCCGAGGTGCTGCGCCGGGCGCTGTACGCGCGCGTGTCGGCCGACGGCGTGACCGACCTCGCCGTACCGGACGGCTCCTACCGCTGGCGGGTCCCCGCCGCCGAACTCGCCGCGATCGTGGCGGAGGTGCGCGCCGAGGAACCGCCGTACGCCGTCGGCCGGGAGCGGGTGCGCGCCCGGGTGGTACGGCGGCTGCGCGAGCGGGCCGAACGGCGCTCCGGAGTCCTGCCCGCCTCCTGGGTGCGCCGCATCGAACGGGCCCGGCCGCTCACCGCGCACCTCGACCTGGTCTGGCCCAGGGTCCGTCCCGAGGAGATCCTCGCCGGACTCCTCACCGACGCCGAGGCGTTGGCCCGGGCGTCCGACGGCCTGCTGGACCCGGACGAACAGGCGGCGCTCCGGTGGCCCCGCCCGCCGCGCTCCCCCAAGTCGGCCCGCTGGTCGGCCGCCGACCTGGTCCTCCTGGACGAACTCTCCGGACTGATCGAACACCCCGAGGGCTACGGGCACGTCGTCGTCGACGAGGCGCAGGACCTCTCCCCCATGGAGTGCCGGGCGATCGGCCGCCGGGCGGTCTTCGGCTCGCTGACCGTCCTCGGCGACCTCGCCCAGGGCACCACCCCCTGGGCCGCCCGCGACTGGTCCGTCCAGCTGCGCCACCTCGGCCGCCCGGACGCCGCCGTCGTGCCGCTGCCCACCGGGTTCCGGGTGCCGGCGGCCGTCGTCGCCCTGGCCAACCGGCTGCTGCCGCGCCTGGACGTCCGCGTGCCGCCGGCCCACTCCCTGCGCACGGACGGCGAGTTGACCGTCCGCCCCACCGACGACGTCCTCGGCGCGACCGTGACGGCCGTGCGCGAGGCCCTCACCCACGAGGGGTCGGTCGGCGTCGTCGCGGCGGACGCCGACGTGGACCGCGTCCGCGAGGCGCTGGTGGGCGCCGGTCTGGCACCGGCCGCCCCGGACACGCTCGGCGCCCGCCTGACCCTCGTCCCCGCGAGCCTGGTCAAGGGCCTGGAGTACGACCATGTCGTCGCCGTGGAACCGGCCGCCGTCGCCGAGGCCGAGGAACGGGGCGCACACCGGCTGTACGTCGTGCTGACCCGCGCGGTGTCCCGCCTGGACGTCGTCCACGCCCGCCCGCTGCCGTTCTGACACCGGGGATTGACCGGCCAGGGGATTGACCGGCCCGCACCGGCCGCCGGACGATCGGCGGGCGACGTCCCGCAGGCCGATGGACGGAGGAGAGCCGTGCCGGATTCCCCGACCGCCGCGGTCGCGTTCCTGCGCGACCTCGGAGCCGCCGGACGCGCGCATCCGGGCGGCACCCTCCTCGCGCATCTCCAGCGCGTGGAACGGGAGTTGGCGCGGTGGGGTGCCCGCCCGGCGCTCCGGCTCGCGGGCCTGTGCCACGCCTGCTACGGGACCGACGGCTTTCCCGACGCCCTGCTGCCGCCCGACCGCCGTGCCGAACTGGCGGCCGTCATCGGTGCCGAGGCCGAGGCACTCGTGTACCTGTACGGCTCGTGCGACCGCAAGGCCACCTATCCGGCGCTCGCCGAGGCCGGCGGGGCCTTCCGGGACCGGTTCACCGGCCGCGCCCACGTCCCCGGGGCCGGCCCGCGCCGGGACTTCGCCGAGCTGACCGCCGCCAACGAACTCGACCTCGCCCGCCTGGACCCCGCCTTCCGCAGCCGGTGGGGACCGGCCCTCCTCGGCCTCTTCACCCGCGTCCGCCCCCTGCTGAGCCCACCGGCCTGGGCGGCGTGCGAGACGGTGCTCGCCGGGTAGCGGCCCGCGCCTCACCGACCGACGTACGTCGCCAGGTGCTCTCCCGTGAGAGTGGAGCGCGCGGCGATCAGGTCGGCCGGGGTGCCCTCGAAGACGACGCGGCCGCCGTCGTGGCCGGCGCCCGGCCCGAGGTCGATGATCCAGTCGGCGTGGGCCATGACCGCCTGGTGGTGTTCCACGACGATCACCGACTTGCCGGAGTCGACCAGGCGGTCCAGCAGGGAGAGCAGCTGCTCCACATCCGCCAGGTGGAGGCCGGTCGTCGGCTCGTCCAGGACGTAGATCCCGCCCTTGTCGGCCATGTGCGTGGCCAGCTTCAGCCGCTGGCGTTCGCCGCCGGACAGGGTGGTGAGCGGCTGGCCGAGGGTGAGGTAGCCGAGGCCGACGTCGGACATGCGGTCGAGGATCCTGTGCGCCGCCGGGGTGTGCCCCTCGCCCGCGCCGAAGAACTCCTCCGCCTCGGTCACCGACATCGCCAGCACCTGGGCGATGTCCCGCCCGCCGAAGGTGTACTCCAGCACCGAGGCCTGGAACCGCTTGCCCTCGCACTCCTCGCAGGTCGTGGCGACACCGGCCATCATCGCCAGGTCGGTGTAGACGACCCCGGCGCCGTTGCAGCCGGGGCAGGCACCCTCGGAGTTGGCGCTGAACAGCGCCGGCTTCACGCCGTTGGCCTTGGCGAAGGCCTTGCGGATCGGCTCCAGCAGCCCGGTGTACGTCGCCGGGTTGCTGCGGCGCGAACCGCGGATCGGCGTCTGGTCGATCGACACCACACCCTCGCCCGCCGGGATCGACCCGTGCACCAGCGAACTCTTGCCGGAGCCGGCGACCCCCGTGACGACGCAGAGGACGCCCAGCGGGATGTCGACGTCCACGTTCCGCAGGTTGTGCGTGGTCGCGCCCCTGATCTCCAGGGCGCCCGCCGGCTTGCGCACCGCGTCCTTGACGGCGGCCCGGTCGTCCAGGTGGCGGCCGGTGAGCGTGCCGCTGGCCCGCAGGCCCTCGACGGTCCCCTCGAAGCACACGGTGCCGCCCGCCGTACCCGCGCCGGGACCGAGGTCGACGACATGGTCGGCGATCGCGATGGCCTCCGGCTTGTGCTCCACGACCAGCACGGTGTTGCCCTTGTCGCGCAGCCGCAGCAGCAGCTCGTTCATCCGCTGGATGTCGTGCGGGTGCAGCCCGATGGTCGGCTCGTCGAAGACGTACGTCACATCGGTGAGCGAGGAGCCGAGGTGGCGGATCATCTTCACGCGCTGCGCCTCACCGCCCGACAGCGTGCCCGCCGGCCGGTCGAGCGAGAGATAGCCGAGGCCGATCTCCACGAACGAGTCCAGGGTGTGCCGCAGCGAGTCCAGCAGTGGCGCCACCGACGGCTCGGCCAGGGACCGTACCCACTCGGCCAGGTCGCTGATCTGCAACGCGCACGCGTCGGCGATGCTGACGCCCTGGATCTTCGAGGACCGGGCCGCCTCGGTGAGCCGGGTGCCCGCGCACTCCGGGCAGGTGGCGAAGGTGACCGCACGGTCCACGAACGCCCGGATGTGCGGCTGCATGCCCTCCTTGTCCTTGGCGAGCATCGACTTCTGGATCCGCGGGACCAGACCCTCGTAGGTCATGTTGATGCCCGCGATCTTCATCCGGGTCGGTTCCTTGTACAGGAAGTTCTGCAGCTCCCGCTTGGTGAACTCGCGGATCGGCTTGTCCGGGTCGTAGAGGCCGGACTCGGTGTAGAGGCGGTGGTTCCAGCCGCCCGTCTTGTAGCCGGGGACGGTCAGCGCGCCCTCGCTGAGGGAGAGCGAGTCGTCGAAGAGCTGGGTGAGGTCGAGGTCGGTGACCGTGCCCCGGCCCTCGCAGCGCGGGCACATGCCGCCGGTGATGCTGAAGCTGCGCCGCTCCTTCACCTGCTGCCCGCCGCGCTCCACGGTGACCGCGCCGGCGCCGCTGACCGAGGCCACGTTGAAGGAGAACGCCTTGGGGGAGCCGATGTGCGGCCGGCCGAGCCGGCTGAAGAGGATGCGCAGCATCGCGTTGGCGTCGGTGGCGGTGCCGACGGTGGAGCGGGGGGCGGCGCCCATCCGCTGCTGGTCCACGATGATCGCGGTGGTGATCCCGTCGAGCACGTCGACCTCGGGCCGCGCCAGCGTGGGCATGAAGCCCTGCACGAACGCGCTGTAGGTCTCGTTGATCAGCCGCTGTGACTCGGCGGCGATGGTGTCGAACACCAGCGAGCTCTTGCCGGATCCGGACACGCCGGTGAACACCGTCAGCCGGCGCTTGGGGAGCTCGACGCTGACGTCCTTGAGGTTGTTCTCGCGGGCACCGTGCACCCGGATCAGGTCGTGGCTGTCTGCGGCGTGCGGGGCGGTGAGGTCCATGCCGGCCACGCTAGCGGCGACGCACCGGCCGACGCTTCTCGAATTCTGACCGCTCTGCCGGCTACGCCGGTCCCGAGGTGTCGGCGGCCAGCGAGACGGCGAGCGCGCCGAGGACCGTGCCCATCAGATACCGCTGCACCTTGAGCCAGGAGGGGCGGCGGGAGAGGAAGACGGCGATCGTGCCGGCGGCGAGCACGATGGTCGTGTTGACCGCGATGCTGACCACGATCTGGAACGAGCCGAGGACGAGGCCCTGGAGGAGGACGTGGCCCTTGTCCAGGTCGATGAACTGGGGGATCAGGGAGACGTACATGATGGCGATCTTCGGGTTGAGCAGGTTCGTCATCAGGCCCATGGCGAACAGCCTGCGCGGTGAGTCGTGCGGCACGTCCTGCGGGGTGAAGACGGAGACGCCGCCCGGCTTCAGCGCGTTCCAGGCGAGCCAGGCCAGGTACGCGGCACCGGCCAGCTTCACCGTGACGTAGAGCTCGGGCACCGCGAGGAAGACGACCGACAGGCCGAGGTTGGCGGCGAGCAGGTACACCATGAAGCCCAGTGCCACACCGCCTAGGGAGATCATCCCGGCGCGCCGGCCCTGGGTGATGCTGCGCGAGACGAGATAGACCATGTTCGGGCCGGGGGTCAGCACCATGCCGAGTGCCACCGCCGACACACCGAGGATTCCGCTCAGCTCGACCATGAGGCCTCTCCTTCTCCTTCTCCGTTCCGTGCAATGTCTGGAGATTATGCGAGGCAATTGTTCGGTGCAATAAAAATATTGCACCGAGGGCAATGGCGTGGTTGGATGGAGGTGCCCGGACGGACGAGGGGAGCGCGGGGCCGTGCAGGACTACCGGAGCGTCGCCGACGCGGTGGCCGAGGAGATCAGGACCGGCCGACTGCGACCCGGTGACCGGCTTCCCCCGCAGCGCGAGTTCGCCCGGCGGCACGGCATCGCCAACTCCACCGCCACGCGCGTGTACCAGGAGCTGGCCCGGCGCGGTCTGACGGTGGGCGAGGTGGGCCGCGGCACGTTCGTGCGTGCGCCGTCCGTGTGGTCCGGCACCACCGGTCCCGCGCTGACCGAGCCCGCGGTCGGCCGGGTCGACCTGGAGCTGAACTACCCGGTCGTACCCGAGCAGAGCGCGCTGCTCGCCGAAGGACTCGGTGCAATGCTGCGGCCCGACGCCCTCGGGAACGCCCTGCGGCCGGTCGGCACGGCCGGGTTTCCGGCCGTCCGGGAGTCCGCCGCCGGCATCCTCGCGCGGGGCGGCTGGCGCCCGGACCCCGCGCGGATCCTGTTCGCCGGCAACGGCCGGCAGGCCCTCTCGGCCGTGGTCGCGGCCCTGGTGCCGCCGGGCGGGCGCCTGGGCGTCGAGGAGCTGACGTACCCCGTCGTCAAGGCGGTGGCCGCCCGGCTCGGCATCACCCTCGTCCCGCTGGCCATGGACGGCGCCGGACTCGTCCCCCAGGCCGTCGAGGAGGCCCACGCGGCGGCTCCGCTGCACGCCGTCTACGTACAGCCGAGGGTGCACAACCCCCTGACGCTCAGCATGCCGGAGCAGCGGGTGGAGCACCTGGCCGAGGTGCTGGCCCGGCTGGACCTCGTGGCGGTCGAGGACACCGTCTGGGCCTTCCTGCGCGACGAACTGCCGCCGCTCGCCGCCCACGCCCCCGAGCGGGCCGTCCTGATCGACAGCCTGTCCAAGCGCATCGCCCCCGGCCTCACCCTGGGCTTCGCGGTGACGCCGCCCGCGCTGGCCGGTGAGGTCGCGGTCTGTCTGCGCTCGGGCGGCTGGGCCCCCATGCGCTTCGCCCTGGAGGCCGCCCACCGCTGGCAGCAGGACGGCACCGTGCAGAGGCTGGTGGAGGCCAAGCAGCGGGAAGCGGGGGTACGGCAGGAGATCGCGGCCCGGCACCTGGCCGGTTTCGCCGTGCAGAGCCATGCGCGCTCCTATCACTGCTGGTGGGAGCTGCCCCGCCCATGGCGCGCGGACACCTTCGTCGCCGCCGCGGCGCGGCACGGCATCGGGGTGGTGCCCGCCGCCGCGTTCACCGTCGGCGCCGGCCACGCCCCCAACGCCGTCCGGCTGGGGCTCGCGTCGCCCCGGCCGGACGTCCTCTCGCAGGCACTCGGCGTCCTCGCCGAACTCGCCCGGTCCGCCCCGGACGACCTCGTCGGCGACTGACGCCCGCCCGGCCCTCCCGGAGCCTCCCGGGGATGTCACATCCGCGGACCCGGCGGTGTCTTCATGCCGAACCGGTAAGCACACGAGGAGGACACCATGACGCTCCGCGTCCCGAAGGCCGAGATCAACCCCGAGGTCAAGGAAGGCCTGATCGAGCAGTTCGGCGTCGTACCCGAACCCCTGGAGGCCACCTGGCACAACCCCGACGTCGCCTTGGCGGCCCAGGAGATGGGGAGCCGGGCGAGCGCGTGGAACGCGGCGGACGAGAGCCTGAAGTCGTTCGTGCACATGGCCGTCGCCGCACAGGTCGGCTGCAGCTGGTGCCTCGACATCAACTACTTCCTGGCGCAGAACAGCAACCTGGACCTGACCAAGGCGAGCCAGGTGCCGCGCTGGCGGGAGTCGGACGTCTTCACACCGCTGGAGCGGGACGTGATGGAGTACGCCGAGGCCATGACGGCCACGCCGCCGACCGTCTCGGACGAGCTGTCCGCGCGCCTGCTGGACCGGCTCGGTCCGGCGGCGCTGGTCGAGATCACCGCGTCGATCGCCTTCGCCAACTTCGCGACCAGGAACAACACGGCACTCGGGGTGAAGACGCAGGGCTTCTCCGACGCCTGCCGGATCCCGCTGGCCGCACGTCCCGTGAAGTCGGACGCGACGCCGACGGCATGACACAGGATCCGTTCGTCGCCCATCGCAGCCTGCTCTTCACGGTCGCCTACGAGATGCTCGGCTCGGCGGCCGACGCCGAGGACGTGCTGCAGGAGTCCTGGCTGCGGTGGGCCGGCGCCGACCACGCGCAGGTGCGCGATCCGCGGGCGTACCTGGTGCGGATCGTCACCCGGCAAGCGCTCAACCGGCTGCGCACCCTCTCGCGCAGCCGCGAGGAGTACGTCGGCGAATGGCTGCCGGAACCGCTGCTGACCAGCCCCGATGTCGCCGAGGACATCGAACTCGCGGAGAGCGTCTCGCTCGCGATGCTGACCGTGCTGGAGACGCTCGGGCCGACCGAGCGGGCCGTGTTCGTGCTCCGTGAGGTCTTCGAGCTGGGCTACGGCGAGATCGCCGAGGCCGTCGGGAAGACGGCGGCCACGGTACGGCAGATCGCGCGGCGGGCCCGCGAGCACGTGGCGGCCCGGCGCCCGCGGGTGCGGGTGAGCCGCTCGGAGCAGCAGGCCGTGGTGGAACGCTTCCTGGCCGCGCTGCGCACCGGGCAGTTGCAGGAGCTGCTGGAGGTCATGGCCCCGGACGTGGTCATGGTCACCGACGGGGGCGGGGTGGTGGCCGCCGCGCTGGTTCCGTTCCACGGGGCCGGCCCGGTCGCGGAGGTGCTCGCGCGCGCCCACCGGGTGGTGGACACGCTGGAGACCACGGCCGTGTGGCTCAACGGCGCCCCGGCCGGCCGTGTCGAGTTCGACGGCGAACCGAGCGCGGTGGACCTCACGGTGGAGAACGGGCGGATCACCCGTATCCACGTGGTCCGCAACCCCCACAAGCTGGCCCGCCTCGACGAACCGACCCCGCTCACCCGGTAGACCTCAGAAGCCGTACACGGCCCAGTCGGCGAGTGCGCGATAGCCGAGGCGCTGGTAGAGGGCGTTGCTGGTGGGGTTGGACAGGTCCGCGAACAGGACGACGTCCCTCGCGCCCGCGGCCAGCGCGGCCCGGCTCACCTCCGCCGTCACAGCGGCCGCGTAGCCGCGACCGCGCAGGTGGGCCGGGGTGTAGACGATGTCCACCTGGATCTGGCCGCCGATCAGCGGGTTCATGCCCGCGAGGGAGACGGCGGTGCCGTCCGGGGTCTCCCAGAGCGTGTAGCGCTTGTCGGCGTAGCGGGTGCCGGCCCATGTGCCGGCGTCGATGGCGACGTCTTCCCCGACGGCCTTGGCGAACTCGCCGCACCAGAACATGACGTGCTCAAGGTCCTGCTCGCCCAGGACGCGGCTCCGGCCCGCCGGCATCGGCTCCGGCGGGGTGAGTGTGCCCAGGCGGTACAGACGGAGCCGGATGCCGCCGGGTTTCGGTGTCGCCCCGGTGTGCCGCTGCCAGGCTTCGGCGAAGGCGGTGGCGGTGCCGTGGTCCGCGCTGACGCGGGGGAGTGAGTGCCCGAGGGCGGCCAGGCGGGCGGCGAGGGAGCCGGCCTGCGCGGGTGTGAGCGGGGAGAGGCCGATACCACCCGGTGGGAGGCGGTAGAAGGTGCCGCGGACCTCGCCCGCCTGCTCCAGCACGCCGAAGACGGGGGCGCCGGTGCCGAACGCCTCCGCTCCCCGTGCCCGCACCCTCTCGGCCCACGTCAGCTGCATGACGTGCGGACCGGGTCGCGAGCGCAGGAAGTCTCCGGCACGGGCGAGAAAGTCGTCGACGTCGTCGGTGAGGTGCCAGTCGTCCGGTCGCATGCTTCATGGATCCCCCTGCTGCGGAAGCGCCGAACGGGTTTCCGCCCGGGTGGGTGTCCGTTGCCCGCGAACACCCAATCGCCGCGTACGAGAGGGCACTTGGGCAGGGAAAACGCAACTTCGACAGGGCGCGCGGAGGCCGCTACCTTCACCTGGACTTCGGTGGAACGAGGGAGAAACGCATGCCCCGACTTGCCCTGTACACATTCGGCGTCCTGAAATCACCTCTCGCCGATCCCGCACCTCTCACGCACGAGTTCTACGACATGGGTGAGGCCGTCTACCGGAAGATCGGTCAGGCCCCCGGATACCTCGGGCATGCCGAAGCGGCAGCGGGTGACCGGGGCAAGCTCTTCGGGGCGGACTGGGGTGCGTGGGGAGAGTTCGCCGTACCGACCTGGTACGGCAAGGGCCGTACGGTGGAAACCACCGCCCTGGCCGCGAGCCTCTCGCTCTGGACCGACCTGCGCCCCGCCTTCGAGGCCGTCTACACCGGTGTGCACCGTGAGGCGCTGAACAGGCGGTACGACTGGTTCGAGAGGTCAGGGCACCCGAATTACGTGTTCTGGTGGGTCTCCGACGGCGTGATACCCACCTGGCAGGACGGGGTGTCCCGGCTGGAGCACCTCCACGACCACGGCTCCGCGCCGCACGCCTTCACCTTCCACCACTCGTTCGCCCCGGACGGAACTCCGACCAGGGCCAAAGGCACCGGGCCGAAGAGCGACCGGGTTCGCTGACCGGGAAGCCCGAACGGGTGGGCACTCTTGCAAGCAGGTGCTTGCAATTGTTAGCGAAGGTGGGGCAAGGTGGAGGCATGGCATCGCTGAACGTCGGCAATCTCGGTGAGTACCTGCGCGAGCAGCGGCGTAACGCCCAGCTGTCGCTGCGGCAGCTCGCCGATGCCGCCGGGGTGTCCAATCCCTACCTGAGCCAGATCGAGCGCGGGCTGCGCAAACCCAGCGCGGAGGTGCTCCAGCAGGTCGCCAAGGCGCTGCGCATCTCCGCGGAGACGCTGTACGTCCGCGCTGGGATCCTCGACGCCGAGCGGGACCGGGACGAAGTGGAGACGCGCGCCGTCATCCTCGCCGACCCCTCGCTCAACGAGCGGCAGAAGCAGGTGCTGCTGCAGATCTACGAGTCCTTCCGGAAGGAGAACGGATTCGGGATCGGCGAGGCCGCCGCGGACGAGGACGAGGCGGACCGGGCAGGGGACGTGGACGAGGACACCGGCGGCACCGCCGTGCGCGGCACCCGCACGGCCGACGCAAGAGATGCCGGTCCGCGGCGGACGGCCGGGTAACCGGACCAGGGCGCCGGCCGCCCCACCGCGGACCACACCAACCTCAGCCGAACGCGAATCCGGGAGGACCTGATCACCATGGCGATCACCGACGACCTGCGCAAGACCTTCAGCGACCCGACTCCGCTCTACTTCGCCGCCGGCACCGCCGACCTCGCCCTCCAGCAGGCCAAGAAGGTGCCCGCCCTGGTCGAGCAGCTGCGCGCCGAGGCCCCGGCCCGCATCGAGGCCGTGCGCAACACCGACCCGAAGGCCGTGCAGGAGAAGGCCGCCGCCCGGGCCAAGGAGGCGCAGGAGACCCTCCAGACCAAGGTGAACGAGTTCATCGGCGCCCTCGACGTCGACCTGAAGAAGCTCGGCGAGCAGGCCCAGGACTTCGCGCTGCGCGGGGTCGGCGTGGCCGCCGAGTACGCCGTCAAGGCCCGCGAGACCTACGAGAAGGTCGCCGAGCACGGCGAGCAGGCCGTGAAGACCTGGCGCGGCGAGGCCGCCGAGGAGATCGAGGACCTGGCGATCGCCGTCGAGGGCAAGCCCGAGCCGGCCGAGGCCCAGGCGGAGCCCGCCGGGGAGACGAAGCCGGCGGCGAAGAAGGCCCCGGCCCCCCGCAAGTCCACCACCGCGAAGAAGACCACGCCTCCGGCCAAGTGACCGGAGCCGGGGATGTCACAACGGGCCGGGCACCTTGGGGGTGCCCGGCCCGTTGTACGGGTACGGTGGCTGTACGGACGACTCGACTCGGGTGGTGGGCATTGTGCTGTTGATGGCAGTCGGCGGAGTGATGTGGCTGATCTTCACCGCCATGCTCGCGCTCGCCATCGTGGCGTTCGTGATGGCCGCGGTCTTCCGCGAGGACGCGTACCGCGCCGCGGACAAGCAGAACAAGGGCTTCTGGCTGATCATCCTCGGCGTCACGGTCGCCGTGAACCTCTTCGTCCCCAGGCTGTTCCTGCAGCTCGCGGGCCTGGTCGCCACCATCGTCTTCTTCGTCGACGTGCGCCCGGCCCTGCAGCAGGTCTCGGGCGGGAAGCGGTTCCGCCGTCGCAGGGGCAGCAGCAGCGACGGCCCCTACGGCCCCTGGAACGGCGGTCGCTGAGGGCATCTCGCCGTAGGGCCGCCTGCCCGGCCGCCCGTCCCTTACGGCGAGGCCCTACGGCGCCCGATCCAGCAGCACCACGGCCACGTCGTCCGTCAGCTCGCCCCCGTTGAGGTCCCGCACCTCGCTCACCGCGGCCCGCAGCAGGTTCTCCCCGCGCAGTCCCTCGGACAGCTGCCGGCGGATCATCTCCACCATGCCGTCCTGGCCGAGCCGCTCTCCGCCCGCACCGACCCGGCCCTCGATCAGACCGTCGGTGTAGAGCATCAGGCTCCACTCGGAGCCCAGCTCCACCTGCATCCGCGGCCAGCGGGCGCCGGGGAGCAGTCCGAGGGCGGGGCCGTTGTTGTCGTAGGGGAGGAGACGGGCCGTCCGGCCGGGGCGGGCGAGCAGCGGGGCCGGGTGGCCGGCCAGGCACAGGCCCGCGGTGCGGCCGTCCGGGGCGATGTCCACCGTGCACAGCGTCGCGAAGATCTCCTCGTCCGCGCGCTCGTGCTCCAGCACCTCCTGGAGGGTGCCGAGCAGTTCGTCGCCGCACAGGCCCGCCAGCGTCAGCGCCCGCCAGGCGATGCGCAGCTCCACGCCGAGCGCGGCCTCGTCCGGGCCATGGCCGCAGACGTCGCCGATCATGGCGTGCACGGTGCCGTCGGGGGTGCGGACGGCGTCGTAGAAGTCGCCGCCGAGCAGCGCGCGCGAGCGGCCGGGGCGGTAGCGGGCGGCGAAGCGCAGCGAGGAGCCGTCCAGCAGGGGCGTGGGCAGCAGCCCGCGCTCCAGGCGGCGGTTCTCCTGTGCGCGCAGCCTGCCCTCGGCCAGGCGTCGCTCGGCGGTGTCGGAGCGTTTGCGCTCCACCGCGTAGCGGATGGCGCGGCTGAGCAGGCGGCCGTCCAGCTCGTCCCGGAAGAGGTAGTCCTGGGCGCCGACGCGCACGGCCTCGGCGCCGCGCTCGGCGTCGCCGGAGGCGGTCAGCGCGAGGACGGCATGCCGGGGCGCGAGCTGGAGGACGTGCCGGAGCACGGCCAGCTCGTCGTCGGTGTCGCTGCCGCCCGGCGCCGGGAGCGCCAGGTCCAGCAGGATGCAGTGGACGTCGTCGGTGAGCAGCCGCTCGGCCTCGGTGAGGTTGCGGGCGGTGCGGACGCGGATCGGCTTGCCGGACGAGTCCAGCAGTTCGGGCACGATCGGCGAGCCGGCCGGATCGTCCTCGATCAGCAGCAGGGTGAGAGTGGCGCCGGTCGCGTGCGCGGTCGTGGCTTCGCGGTGGGCCTCTTCCTTGAGGGGGCCGCCGCCGGCAACCGGGGCAGCCTGCGCCTGACCACTCTCCACGGCCGGGATGGCTCTCTGCCGCGGTACGGGTACGGGCATCGTCGTGGGTTCCTTCCCTCCCCCCGAGGGCATGGGCGGCACCGAGGGTCTCGAAGCCACCGACGGGTGACCATAGCGGCTCGGCCCACCCCGATGGAATGGTGTGAGCCGCGTCGCTTCCGCGCAGGCCGCTGTCATATGCCGCGTTCCGTACGACAGTTGGACAGGACGACCCGGCGGCGGGGATGACGAAGCTCACGTGCACCCCGGTTCTGTACGCGGGTTGGGCGTGCGGTGGGTCACAAGGAGGGGGCCGCGCGAGGCGTGTGCGCCGTCACATGACCTGCCTCACGCGTCCGGTCGTACGACCCCCAGGATCGGCATCGAGCCGGCGCCCGCGACCGTCACCGTGCGTCCCGGGCGCGGGGCCTGGATGATCGCGCCGTCGCCGATGTAGAGGGCGACATGGCTGGCGTCGTCGAAGTAGATGACGAGGTCGCCGGGGCGCATGTCCTTGATGTCGACGTGCTTGAGCTGCTGCCACTGCTCCTGCGAGGTGCGCGGGATGGGGTGGCCGGCCGCCGCCCAGGCCTGGGAGGTCAGGCCGGAGCAGTCGTAGGCGTCCGGGCCCTCGGCGCCCCACACATACGGCTTGCCGAGCTGGGCGGTGGCGAACGCGACGGCCTTCTCGCCCTGTGCGGACGCCGCGCCGTGCACCTTCTTGAGGATCCCGGTGTCGAGCCACTTCGTCTGCGCCTTGAGCGCGGCCTGCTCCTCCAGTCTGGCGAGCCGCTCCCTGTCCTTCTTCTCCAGTGCCGATTCGAGCTTCTCGGCGGCGGAGATCTGCTGCTGGATCCTCTTCTTGGCGGCGGCCTTGGCCTTTCGCTCGGTGTCCAGCTTCTTCCACTGCTCGGCGGCGTCGTCGGCGTAGTCCTGCAACTGCTTCTGCGTGCTGGTCAGTTCGCCGATCAGGGACTTCGTGGCCCGCTGGCCCTGGAGCACCAGTCCGGCCCCGTCCAGGACCTGGCCGGGGTCGTCGCTGAGCAGGAACTGGGCGGTGGGCGGCATGCCGCCGGTGCGGTACTGCTCGCGGGCGGCGGCGCCCGCCTGGTTCCTGAGCCCGGCGAGCCGCTGCTGCCCCTGGTCGATCTTCTTCGCCAGCGCGACGATCGCGGCGGACTGCTGCTTCGTCTTCTCCTCGGCCGCGTTGTAGGCGTCGGTGGCGACGGCCGCGTCGTGGTAGAGCCGGTCGAGCTTCTCGCGGACCTGCTCAAGGTCCTTGCCCGGCGGGGGAGTCGGGGAGGTGCTCGGACCCGGGGTCGGTTTCGGGGCGGCGAAGGCCGTGCCGGGCGCACCCAGCACGGTCACCGCGCAGACCACGGTCACGGCGGCCGAGAGAACGCTGCGCTTGCCCCAGCCCATCACAACTCCCCCAAGCTGATTTACCGTCAGTAACTTACGGTGCCCCGGGGATGGTGTCACGCCGCGCCGCAAAGCGACAGAGGCGGGCGGCGCGACGATCTCCCCGCCGGTCTGACGAACGGCGCACGAGGATCGTTCCGCCCCACCGCCACCGAACGGGTGAAATCAGCTCAGCGGCGCCAACGCCTCCCACGCGACGGTCACTTCGCCCTGCCGCCAGCGCGCCGGGGAGTCCGTTACCGGCCAGTCGGCCGTCAGGTCCCGTACCGCGCGCAGCCAGCGCTGGCGGGCGCCGTAGGAGGCGTAGGGCGCGGCGGCGGCCCAGGCGCGGTCGAAGTCCCGCAGGAAGGCGTGCACGGGCTCGCCGGGGACGTTGCGGTGGATCAGCGCCTTCGGCAGCCGCTCGGCGAGGTCGGAGGGCTGCTCCAGGGAGCCCAGCCGGGTGGCGAACGTCACCGTCCTCGGCCCCTCCGGACCGAGCGCCACCCACACGTGCCGCCGCCCGATCTCGTCGCACGTCCCCTCGACCAGCAGCCCGCCGCGCGAGCCGCCGCCCGCCGGGGCGAGCCGTGCGCACAGCCGCGCCCAGACGGCGGCGACCTCCGTCTCGTCGTACTGGCGCAGCACGTTCGCGGCCCGGATGAGCACCGGCCGCCCCGGCACGGGGACCTCGAAGCCGCCGTGCCGGAAGGCGAGCCCCTCCCGCTCGTACGCCTTCGCCGCCGCGACCCGCTCCGGTTCGATCTCGATGCCGACGACGCGTGCGCGGGGAGCGACGGCCGTGAGGCGTCCGAGCAGTTCCACGGCGGTCCAGGGGGCGGCGCCGTAGCCGAGGTCGACGGCCAGGGGATCGCCGGCGCGCCGCAGTTCGCGGCCGTGTGCGGCGGCGATCCAGCGGTCCATGCGCCGCAGCCGGTTGGGGTTGGTGGTCCCGCGCGTCACGGATCCCACGGGGCGGGATGCGGCGCGGGCTGTCATGTGTACGAGGGTAAGGGGAGCCCAGGAGGGGGTGCGGGACCGCACCTCCCGAAGGTAATGATTGGGTAAAGCCCCGTGGCCGGGAAATGGCGGCGCACCCGTCCGATGTTGGACCACCGTGGAGGACGAGGTCGGTCCTCCGCGTCCGGCATGCCCGCAGCAAGGAGGACCGCCACGTGAGCCAGTACGTCAGCAGGCTCGGGCGACGCTCCCCGTCGGCCGCGCCACGGCTCCGTCTGCTCCGCCGGCCCCGACGGGTCGCGATGCTCTCCGTGCACACCTCCCCGCTCCACCAGCCCGGCACCGGCGACGCCGGCGGCATGAACGTCTACATCGTGGAGCTGGCCCAGCGGCTCGCCGCGATCAACATCGAGGTCGAGATCTTCACCCGGGCCACGGCCGGCGGCCTCGCACCCACGGTCCAGCTCGCCCCCGGCGTCCTCGTCCGGCACATCGACGCCGGCCCCTACGAGGGCCTGGCCAAGGAGGAGCTCCCGGCCCAGCTGTGCGCCTTCACGCACGGCGTGATGCAGGTCTGGGCCGGTCACCGCCCAGGCCACTACGACCTCGTGCACTCCCACTACTGGCTCTCCGGCCACGTCGGCTGGCTCGCCGCCCAGCGCTGGGGCGTGCCGCTGGTGCACGCCATGCACACCATGGCCAAGGTCAAGAACGCCAACCTGGCCGACGGCGACACCCCCGAGCCCGCCGCGCGGGTCATCGGCGAGACCCAGATCGTGGCCGCCGCCGACCGGCTCATCGCCAACACGGCCGAGGAGGCCGACGAACTGGTACGGCACTACGCCGCGGACCGCGCCAAGGTCGCCGTCGTCCACCCGGGCGTCAACCTCGACCGCTTCCGCCCGGCCGACGGCCGCGCCGCCGCCCGCGCCCGCCTCGGCCTGCCGCAGGACGCCCTGATCCCGCTCTTCGCGGGCCGTATCCAGCCCCTGAAGGCCCCGGACGTCCTGCTGCGCGCGGTGGCGGTGCTGCTGGACGAGCGCCCGGAGCTCCGCTCCCGCATCCTCGTCCCGGTCGTCGGCGGCCCGAGCGGCAGCGGGCTCGCCAAGCCGGAGGGCCTGCAGAAGCTCGCCGCACGGCTCGGTATCGCGGACGTCGTACGGTTCCACCCGCCGGTCGGGCAGGAGCAGCTCGCGGACTGGTTCCGGGCCGCCTCCGTGCTCGTGATGCCGTCCTACAGCGAGTCCTTCGGCCTGGTCGCCATAGAGGCGCAGGCGGCCGGCACGCCGGTGCTCGCGGCCTCGGTCGGCGGGCTGCCGGTGGCCGTGCGCGACGGCGGCACCGGATTCCTCGTGGACGGCCACGACCCGGCGGACTACGCGCGCGTGCTGCGCCGTTTCGCCGACGAGCCGTCCCTCGCGGCGGGCATGGGCGAGGCCGCCGCGCGCCACGCCCGGTCCTTCGGCTGGGACGCGGCGGCCGCCGCGACCGCCGACGTCTACACGGCCGCGACCCAGTCCCACCGCCGTCGCGTACGCTCCCACCATGGGTGAGGGCGAGAAGGCGGTCGAGCAGGTCCTGGAAGCAGTCCTGAAGGACGCCGAACTGGACTGGGAGAGCCCCCGGCCCGGCACCTACGTGGTCACGCTCCCCGGCACCCGCAAGCTCTCCACGACGGTCTCCTTCCTCGTGGGCCGCCACTCCCTCTCCCTGAACGCCTTCGTCATCCGGCACCCGGACGAGAACGAGGCGGGCGTCCACCGGTGGCTCCTGGAGCGCAACCTCAAGCTGTACGGCGTCGGTTACGCCGTCGACCGCCTCGGTGACATCTACGTCACCGCCCGCCTGCCCCTCGCCTCCGTCACCCCCGACGAGATCGACCGCCTCCTCGGCCAGGTCCTGGAAGCGGCCGACGGCGCCTTCAACACCCTTCTGGAGCTGGGCTTCGCCTCCTCGATCCGCAAGGAGTACGCCTGGCGCGTCTCGCGTGGCGAGTCCACGCGCAACCTGGACGCGTTCAGGCACCTGATCGAAGGCCCCGCCGGCCGGCTGCCGGACGGCCCTCAGCCGAACATGCCGGGCACGTAGTCGCCGGCGGGCTGCCGGACGAGGACGTTGACGCGGTTGTAGGCGTTGATCAGGGCGATCAGCGCGACGAGGGCGGCGAGCTGGTCCTCGTCGTAGTGCTTGGCGGCGTTCGCCCAGACCTCGTCCGGGACGCCGCCGGCCCCGTCGGCGATCCGGGTGCCCTGCTCCGCCAGCTCCAGCGCGGCCCGCTCGGCGTCGCTGAACACCTTGGCCTCCCGCCAGGCCGCGACCAGGTGCAGCCGCTGCGCCGACTCCCCGGCGGCGGCCGCGTCCTTGGTGTGCATGTCGAGACACATCCCGCAGCCGTTGATCTGGCTGGCCCGGATCTTCACCAGCTCCTGCGTCGCGGCCGGCAGGCCGGAGTCCGAGACGGCCTTCCCCGCCGAGTTGATGTACTTGAAGAACTTGGCGGAGACGGCGTTCTCGAAGAGGTTCAGACGAGCGTCCATGATCTGCTCCCGTGGGGTGTCCGGTGTTCCGTGCCTGGTGGCCACACCTCTCTGACGGAACGATCCGGGGGAATGTGACACGGCCGCCTGTGACGCGCGCCATGCGCCGCACAGTGCACTCGGACGGTGTGCCCGCCCGCACCCGGAGAGACCTCGCGCAATCTGCACAGCCCGTCCGCAACTGCGGAGCCGGCGGGTTCCCTTGGTCCGGAGTTGTCCTGGTCGGCGCGGCGCGGGCAAGAGCTGTGGTCCGACCGGGCGCCCCGGCGTGTGGAGAAGCTGCCCCCAAAGCGTGACCGTGCCCGCACGGTTCGGTCACCCGGCGCCGCCAACTGGCCCGGTCCGGGCCCCGGTTGGCTGGATGCCCGGAGCGCTCCGTGATTTGATCGCTCGCGCCGCCGGGATCGCGCCATGGTGTCCTGAAAGGGACGGCGCGCGCCTGCGGTCGCGGCCACCGTCTGTCCCCAGCGGGGCCGCTTTCCCCTGTGGACCATCCATGCGAAGGGCAGTTTCCCCATGAACGCCGCTCACCAGGTGCAGACCCTTGAGATCTCCGACGCCGACCTCGACACCGTCGCCGGCGGCCTGAGCCCCGAGGCCGGCCTGACCGTCGACTCCACCACCGTCAGCAGCGCCGGCGTGCTGTCCCAGCTCGGCGCGGTCCAGGGCGAGGCGCTGGGCGCCCTCGGCCAGTCCCACCAGATCAGCGTCAACGCCGCCCTCTGATCACCCGGATCAGCGCATCCAGCCCCCTGCCCGGCGGAAGTCCCGGGCAGGGGGCTGGTTCACTCGGTCCACCGGCCGGCCCGCCGGCGCCTGCTCCCCCGGCTTCGGTGACCTGAACGGGGACCGCCCAGGACCAGCAGCGACCGGCGCGACTACGACATGCCCACCAGCCCGCGGGATCCCCGGAAGGCGACGCGGGCTCCTGTCCCCGACAACGGCACCGACAACGGCACCGACAACGGCACCGGCACCGGCAGGCTCGCCGACCGAGTGCCGGTCTTCCGCGCCCGGGGCAAGGGCCACCGCCAGGTGCCCGGTGCCGGCGACCCGACCGGCGACGGCCGGGCCGACCCGGCCGCACCCTGTCCTGACGGAGGCCTCTGATCGGGTGCTTGTGTGCACGTCAACGCTTCTCGCACGGGGGCCGGCGGCATACCTCTGACGATCACACACCGATCGAAGGAGATGCTTATGCGTGTACGTGCCGCACTCGGCGCCCTCGCTCTCGCCGGGACCGTTCTGCTCGGAGGCGCGGCCCAGGCCCTGGCCGACGACAACGACGACATGGGCAGCGTCGGAGCCGAGTCCGGGAGCAGTGCGCCGGCCACGTCCGATGCCGATCAGGGCGTGTCCGGCATGGACCAGGACATGCCTGATTTCGGCAAGGTCGGGGGTATCTTCGACCGGCAGTTCGGCCACTGACGGCGGGGCCGTACCTTCCTTCCCCGTTGACGCCCCGCACCGTGATGCTCTCGGTGCGGGGCGCGGGGGTGTGCTCACCTCGGTCCGCCGCCGGACCGCTCCGCGCGGAGCATGGAGAAGATCACCTGGTCGTGCCACTGGCCGCCGCGCCACTGCGCCGAGCGCAGCACGCCCTCCCTGGTGAACCCCGCCTTCTCCAGCGCGCGCTGCTCGGCGAGGTTGGCGCAGTCCGTCCAGGCCTGGAGCCGTTCGGCCCGGGTGTGGTCGAAGAGGTACTCGGCCAGCAGCCGCTGCGCCTCGGTGCCTATGCCGCGGCCGTGCGCGGCCGGCACCAGGCCGATCGCCAGGGTCCAGCAGGTGGAGGTGGCGGGCCGCCCCCAGCTGCCGGCGAACCACTCGACCCGGCCCACCGTACGGCCCGCCTCCGCCACGGACAGCACACCGCCGTCGGGGCCGAGCAGACCGGTCTCCGCGAACCGCCGGCGCAGGCCGGCCGATGAACCGAAGCCGAACCACTGGTACGGGCCGGTTCCCTCCGGGCCGTTGAACTCGCGCTCGAACAGGTCGAGGTCGTCGGCGGTCACCGGGCGCAGAGTGATCTCATCGGACATGGAACGACTCCTGATCCTCTCGGCCACGGGCTTCGGCCTCATGTGGCCGGCGTGGCCAACGGCGTCCGACTCTTCCACACATCGAGCCGCGCGCCTCCGGGATGCCCGGCGGCGCGCGCCCGGAAAGCTCCGCCGGACAGGCGTCCGGAGGTCGAGGTGCGGGCCGAGCTGACCCGACGGGCGGTGGCTCGCAGCCACCGCCCGTCGGGTCAGGCGGCCTGCTCGGACGCGCGCGGCTGCCGTTCCCGCGCAGGGGCCGCCGGCTGCGCGGCCGGCAGGCCGCGCATCAGCACGCCGTACCCCAGCCCGGCCACCGTCCCCACCGCCGCACACATCCCCCACAGCCACTCCGCACCCAGCCGGTCGATGACCGCGCCGGACATCAGCGGTGCGACCAGGCCGGCGACGGACCAGGACAGGGTGTAGACGCCCTGGTAACGGCCGCGCCCGTGCACCGGGGACAGCTGGACCACGAGCCCGGTCTGGGTCGGCGCGTTGACGATCTCGGCGAGGGTCCACACGCAGACGGTGAGCGCGAAGACGCCGACCGAACCGGCGAAGGCGGTGAGCCCGAAGCCGTACCCGGCGAGCACCGAGGAGACCACCAGCAGGGTGCGCGGGTCGCGGTGCTCGATGAAGCGGGTGACCGGGATCTGCAGCGCGACGATCAGGATGCCGTTGACGGCGATGGCGAGGCCGTAGTCGGCGGGCGAGAACCCGGCCCGCCCCATGGCCACCGGCAGTCCCACGGACCCCTGCTGGAAGACCAGCGCGACCAGGAACGACAGCCCGACGACGGCCATGTACCGCCCGTCGCGCAGCACGGTTCCGAGACCGACCTCGGGGCCGGCCTGCCTGGCCGTGGCCGTGGGCCGCGACTCGGGCAGCTTGAGGAAGACGACGACGGCGCAGACGGCCGTCATCCCGGCCTCGATCAGGAACCCGGCGCGATAGCTGAACTCGGCGATGAACCCGGCGGCCGTGGAGGAGACCGCGAACCCGAGGTTGATGGCCCAGTAGTTGAGCGAGAAGGCCCGCACCCGGTCCTCGGGCCGCACGATGTCGGCCATCATCGCCTGCACGGCCGGGCGGGAGGCGTTGGAGGCCATGCCGACGAGGAAGGCGACGGCGGCGATGGCGACGGGGCCGGTCATGAAGCCGAGCAGCGCGACGGAGGCGGCGGTGGCCGACTGGGCGATGAGCAGCGTGGGCCGCCGTCCCAGCCGGTCGGCCATCACCCCGCCCCCCAGCGAGGAGACGACCCCGCCCAGCCCGTGCAGCGAGGCGACGAGACCGGCGTACGAGGCGGAGTAGCCGCGGTCCAGGGTGAGGTACAGGGCCATGAAGGTGGCCACGAACGCGCCGAGCCGGTTGACGAGGGTGCTGGTCCACAGCCACCAGAACTCACGGGGGAGTCCGGAGACGGTCTCCCGGGCGGCACGTCTGAGAGACGTTACGGACATGACAAGACCCCCGACGGTAAGCGGCTCATGCGGCAAGCACAACTTACCGGTGGCGGCTACCGGGGGCCACTCGATTAACAGACGCCGTCAACCGTCCGCCCACTGGCCGGGCCGGGCAGGGCGGCGAACCCGTGGATTACGCTCTTTGCCATGGCCGACGCACCGTACAAGCTGATCCTCCTCCGCCACGGCGAGAGCGAGTGGAACGCGAAGAACCTGTTCACCGGCTGGGTGGACGTCAACCTGAACGAGAAGGGCGAGAAGGAGGCAGTCCGCGGTGGCGAGCTCCTGAAGGACGCCGACCTCCTCCCCGACGTGGTCCACACGTCCCTGCAGAAGCGCGCGATCCGCACGGCCCAGCTGGCCCTTGAGGCCGCGGACCGCCACTGGATCCCGGTCCACCGCAGCTGGCGCCTGAACGAGCGCCACTACGGCGCCCTCCAGGGCAAGGACAAGGCGGCGACGCTGGCCGAGTTCGGCGAGGAGCAGTTCATGCTCTGGCGCCGCTCGTACGACACCCCGCCCCCGCCGCTCGCGGACGACTCCGAGTTCTCCCAGGCGCACGACGCCCGCTACGCGACCATCCCGCCGGAGCTCCGCCCGAAGACGGAGTGCCTGAAGGACGTGGTCGTCCGGATGCTCCCCTACTGGTACGACGGCATCGTCCCCGACCTCCTGGCCGGCCGCACGGTCCTGGTCGCGGCCCACGGCAACTCGCTCCGCGCCCTCGTCAAGCACCTGGACGGCATCTCCGACGCCGACATCGCGGGCCTGAACATCCCGACCGGCATCCCGCTCTCCTACGAGCTCGACGCCGACTTCAAGCCGATCACCCCCGGCGGCACGTACCTCGACCCCGAGGCGGCCGCGGCGGCGATCGAGGCGGTCAAGAACCAGGGCAAGAAGAAGTAGTTTCCGCGATCACGCCCCTGACCCGTGCTTCCGGCGCGGATCAGGGGCGTTTTCACGACAGCGGCCATCGGCAAAAGCGGTACGTCACTTGTCCCAAGCTGGGCACTCGGGCGGTGGAACAGGTCTGCTGAGGACGCGCCGCGAGGGGGTGTCGACCATGCCGCCCGAGACGTCGCGACCGGCCGGTGCCGGACGGTCGCCGGACGATCAGGCACGGCTGTGGGTCACCGAGACGCTCGCCGCCGCAGCGCGGGGTGCCGAAGCCCCCCAGCAGGTGCCGGGCGCGCTCTGCGCGGCCTGCACGCGGCTGCTGCCGATCAGCGGTTCCTCGGTGTCGATCTCCGGCGGGAAGGGCGTATGCGTCACCTGGTGTGCCAGCGACCGGGTCGCCGCCCGGCTCGCCGAGCTGCAGTACACCGTGGGGGACGGGCCCTGCCAGAGCGCGCTCGACCAGGGCGCACCGGTCGTCGCGGCCGACCTCACCGGCGGGGCCGACGCCCGCCGCTGGCCGATCTTCGCGCATGAGGCGGTCGCGCTGGGCGTGCGCGCGGTCTTCTCGCTGCCGCTCGGCGTCGGCGGCGCCGCGATCGGCACCCTCGACCTGTACAGCGAATCCACCGGAGGGCTGACCGAGCGGGACATGCGGACCGCGCTGTGGGTGCGGGACGCCGTCACCTACGCGCTCGTGAGTCTCCAGACGGCCGGCCACCAGGGCGCCGAGGAGGACACGGAGGACGAGGTGGCGTCGTGGGTGGCGGCCTCCGAGGCCGACCACACCGAGGTCTACCAGGCGGTCGGCATGGTGATGGTGCAGCTGGACCTGGACCCCGAGCAGGCCCTGGACCGGCTGCGGGCCCGCGCGTACGTCGACGGCCGCACGGTCAGCCAGGTGGCCCGCGAGGTCCTGGCCCGCAGGCTCCGCTTCGAAGGAACCGGATCCGCCGGCCGGTGACAGCGGTGACAGGGTGACAGCGGTGAACGCAGGCAGGCCGGTGTGAATCGTGTTCACACCGGCCCTACGACGTCGTACCGTCCGTCAGCCGCACTGGCAGGGCGCGCCCGACTGGCACCCGCATCCGCAGCCGGAGCCGCACCCGCACGCGCCGATCAGCGGAAGGCTCGTGACGGACGCGGGCTGTTCGGTCTCGCGCTCCTGCGTGGGGTCGGGCGTGGTGCTGGGGGATTCGGCCATGGGTCCCTCCTAGACGCTGGGGCAGGGGTGCCCTCGTCCATTTCATGCCCGTATCCCCGGGCGCATCAACGGCGCACGGAGGCGCCCAAGCGCCCGCAAGCCGCCCCGGCGCCGATCCCGCCGGCCTCTCGCGGGGCCGTCGGGGCGGGGCGGGGTGTGCGGATCACGCGCCCTCGACGCCCGTCACCGGCTGGATGTCCTGCTGGAGTTCGTCCGCGTGCTCGCCCGTGACCAGGTAGACGACGCGCTTGGCGACGGCCACGGCGTGGTCGGCGTAGCGCTCGTAGTAGCGGCCGAGGAGGGTGACGTCCACCGCCGTCTCGATGCCGTGCTTCCAGCGCTCGTCGATCAGGTGCTGGAACAGCGTGCGGTGCAGCAGGTCCATCTCGTCGTCGTCCTGCTCCAGCTGCAGCGCGAGGTCGATGTCCTTCGTGATGATGACCTCGGCCGCCTTCGCCATCAGGCGCTGCGCGAGCTGGCCCATCTCCAGGATGGTCGCGTGCAGGTCCTGGGGGACGGCCCGCGCGGGGAAGCGCAGGCGCGCCAGCTTCGCCACGTGCTGGGCCAGGTCGCCGGACCGCTCCAGGTCGGCGGACATCCGCAGGGAGGTGACGACGATCCGCAGGTCGGTCGCCACCGGCTGCTGCCGGGCGAGCAGGGCTATCGCCCGCGCCTCCAGGTCGTGCTGCAGCTCGTCGACCTTCTGGTCGGCCTCGATCACGCTCTCGGCCAGCTTCAGGTCGGCGTCCAGGATGGCGGTCGTGGCGCGCCCGATCGCCGACCCGACCAGCCGGGTCATCTCCACCAGACCGTCGCCGATCGAGTCAAGTTCCTCGTGGTACGCGTCCCGCATCAGGGTTCCCTCTCATAGGTGTGCTTGGTCCCCACGCTCCCACGTTCTGCCCCGCACGCGTCCGTTTCCGCCACCCCAAATGAACCAATCCTGGCTCCAAGGTGAACTCTGGGCGACGAGTGTCCGAGGTCCCACCTCGACGGCTGGGGTCATGTCGTACCCCCTGCTTAACCTGGAGGCATGGACGTGAACGCGGCGGTCGCCGCAGCGGCAGCGATCGCCGGGGTGCTCACCGGCGTCATCGCCATGCTGGCGTTCCGCTGGAGCGAACGCGACCAGAAGCGACCGACCAGGACTTCCTTGCACACCGATCCCGTACTCCCGCCCGGCGTGGACACCGTACTGTCCGTGCTCCGCTCCTCGGCCGTCGTCCTCGACGAGGCCGACACCGTCGTCAAGGCCAGCTCCGCCGCCTACGCCCTCGGGCTGGTCCGGGGCGGCAAGCTCTCCGTCGAACCGATGCTCCAGATGGCCCGGGACACCAGACGGGACGGGGAGATACGGCAGGTCGAGCTGGACCTGCCCCGGCGCGGCACCGGACGCGGCGAGGCCCTCGCGGTCTCCGCGCGGGTGGCCCCGCTCGGCTCCCGCCTGGTCCTGCTGCTGGTCGAGGACCTGACCGAGGCCAGGAGGATCGAGGCCGTACGGCGCGACTTCGTGGCCAATGTGAGCCATGAGCTGAAGACGCCCGTCGGCGCGCTCTCCCTCCTCTCCGAGGCGGTCATGGACGCCTCCGACGACCCCGAGGCCGTGCAGCGCTTCGCGGGCCGCATGCAGATCGAGGCGACCCGGCTGACCAACCTGGTCCAGGAGCTGATCGACCTCTCCCGGGTGCAGAACGACGACCCGCTGGAGGACGCCGAGCCCGTCCGCGTGGACGAGCTGGTCGCCGAGGCCATCGACCGCTGCCGTCACCAGGCCGGCACCAAGCAGATCACCATGGCCGCCGGAGGCACCGAGGACCTGGCCGTCTGGGGCAACCGGGGCCAGCTGGCCGCCGCCCTCGGCAACCTGGTCGAGAACGCCGTGAACTACTCCCCGGCCCGCACCCGGGTCGGCATAGCCGCCCGCCGGATCACCGCCCCGGGCGGCGACCTGATCGAGCTGGCCGTGACGGACCAGGGCATCGGCATCTCCGAGAAGGACAAGGAGCGCATCTTCGAGCGCTTCTACCGCGTCGACCCGGCCCGCTCCCGGCAGACCGGCGGCACCGGCCTGGGGCTGGCGATCGTCAAGCACGTGGTCGCCTCGCACGGCGGGGAGGTCACGGTCTGGAGCGCCGAAGGCCAGGGCTCCACGTTCACCCTCAGGCTGCCGGAGGCGGGCGCGGCCCGCGACCGCGCGCAACAGCACCCCGACCTCGACGAAGAAGACGAGGACGGCGGCGCCCCCGACTCATCCCCGTACGAACCGCTTCCCGCCCCGGAGGTCCTTCCGTGACCCGAGTGCTCGTCGTCGAGGACGAGGAGTCCTTCTCCGACGCCCTGTCGTACATGCTCCGCAAGGAGGGCTTCGAGGTGGCCGTGGCGGCCACCGGCCCCGACGGACTCGACGAGTTCGAGCGCAACGGCGCCGACCTCGTCCTCCTCGACCTGATGCTGCCGGGCCTGCCCGGCACGGAGGTGTGCCGCCAGCTGCGCGGCCGCTCCAACGTCCCCGTGATCATGGTGACGGCCAAGGACAGCGAGATCGACAAGGTCGTCGGCCTGGAAATAGGAGCCGACGACTACGTCACCAAGCCCTTCTCCTCGCGCGAGCTGGTGGCCCGTATCCGGGCCGTGCTGCGCCGCCGGGGCGAGCCGGAGGAGGTCACCCCGGCCGCGCTGGAGGCGGGCCCGGTCCGTATGGACGTCGACCGCCACGTGGTGACGGTCGGCGGCTCCAAGGTCGACCTTCCGCTCAAGGAGTTCGACCTGCTGGAGATGCTGCTGCGCAACGCCGGCCGGGTGCTGACCCGCATGCAGCTCATCGACCGCGTCTGGGGCGCCGACTACGTGGGCGACACCAAGACCCTCGACGTCCACGTCAAGCGGTTGCGCGCCAAGATCGAACCGGACCCGGGCGCGCCTCGGTACCTGGTGACGGTGCGCGGCCTGGGGTACAAGTTCGAGCCGTAGGCCGTAGGCCGTACGCACGGCGCTACGACGAAGGGCGGCACCCCGCGCAGGGGTGCCGCCCTTCGTTCACACCTCGGTGCTCAGCGGCCGGCCGCCGACTGGGAGGCGGAGTCGCTCGGGGTGGCGCCGGTGCTCGCGGTGCCGCTCGCCGTGTCGCTCGGGGAGGACGACGGGCCGGTCTTGCCGCTCTTGTGCGGCTTGCCGCTCGCGGAGGCGCCCGGCGCGGGGGAGTTCGTCGCCGGGCCGGACGGGATCTGGCTCGGGCCCCACTTGTCGAAGTAGCTGGTGGCCGGCACCACGTAGGCGCGCAGGCTCACGTCACCGGTCGTGCTGAAGGTGAAGGTGACCTTCTGCGCGTTGCCGTCCTGGACGGACTGGCGGCCGTTGGGGATCTCGGCGGAGGCGTTGCCCTTGCCGCCGATGACCAGGGAGCCGTGCGCCGGGACGGTCAGGTCGCCGCCCTTGGCCGGGGTCAGCTTCACGGTCTCGCTGCTGCCCGGGATGGCGATGGACTGGAGGGTCTGCGGGTCCTTGCCCATGTTGAACAGGGTCGCGGAGATCACGGCCGGGCCCGTCGACTTCAGGTCGGGCTGGGTGATGACCAGGGCGTTCTGGACCTTGATGTCGCCGACGCTGGTCGCCGCGTTGTCCGGCTTGACTTCCAGGGTCTGCGAGTTGTTTCCGGCGCCGCAGGCGGCGAGCGAGGCGATCGAGAAGACGATGGCGGAGGCGGCGAGGGCGCCGCGTCGAAGGCTGCTGCTCACGGCGGCGGCAACTCCTTGAACGCGCGGGCGGCTCCCCTTATAAAGCCACCCTAAGTGTCTGTCAGCGGCCTTAGGTTACCGAGCCGTTCCCGGGCGCCCGCACCCGACCCTCCCCGAGCCTCCCGCTTCCCTCCTGCTGGGGGTACCGCGGAACGCTCGTCACTCTGGTCACAACTGACCCTCCAGTCACTTTGCCGGGCGCTCGTCCGCCATTCACATAACCGCTCGCAAAATTTCCGTGAAGGAATGTGCGACGGACCTCGATATTGATCGCGCTCCCCCCTGCCCGACGGTCGTTGATCAATTCCGGAATCGGCTCGGATCGGCCTCGGGTCACCGAACGGAGTAGCGGAAGTCGCACGCTTGGAACCGGACAAAACGGGATGTTCCTCCGGTTGGAGGCGGCTCCGGAAGTGTGTACCGTACGCGTTTCTCCTCGCCCGAAGAGCCCCTCCGACCTGCGAATTCCTCGTTCCGCCGGGCCCGGGAAGCACGTTCCTGTCGCAGTTGTCAAGCCCCGAGATATGCCCTGACCTGCGAAAACGCCATTCAGAAGACGCCGTATCCGTGTTACCCTGGATAGCCACGGAAGGGGTACCTGTCACATGACGTTCAAGGTTGGCGACACCGTGGTCTATCCCCATCACGGGGCCGCGCTGATCGAGGCCATCGAAACTCGCCAGATCAAAGGCGTGGACAAGAC
Source organism: Streptomyces sp. NPDC001851 (assembly GCF_040297165.1). Taxonomy (NCBI): domain Bacteria; kingdom Bacillati; phylum Actinomycetota; class Actinomycetes; order Kitasatosporales; family Streptomycetaceae; genus Streptomyces; species Streptomyces sp. NPDC001851. The sequence goes on along the minus strand of NZ_JBEOYR010000002.1, from coordinate 300,355 downwards.
CTACTTGGTGCTGAAGGTCGCCCAGGGTGACCTGACGGTACGTGTGCCAGCGGACAATGCGGAGTTCGTCGGCGTACGTGATGTGGTCGGTCAGGACGGGCTGGACCGGGTCTTCGAGGTGCTGCGCGCGCCGTACGCCGAGGAGCCCACGAACTGGTCGCGTCGCTACAAGGCAAACCTGGAGAAGCTCGCCTCCGGCGATGTCATCAAGGTCGCGGAGGTCGTGCGTGACCTGTGGCGCCGCGAGCGCGAACGCGGACTGTCCGCCGGCGAGAAGCGCATGCTCGCCAAGGCCCGCCAGATCCTGGTGAGCGAGCTGGCTCTCGCGGAGAACACGAACGAGGACAAGGCCGAAGCCCTGCTCGACGAGGTGCTCGCCTCCTGACGCGCCACGGCAGCGATCCCTCGCTTCCGCCACGCACAGCACGGTAAATGCCGCGGTGCCCGATGACACTGATCCTGTCGCCGGGCGCTGCGGCATGTTCGTACCCGCGCGTCCGTACTCAGGGCGCCGGATCCCGGAAAGCCCCGCTCGCCCCTGCTCTTCCCCGTTCTCCGGGCTCTACCGTGGTCTTCGGAAAGCCCCGCTCTTCGGAAAGCCCCGAGAAGCAAGCGGCCCCCCTGCTTGATGTGCCGGGCCCGGGCAGATGGCTCGACCAGGGTCACGGAAGGGTCCGGTCAAGGCGTCGCGCCCGGCACTCCTCCAGGCCATACCCACCTCGGTCGAGCACACAAACCTGACAGGAACCGATGTCTGACGAATCGCGCCCTTCACCCGCGCCGGCCCCCGTCGCCGCCGTGATTCCCGCCGCCGGACGGGGCGTACGCCTCGGTCCGGGCGCCCCCAAGGCGCTGCGCGCGCTGAACGGCACACCCATGCTGATCCACGCGGTCCGCGCGCTCGCCGCGTCCCGCCATGTCTCCCTGGTGATCGTCGTGGCCCCGCCGGACGGCGCCGCCGAGGTCAAATCCCTCCTCGACGCACACGCGCTCCCCGAGCGCACCGACTTCCTGGTCGTCCCGGGCGGGGACAGCCGGCAGGAATCGGTCAGGCTCGGCCTGGACGCGCTGCCGCCCGCATACGGCGTCGTCCTCGTCCACGACGCGGCCCGCCCCCTGGTCCCGGTCGACACGGTCGACGCGGTCATCGAGGCCGTACGCGACGGCGCCCCCGCCGTCGTCCCCGCGCTGCCGCTCGCCGACACCGTCAAGGAGGTCGAGCCCGCGGCCGTCGCCGGCGACCCGGAACCGGTCGTCGCCACCCCCGAACGGGCCCGCCTCCGCGCCGTCCAGACACCCCAGGGCTTCGACCGCGCGACCCTGGTCCGCGCCCACGAGACCGTCACCGCGGGCGTCACCGACGACGCGAGCATGGTCGAACAGCTGGGCCTGACGGTCGTCGCCGTCCCCGGTCACGAGGAGGCCTTCAAGGTCACCCGCCCGCTCGACCTGGTCCTCGCCGAGGCGGTCCTCGCCCGCAGGAGGCTCAACGATGGCTTCTGAGCGGCCGCTGATCCTCCCCCAGGTCGGCATCGGCACCGACATCCACGCCTTCGAGGAGGGCCGCGACCTGTGGTGCGCGGGCCTGAAGTGGGAGGGCGAGGGGCCCGGCCTGGCCGGGCACTCCGACGCGGACGTCGTCGCCCACGCCGCATGCAACGCCCTCTTCTCCGCCGCCGGACTCGGTGACCTGGGACAGCACTTCGGCACCGGCCGCCCCGAGTGGTCGGGCGCCTCCGGGACCACCCTGCTCACCGAGGCGGCCCGGATCGTCCGCGAGGCCGGCTTCACCATCGGCAACATCGCCGTCCAGGTGGTCGGCCCCCGCCCGAAGATCGGCAAGCGGCGCGACGAGGCCCAGAAGATCCTCTCCGAGGCGGCCGGCGCGCCCGTCTCCGTCTCCGGCGCCACCACGGACGGCCTCGGCTTCCCGGGCCGCGAGGAGGGGCTGATGGCGGTGGCGACCGCACTCGTGGTGCGGTCGGGCTGAGGGCGTGCGAGGGTACCCCCACGACCACCAGTGATCCCTGGACTCCGGAGGGTGCCCATGTCCGCCGTACTGTCCGACCGCCTGAAGTCCCTGCTCGACGGCAAGGTGTTCATCGTCGTCGGCACCGTCCAGCCCGACGGCAGCCCGCAGCTGTCACCGGTCTGGGTGAAGCGCGACGGCGACGACCTCCTCTTCTCCACCACGGTCGACCGCCGCAAGTACAAGAACCTGGCCCGCGAGCCCCGGGTGACGGTCGTCGTGATGAACCCCGACCAGCCCTACGAGTACGCCGAGATCCGCGGCACCGCCGCGATGACGACCGAGGGCGGCCCGGAGCTCATCGACGAACTGAGCGAGAAGTACACCGGCAAGAAGTACGCGGACTTCAACCCCGCCTCGGCCCAGGACGCCCAGCGGGTGGTCGTACGGATCAGCCCGCGGAAGGTGCTCGGGATGCTGTGAGGCCCCGGCATTGCGGGGAAGGGGCGTGAGGCACCCTCTCGCGCCCACTACCCTGGAGTGGTGACCATTCGCCTGTACGACACCAGCGCCCGGCAGATCCGTGACTTCACCCCGCTCAAGCCGGGTTGTGTCTCGATCTACCTGTGTGGCGCCACCGTGCAGGCGGCACCGCACATCGGGCACATCCGCTCGGGGCTCAACTTCGACATCATGCGCCGCTGGTTCCAGTACCGCGGCTACGAGGTGACGTTCATCCGGAACGTCACCGACATCGACGACAAGATCATCGCCAAGGCCCATGAGCAGGGCCGGCCCTGGTGGTCGATCGGGTACGACAACGAGCGCGCCTTCAACGAGGGCTACACCGCGCTCGGCTGCCTGCCGCCGACGTACGAGCCGCGCGCCACCGGCCACATCACCGAGATGGTCGAGATGATGCAGCGCCTCATCGAGCGCGGGCACGCCTACGCCGCCGACGGCAACGTCTACTTCGACGTACGGTCCTTCCCGTCCTACCTCCAGCTGTCCCGGCAGGAGCTGGACAACCTGCTGCAGCCGTCCGGCGAGGGCGAGACGGGCAAGCGGGACCCGCGTGACTTCGCGATGTGGAAGGCTGCCAAGCCGGGTGAGCCGACGTGGCCGACGCCCTGGGGAGAAGGCCGGCCCGGCTGGCACCTGGAGTGCTCGGCGATGGCGCACAAGTACCTCGGCTCCGCCTTCGACATCCACGGCGGCGGACTCGACCTGATCTTCCCGCACCACGAGAACGAGATCGCCCAGGCCAAGGCCTACGGCGACGACTTCGCGCAGTACTGGGTGCACAACGCCTGGGTGACCATGGCCGGCGACAAGATGTCCAAGTCGCTCGGCAACAGCGTGCTGGTGAGCGAGATGGTCAGGCAGTGGCGGCCCGTCGTGCTGCGCTACTACCTGGGCACCCCGCACTACCGCTCGATGATCGAGTACAGCGAGGAGTCGCTGCGCGAGGCCGAGTCGGCGTTCGCGCGGATCGAGGGCTTCGTGCAGCGGGTCACCGAGCTGGCCGGGAAGGCCGTCGAGCCGGCCGCCGAGGTCCCGCCCGCGTTCGCCGAGGCGATGGACGACGACCTGGGTGTCCCGCAGGCCCTCGCCGTGGTGCACACCACCGTCCGGCAGGGCAACAGCGCGCTGGCCGCCGACGACAAGGAGGCCGCCGTGGCCCGGCTCGCCGAGGTGCGGGCCATGCTCGGCGTCCTCGGCATGGACCCGCTCGACGCGCAGTGGGCGGGGGAGTCCGGCCAGGCCGAGGATCTGCACGGCGTGGTCGACAGCCTCGTCCGCCTGGTCCTCGACCAGCGCGAGTCCGCCCGCGCCCGCAAGGACTGGGCCACCGCCGACGCCATCCGCGACCAGCTGGGCCAGTCGGGCCTGGTCATCGAGGACAGCCCGCAGGGCCCGCGCTGGACCCTGGGCCCGCGCTGAGCACCGGCCCTTGATCGATTGTGCCGCCCGGCCCCCCGGGCGGCACACTGCATAGACGTACGCACACTTTTTCGCAGAGAACAGGTAGGTCATGGCCGCGAACAACCGTCGCATGTCCGGCAAGAAGGGCGCGCAGGTCGGCAGTGGCGGCCAGCGGCGCAAGGGCCTGGAGGGCAGGGGGCCGACCCCGCCCGCCGAGATGCGCAAGGGCCACAAGAAGAACCGCATCGCCACGGCCAAGGCGAAGCAGGCCGCGCGCCGCCCCGTGGCCCGGGGCCGCGGCGGCAAGTCGGCCTCCGAGCTGGTCGTCGGCCGCAACCCGGTCGTCGAGGCGCTCCGCGAGGGCGTCCCCGCCTCGACCCTCTACGTCCAGCAGTTCATCGACAACGACGAGCGCGTCCGCGAGGCCCTCCAGCTCGCCGCCGAGCGCGGCGGCATCAACCTGATGGAGGCCCCGCGCCCCGAGCTGGACCGCATGACGAACGGCCTCAACCACCAGGGCCTGGTCCTGCAGGTCCCGCCGTACGAGTACGCGCACCCCGAGGACCTGCTCGACGCCGCCGCCGACGAGGGCGAGGACCCGCTGGTCGTCGCGCTGGACGGGGTCACCGACCCGCGCAACCTCGGCGCGGTCGTCCGCTCCGTCTCCGCCTTCGGCGGTCATGGCGTGGTCGTGCCCGAGCGCCGCTCGGCCGGCATGACCGCCGGCGCCTGGAAGACCTCCGCCGGTACGGCCGCCCGCACCCCGGTCGCCCGCGCCACCAACCTCACCCGGACCCTGGAGGCCTACAAGAAGGCCGGCGTCACGGTGGTCGGCCTGGCGGCGGACGGCGAAGTCGAGCTCGGTGACCTGGAGGCGCTGGAGGGCCCCGTCGTCATCGTCGTCGGCAGCGAGGGCAAGGGCCTGTCCCGCCTCGTCGGCGAAACCTGCGACTTCCGCGTGCGCATCCCCATGCCGGGTGGCGCCGAGTCGCTCAACGCCGGTGTCGCGGCCGGCATCGTCCTGTACGAGGCGGCCAGCAGGCGGAGCTGAACAACCGTCCGCAGCTTCACCCGGGCGGGGGAATTCCGGCGCCCATATGGCGTTCGAGGCGGCTTTGACGGGGTCCGGACACATCAGCCCCGTCAAAGCAGTGTCCTAACACCACGTCACTCGGTTAGATGCGTGTGGACACCAGAACACCCCGCACACCCACGGGGGACCGCTCGTCGGGATACGACGACGCTCCCGCGCTGAGCATGGTGAAGGTGCCGAGCGATCCGGCGCAGGTCATCGTCAATCACGTCAGCTTCCGCGTGCAGCTGGGCGCGTCGGCGAGGCGCGCCCAATCCCCGCGGATCGCCCGGCTCCTGAGTGCCGCCCAGGACAGCTCCCGCATGCCCGTCGTGGGCGCCGCGGGCGGGGCCGGCACCACCGGCCGACGCCGCCCCGTCGTGTGGAGCGGCAAGTCCGCCCCCGACGACACCGGCGCCCACCGGCTCCTCCAGGCCGTGCGGGGCAGCAGCGTCCGCCACGCCGAAGAGCCCGAGGCCGGAGCCACCCAGGTCATCCCGCGCGTCCAGACCGGCTACGCCGACACCTACGACGAGCTGGACCAGACCGTCGAGACCCCCGTCGTCGGCCACCAGCGCACCGCCCCCGACGCCGACGGCACCCGCCTGCTGCCGCACATGCGCACGGTGAGCGGCGCCTATGACGACCCCCCTTACCAGGACGCCGACCGGGAGCCGTACGACGGTCACGACGACCACGACGGCTACGAGGACCGCGACGGCGACGACGGCTACGACGACGCGTCCGAGCCCGACACCGCCCGGGGCACCCGGCGCCACGCGGACGACCCGTCCCGGCACGCCTACTACCCCGGCCGCCGGATGAACCTCGGCGTGGTCCTGCTCCCGCTGCGCATCTTCCTGGGCTTCATCTCCATCTACGCCGGCATGGGCAAGCTGTGCGACCCCGTCTACTTCGACGGCGGCAAGCGCGGGTCCATGGTCAAGTGGCTCAACACCCTGCACCCGTGGGACGTGGCCGAACCGCTGCGCCAGTTCGCCCTGCACCACCCGGTCGGCTCCGGCCTGGTCATCGCGTTCCTCCAGGTGGTCGTCGGTGTCCTGACCGTGCTGGGCTGCTGGCAGCGGGTGGCCGCGGTGGTCGGTGCCCTGCTCTCCGCCGCGCTGATCGTCACCGTCAGCTGGGAGACGGTCCCCGCCTACGACGCCCCCGACATCATCTACCTCGCCGCCTGGTCCCCGCTGATCATCGCCGGTGCCCCCGTCTACTCCGTGGACGGCCGCATCGCGGCGAGCGCCTGGCGCCGCCTCGGACCCCGCGCCGACATCTGGGACCTGCGCCAGTACGTCCTGCGCCGCGGCGCGCTGATCACCGTCGTCACGGTCGGCCTCACCCTGCTGGTCGGCTCCCTGCTCGGCGGCGCCGTCCGCGACTCCAGCCGCGTGGTCGTCCCCGGCCCCGGCGAGGCCCCCCGCAACAACCTCCCCGGTTCCCCGCTCCCGCAGAACACCGGCAGCCGGAACAAGAAGACACCACCGGCCTCCAGCTCGCCCACGGGCGGCGCCACGGCCGGCGCGAGCCCGTCCGGCGCGGCGACGACCCCGGGCGCGACCAAGGCCGCCGGCGGTACGACCGCGGCCCCCAGCCAGACCCAGGGCACCATGGGCCAGACCCCGCCCCGCCAGTCCGCCCCGACCGGCGGCGCCCCCAGCACCACGGCCGGCCCCACCGGCACCGGCGGCACGTCGACCGGGGGCAGCTCGTCCTCGGGCGGTTCGAGCAGCTCCGGCGGCAACGCGTCCGGCGGCCAGGAGGGCCTGGTGGGCGGCCTGCTCGGCTAACCGCTGCAAGAAGGAAGGCCCCGTACCAGTGGAGGTACGGGGCCTTTTCGATGCCGAGGCCGTTTCGATGCCGAGGCCGGAACCTGCCCAGGAGCGCGAGGAACTGCGCGAGCAACCACGACGCACCCGCAGCCGGCACTCGACCGTCTTCGCGGAACTGTCAGCGACCCGAGGCCGCCAGCTCCTTGGCCGCCTCCGTCAGGTCCTTCGCCGTGTCGATGGCCCGCCAGTACGCCCCCTGGGGAATCGGGAACCCGAAAAGCCTCCGCTCCCGGGCCAGCCCCGGAAACGTCGTCCGCTCGTGATCCCCCCGCTCGGGCAGCAACTCCGCGAACTCGGGCGAGAAGACATACACACCCGCGTTGATCTCGAACGTCGACGGCGGAGCCTCGATGAAGTCGGTGATGTGCCCGAACCCGTCGGTCTTCACCGCACCCCAGGGGATACGCGGCCGGGCCAGGGCCAGGGTCGCGACGGCGTCCCGCTCGGTGTGGAAGTCGGCCATGTCCCGCAGGGAGAAGCGGGTCCAGATGTCGCCGTTCGTGGCGTACCAGGGCCGGTCGGGGCGGGGAAGGTGCGCGGCGGCGTACTTGAGGCCGCCGCCACGGCCGAGGGGTTCGGCCTCCACCACGGTGGTGACGGAGACGGGCAGGTCGGCGGAGTCCAGCCACTTCTGCAGGACGTCGGCGAGGTGGCCGCAGGAGACCACGACGTCGGTCACGCCTTCCTCGGCGAGCCAGGTCAGCTGGTGGCCGATGATCGGAGTGCCCGTGCCGGGGATCTCGACCATCGGCTTGGGCCGGTCGTCGGTGTAGGGACGCAGCCGGGAGCCCTGGCCACCGGCCAGGACCACGGCTTGGGTGGGGCGCGACGCGGCGTTCGGATGGGTCATGACCGCACTGTACGTGGCGCCCCGCCCGGACCGGCCGGCAACGGCGCGTTCCTTGAGGAGCCGTCAGCCGCGCGCGGCGAGGACGCCGGAGGCGAACGACGTGTCGCACACCGGGCGTGCGTAGGACTGGGCGCGCGGAACGCCGTACATGCGCGCCGCCGCCTGGCCGAGGGAGCGGGCGATGGAGGCGCAGTGCTTGGCCAGCGAGGGGTGGCCGTTGACGGCCCGCTGGAGGTCGGTCAGGACGGCCCCCGGGTCCTTCTTTTGCAGCTCGGTGACCAGCCGGTCGCGGAGCACGTCCTGCGGGGCGCGGGAGGCCGTCTTGGCGGACAGCGCGGCCGACGAGACGTCCGAAGCGGCCAGCGCCGAGCTGGAGGGGCTCCCCGTCCAGTTGACCCGGGTGACCGCGAGGGTCCCGGAGAGCACCAGGACGACGGGCAGGACGAGGGCGAGAGTGCGGCCGATCCGGCGGGCAGGGCCGCCCCGGTGGCCGCGTCGCGTCTGTGGAGTGGTGGAGTGCTTCACGCGTGTGAGGGTAGCGCGGGGTAATGATTTGGCGACATTTAGTCACCCTTTCGGGCGATGGGATGCCGCATTTTTCTGGGTAAGGGGTTGACGCGCCACGCCCGAAATGATCGCTGTGCCGGGATATATCCGGGCTGCGTCTCACACGAAAGGGGCCCTGCGGCACTCCGCGGGGCCCCTTTCGTCAACCTGGGTGCAAACGCGCTGCTCAGTCGGAGAGGCGCTCACCCGTGGACGTGGAGAACACATGGATCTCGCCCGGCCGCGGCACCACGTGCAGGGTGGAGCCCTTCTCCGGCACCTGGCGGCCGTTGACGCGGACCACCAGGTCCTTGACCTCGCCGCCGACCTCGGCGGTGCCGTAGACGTAGCCGTCGGCGCCCAGCTCCTCGACGACGTTCACGGAGACGGCGAGACCGGCCGGCGCGTCCGCGGTGTCCTTGGACAGCGAGGCGGCGACGGAGCCGTTGTGTTCGACCACGTCGAAGTGCTCGGGCCGGACTCCGACGGTCACCGTGCGGTCGCCCTTGTCCGAGGCGGCCGTCAGCGCCTCCCGGTTGACGGGAACGACACTGTTGCCGAACTTCACGCCGCCGTCGGTGATCGGGACCTCGACCAGGTTCATGGCCGGGGAGCCGATGAAGCCGGCGACGAAGAGGTTCGCGGGCTTGTCGTACATGTTCCGCGGCGAGTCGACCTGCTGCAGCAGACCGTCCTTGAGCACGGCCACCCGGTCGCCCATCGTCATGGCCTCGACCTGGTCGTGGGTGACGTAGACGGTGGTGATGCCGAGCCGGCGCTGCAGGGACGCGATCTGCGTACGGGTGCTCACCCGGAGCTTGGCGTCCAGGTTGGACAGCGGCTCGTCCATGAGGAAGACCTGCGGCTCGCGCACGATCGCGCGGCCCATGGCGACACGCTGCCGCTGACCGCCGGAGAGCGCCTTCGGCTTGCGGTCCAGGTACTCGGTGAGGTCGAGGATCTTCGCGGCCTCCTCGACCTTCTGCCGGATCTCCGCCTTGTTGACGCCCGCGATCTTGAGCGCGAAGCCCATGTTGTCGGCGACCGTCATGTGCGGGTAGAGCGCGTAGTTCTGGAACACCATGGCGATGTCCCGGTCCTTGGGCGGCAGGTGCGTGACGTCGCGGTCACCGATGCGGATGGCGCCGCCGTTGACGTCCTCCAGACCCGCGAGCATCCGCAGCGAGGTGGACTTCCCGCAACCCGACGGGCCGACCAGGACGAGGAACTCGCCGTCCTCGATCGCGATGTCGAGCGCGTCGACGGCGGGCTTGGTGGAACCCGGGTAGATCCGGGTCGCCTTGTCGAACGTGACAGTGGCCATGGTGAATGGGCCCCCTTCTACCGGCAGGAACGTGCCGGACGATCCGTTGTAGGAAGGTGGTGGTGTGGTCCACACAGGTGAACTGCGCGAACTGGCTCAGGACGGTACCTGGCGTTCACTCGTTCTGTCAGTAGCCGGGCCCTGGTGAACTTCGCGGAGATTTTCGACAAGAGCGGGCCCGGACGTGGGTACACTGCACGGGCGCGCCCGCGCAGGCCTCCTTAGCTCAGCTGGTCAGAGCGCCGCTCTTGTAAAGCGAAGGTCGTCGGTTCGAATCCGACAGGGGGCTCGTCTGCGCAACGGCCCCGGACTCCTCGTCCGGGGCCGTTTGCCGTGTGCGCTCAGTGTCTGCCCGCAACCCGGTCCGCCACCTTCGCCAGGCGCGAGGACTCCGTTCCCGGGTGGAGGCGTTCGCGCTGGTCGGCGGTGCGGTAGGTGGCGTACATGCCGTGCACGCCGAGCCAGCGGAAGGGTTCCGGTTCCCACTTGCGGACCTTGTGGTTCACCCAGGGCAGGTCCGTCAGCTCGGTGCGTCCGCCCTGGCCGGAGTCCTGCTGGACCAGGTCGCGCAGGGTGCGGGCGGCCAGGTTGGCGGTGGCGACGCCGGAGCCGACGTAGCCGCCGGCCCAGCCGAGACCGGTGGAGCGGTCGAGGGTCACCGTGGCGCACCAGTCGCGGGGCACGCCCAACACTCCTGACCAGGCGTGTTCCACACGCACGCCGGCCAGGGCGGGGAAGAAGCGGGTCAGGATCTCGTGCAGGGCCTCGATGGTCGCCGGCTGCGTACGGCCGTCGTTGTCCGTCCTGGACCCGAAGCGGTACGGCACCCCGCGCCCGCCGAGCGCGATCCGGCCGTCGGCGGTGCGCTGCGCGTACATGTAGGCGTGGGCCATGTCGCCGAGGGTTTCGCGGCCGTCCCAGCCGATCGCCGCCCACTGGTCCTCGGTCAGCGGCTCGGTGGCGATCATGGAGGAGTTCATGGGGAGCCAGGTGCGTTTCTGGCCCTTCAGCGCCGCCGTGAAGCCCTCCGTGCAGCGCAGGATGTACGGGGCGCGGACGGTGCCGTACGGGGTGACGGCGTGCTTGGGGCGGATCTCCGTCACCGGGGTGCACTCGTGGACGGTGACGCCCAGCGCCTCCACCACGGCCGCCAGGCCCTTGACCAGCTTCACCGGGTGCAGTCGGGCGCCGTGCGGGGTCCAGGTGGAGCCGACCGCGTCCGCGACGCGGATCCGCTCGGCCGTCTCCCGGGCGCCGTACAGCTCGCGGTCCTTCTCGCCGTACGACAGCTCGTGCTCGTGGAAGGCCCTCAGGCGCGCCAACTGGGCCGGGGTGGTGGCGACTTCGAGGACGCCGCCGCGGTGCACGTCCGCCTCGACGCCCTCGGCCTCGGCGACCGCGACGACCTCGGCCACGGTGTCGTTCATCGCCTTCTGCAGCCGTACGGCGGCGTCGCGGCCGTGCAGCCTGGCGTACCGGTCGCGGCCGGCGATGCCGTTGTAGAGCCAGCCGCCGTTGCGGCCGGAGGCGCCGTAGCCGCAGAACTTCTGCTCCAGGACGGTGATGCGGAGGAAGGGGGCGGCCTTCTTCAGGTAGTACGCCGTCCACAGGCCGGTGTAGCCGCCGCCGACGATGACGACGTCGGCCGACGCGTCCCCGGACAGTGGCTCCCGGACCGCGGGGAGGCCGTCGTCCGCGTACCAGAAGGAGATCCCGCCGTTGACGACACTGCTTGCCGAGCTGCTCATGGCGGGGACGTTAACCTCTGAGCGCGGCCAGTGTCTCCTTCGGATTCCATGCTTTTCCGCGGCACCTCGCCAGGGGGTAGCAGGCCAGGCCGATCAGTACGGAGACGAAGTGGCCGAGTTCGGTGAAGGACCGCCCCACGGCCAGCGACAGCCCGAAGAGGGCCAGCACCGCCAGCAGGTACGCGTACCGCCAGGGGGTGGCGATCCGGTAGGTGAGGACCCCGATGACCCCGGCGAGCGCGTAACTCACGCCCACGTCCAGGGTGTTGACCGCCGAGTGCGGGGCGATGCCGTCCCGGATCGCCAACAGCAGGGCGCCCTCGCTGGCGAGGGTGGCCAGCACGTGCGCCAGCGCGCACGCGGCGAGCCAGCGGGCGGTGCCCAGCCAGCGTTCGGCCGGTGCGTGGAACACCGTGTACAGCGCGGCGTACGGGATCCAGTGGCCGCTGTCGATCCACATGGCGCTGGCCACCAGCACCCGGACCGGGTTGCGGGACAGCTCATGGATGTTGGTCGACCGCTGCCGCAGGAAGTGCTGCTCGAACTCCGGCGACATGTGGTGCAGGGCGACGGTCGTGACGAACAGGATCGCCAGCCACACGTATGTGCCGGGGGCGCTGCGGAGGTACGCCCGCACGCCGCCGGGGCCCCGGATAATTCGCATGAACCGATTCACGCACGTCGGTATCGTCCGGTATGTGATTGACATACCCGGCGATCTGGTGGAAGCGCAGGAGAGGTACAACGGCGCGGCGGGCCGGGCCTTCGTCGACGGGCTGCCGGATCTCGCGGCGGCCTTCCTGGACCGCTGGGGGCTGCGGCTGGACGGCCCCTCGATGAACGGTGTCAGCGCGCTGGTCCTGCCGGTCGTCCGCGCGGACGGCGGTCCCGCGGTCCTGAAGCTGCAGCTGCTGGACGAGGAGAGCGCGGGCGAGCCGGTCGCGCTGCGGGTGTGGGACGGCGACGGGGCCGTACGGCTCCTCGACCACGACCCGGCGACGGGCACCATGCTCCTGGAGCGGCTGGACCCGTCCCGGATGCTGTCCGCCGTGGCCGACACGCACGAGGCCGTCCTGGTCGTCGCGCGGCTGCTGGCCCATCTGACGTCGTTCCCGGCGCCGCCGGGCATGCGCCGGCTCGGTGACATCGCCGAGGCGATGCTGGAGCGGACCCCGTGGGCGTTGGAGCGCATCCCCGACGTTCGGAGCCGCCGTATGGTCGCCGACTGCGCGGCCGCCGTGCGCGAGGTGGCCGCCGAGCCCGGCGACCGGCTGCTGCACTGGGACCTGCACTTCGAGAACGTCCTCGCCGCCGACCGCGCCGAGTGGCTCGCCATCGATCCCAAGCCGCTCGCGGGCGACCCCGGTTTCGAGCTGTGGCCCGCGCTGGACAACCGCTTCGAGGCGGCCGAGGTCCGCCGGCGCTTCGACGCGATGACGGAGGTACTCGGCCTGGACCGGGAGCGGGCCCGCGCCTGGACGCTGGGCCGGCTCCTGCAGAACGCCCTGTGGGACGTGGAGGACGGCCGACCGCTGGAGGAACGCCAACTGGAACTCGCCCGGAGACTGCGCACGGCGTGACGGGGCGTGCGGTGGGGGAGGTCGGCTGCATGACGGGGGCCGTGGGGGGCGCCGCCCGCGGGACAGGGCCTGCCTGGGGAGTGCCGCCCGCGTGAAATGGCCTCCGCGAGGAAGCGCTTCCCACCTGGTGAAACCCGCGTGCCGCGGCGGGCCGGCCCCGGTTAGCCTCCCCGCATGATTCGTACCGCCACCCCCGCCGACATCCCCCTCATCCATGCCCTGGTCCGTGAACTGGCCGAGTACGAGAAGGCGCCGGAGGAGGCGCGGGCGACTGAGGAGCAGCTGCGGGAGGCGCTGTTCGGGGAGCAGCCGGCGGCCTTCGCGCATGTCGCGGTGGACGACGCCAGCGGTGAGCCGGTCGGGTTCGCGCTGTGGTTCCTGAACTTCTCCACCTGGCGCGGGGTGCACGGGATCTATCTGGAGGACCTGTACGTGCGGCCGAGTGCGCGCGGCGCCGGGCACGGGCGGGCGCTGCTGACGGAGCTGGCGCGCATCTGTGTGCAGCGCGGGTACGCGCGCCTGGAGTGGTCGGTGCTCGACTGGAACCGGCCCGCGATCGGCTTCTACGAGGCGTTCGGTGCCCGTCCGCAGGACGAGTGGACGGTGTACCGGCTCACGGACGGGGCGTTGGCGGCGCTGGGCTCGGGTCACTGATTCCGGTACCGGTGCCCCGGCCGGTCGGCGTTTCCCAGGTCAGGGGGATTGTCAGTGGCGGGGTGCAGCATGGGGGCATGGCGAGGAGAGCGACGGGCGGCCGGTCGGCGGGCCGGGCAGGGGTGAAGGGTGCGCGACGGCCGGAGCTGCGGCTGCCGCCGCTGGAGCCGTGGCCGGACGGCGGGTTGCGGCCGGACGGTGACTATGACGGGCTGGAGTTCCGGGACGCGGACCTCACCGGGCAGGACGGGGTGGGCGCGCGGTTCATGGACTGCGCGCTGACGGGCTGCACGGTGGACGGTACGGCGCTGGGCCGGGCCAGAGTGCTCGACTCGGTCCTGACGGGACTGCGCGGGGTGGGCACGCATCTCGCCGAGTCCACGTTCCGGGACGTCGAGCTGATCGACGCCCGGCTGGGCGGCACCCAGCTGCACGGCGCCGTCCTGGAGCGGGTCGTGGTGCGCGGCGGCAAGATCGACTACTTGAATCTGCGCGAGGCCCGCCTCAAGGACGTCGTCTTCGAGTCCTGCGTGCTGGTCGAGCCGGACTTCGCGGGCGCGAGCCTGGAGCGGGTGGAGTTCGTGGACTGCGCACTGAGAGAGGCCGACTTCGGCAGTGCCACGCTGACGGACGTGGACCTGCGCGGGGCGGCTCCGCTGGAGATCGTGCGGGGCCTGGACCGGCTGTCGGGGGCGGTGATCAGCACGGGACAACTGCTGGATCTGGCACCGGTGTTGGCGGCGGAGCTGGGGATCCGGGTGGAGTAGCCCCCGCGAGGGCTCTGCCGCGGCCCTACGTCCCTACGGCACGCGGGGAAAGCGGGCCTGCAGGGTCCAGATCGCCGGGTTGTCCGACAGGTCCTCATGGAGGTCGGTGAGGTCCGCGATCAGATCGTGCAGGAAGTCGCGGGCCTCGCGGCGCAGTGCGGTGTGGGAGAAGGACAGCGGGGGCTCCTCGGCCGGCACCCAGTCGGCGGTGATGTCCACCCAGCCGAAGCGGCGCTCGAAGAGCATCCGGTCGGTGGACTCGGTGAAGTCCAGCTCCGCCCGCTGCGGCCGGGCGGCGCGGGAGCCCATCGGATCACGGTCCAGCCGTTCCACGATGTCGCACAGCGCCCACGCGAAGTCCAGCACCGGCACCCATCCCCAGGCTGTGGAGATCTCCCGGTCCGTTTTCGTGTCGGCGAGATAGACGTCCCCGCAGAACAGGTCGTGCCGCAGCGCATGGACGTCCGCGCGGCGGTAGTCGGTCTGCGGGGGGTCGGGGAACCGGTTGGAGAGGGCATAGCCGATGTCGAGCACGGGAGAGATGGTGTCATGCCCGGTACGAGCCTCGGCGCATAAGATCTCTGGCATGCCCAGACCCGTGCGCCTCGTGCCGGCCGTAGCCGTCCTGCTCGCCCTCACCGGCACCGCGTGCGGCGGCGGAGTGCACGGCACGCCGGGTGCCGCAGGCGTACGCGACCCGTACTTCCCGAAGGCCGGCAACGGCGGCTACGACGTCGGGCACTACGACCTCGCCCTGGACTACACCCCCGCCACCCGCCGTCTGGCCGGTACGGCGGTCATCACCGCCCGCGCCACCCAGGACCTGTCCGCCTTCGGCCTCGACCTCGCCGGGCTGGACGTCGAATCGGTCACCGTCGAGGGCAGGAAGGCCCGCTTCAACCGCGCCGGCCAGAAACTCACCGTCCGCCCGCACGACGACCTGAGCAAGGGCGAGACCTTCCGCACGGTCGTCCGCTACTCGGGCACCCCGCGCACGCTCACCGACCCCGACGGCTCCGAAGAGGGCTGGCTGCCCACCGCCGACGGCGCCCTCGGCCTCGGCGAACCCGTCGGCTCCATGGCCTGGTTCCCCGGCAACGACCACCCCTCCGACAAGGCCTCCTACGACATCACCGTCACCGTCCCCAAGGGCTTCCAGGCCGTCTCCAACGGCGAGTTGACGGACCAGTCCACCAGGGGCGGCCGTACGGCCTACCACTGGCACACCGCCCAGCCCATGGCGAGCTATGTCGCCACGGTCGCCGTCGGCCATTTCGACATCACCCGCAGCACCGGCCCGCACGGGCTGCCGGTCATCACCGCCGTCGACCCCACCCAGGCGAAGGCGAGCGAGGAGGTGCTCGCGCAGCTCCCCGGCATCATCAGGTGGGAGGAGATCAACTTCGGGCCGTACCCCTTCTCCTCCACCGGTGCGGTCGTCGACCGGCCGGGCTCCGCCGACTACGCCCTGGAGACCCAGAACCGGCCCGTCATCCCCGCCGACCACCTCGCGACCGGCACGCTCGTGCACGAACTCGCCCACCAGTGGTACGGCGACGCGGTCACCCCGAAGTCCTGGCAGGACATGTGGCTCAACGAGGGCTTCGCCACCTACGCGGAGTGGCTGTACCAGGAGGACCACGGCGGCAAGAGCGCCCAGCAGATCTTCACGGACCTCTACGACGGCGACAACGAGGCCATCTGGGCCTACCCGCCCGCCAAGCCGTCGAGCGCCGCGCACATCTCCGACAGCCCCGTCTACCAGCGCGGTGCGATGGTCCTGCAGAAGATCCGGCAGAAGGTCGGCGACGACACGTTCTACGACATCATCCAGGGCTGGGTCGCCGCGCACCGGTACGGCAACGTGAGCACCGCCGACTTCACCGCGTACGTCGAGAAGAAGGCCCCGCACCGGGACTTCACCGAGATCTGGAAGGACTGGCTGTACGGCGACCGCAAGCCGGACCACCCCTGACGGGGCGGCCCTCGCCGGCGGCGGGAATTCGGATTACGAGGTTCCGGATGGGCCGCCACGCCCGGGGTTTTCCAACTGTGGACATGACACCCGTGGGTGTTATTGTCAGCCAGCTTGATGATCTTGCTAACCAATCACGGATCGACGGGGGGCTTCGGCATGCCCGAAAACTCGGCATGCCCGTCTGCCGTCATACGGAGGGGGTCTTTGTGAAGAAGAAAATGGCCAAGGCGTTCATGGTCGCCGCGGCGGTGCCCGCCCTGCTCGTCGCCACGTCCGGCGCCGCGTCCGCGGACGGCTGGGTGACGTGGAAGAACGTGAAGTCCGGCTATTACCTCACCGCCAATTCCGGCGGCACCGTCAAGGGTGACTGGGCCATGCCCGGGGTGAACGAGAACGACTACCAGTGGTACGACCAGTCCAACGGCGACAGCAGCTACACCGAGTACAACGGCTGGGGCATGTGCCTGGTCGGCTACTACCGGCAGGTCTACACCGAGAACTGCAGCAAGGGCCGTGACCAGTCCAACTGGTGGCAGCGCTGGTACGAGGTCTCGACGTCCTCGGGCTGGAAGCTCAAGAACCGCCAGACCGGCTGGATCCTGGACGACGAGGGCCACGGCGGCATCTACGCCAACTCCACCGACTACAACAACTCCAACCAGCGCTGGAAGTAGTCCGCAGCGACCGGGGCAAGGGAATCGGACGGGGTCTGCCGAGTCATTCGGCAGACCCCGTCCCGGTGTTGCGGAAAAGAACGCGGAAAAGAACAACGACCTGTCAGGCGCCGGCCTTTATGATCTTCTCGGCCGATTCCACCTTCCGCTTCTGAGTGCGCCGCGCTTCCTGCAACTGCTTGCTCCGCTGCTGAATGATCTCCCGCTCATAGGCGGCGGAAACCAGGGCGGCGGTCTGCACGTACCGTGCCGTCCGTTTGCATTCGACGTCCGTGACGGCGGCCGCGATCTCGGCGGGGGAGGGCGGGGGCAGGGTCGCCCCCTTGGGGACGGGCAGGCCCCGGCCGAGCAGACTCCGGTCGTGCGCGGGCGCCAGCGGATTGGCGTAGTCGTAGCCGGACTTCTTCATGCAGGCACTCCACCGGGAGACCGCGGCCACGACCCGGCTGTCCTGGAAGGTGGCGCTCAGCGTCTGCGACCTCAGCTGCTGGACGACCATGAACAGCGTCTGCGGGTTCTTGCCGCCGAGTTTCCTGCGCGCCTTCCCCTCGCAGCCCAGCCTGCCGCTCTTCGGGTCGTCGAAGTAGGCGCGCTGCACCGCCGGAGTGACCTCGTCACCGGCCGCCCGGCCGCTCGCGGGCTTCGGTTCCGGGGACGGCTCCCGGTACCCGTAGACCTTGACGGCCTTCATGTCCATCACGCCGTAGAGCACATAAGGGGCCGGCGGCTCGGGTCCGTCGTCCGGCACGAGCGCCCTGGGGAGCTTCAGTCCCGCGTCCCGCATGCACTGCTGCGCGAGGACGTTCTCGGCGCGGACGATCGTCCGCTCGTCCTTCACCGAGACATACGCGTCCAGTGGCAGCGTCATCGAACCGTCGGGCCGGACGGTCGCACCGCCGCCCTGGAAGTCGACCGGCTCGGAGGGGTCACCGGCCGCCGGGACGAGCGGCGGAATCGACGGCTCCGTCCCCGAAAGGCCCGCCGGAGCGGGCTTCTTCGCGGCATCGCCGCTGTCCGGGCCCGAGGAGCTGTCGCACCCCCCGACCGAGACGACGGCCATCAGTACCGCACCGGCCACCCACAGCGGCCTGGATTCACGTATCGCTCTCATCATCCCGAAATCGATCCGAAGTGATCGGACAAGGCCGGGGCTGATGGGCGCCACGAGGACGCCGTGTCCAGTTCGGTCCGCACGCCCGGCGACAGCGCCGGATCGCCCCCCGGCAGACCCAAGACCGCTGATTCTGTCAGACATCGCCCTCCCGTGGGACATCCGGACGATCATGACCCGCACGCGCCGAAGCCCCCCGACCGGACGGCCGGGGGGCTTCGGGGCTTCGCTGCCGGGGCGGGCTCGGTCAGACGTTCACGCCGAAGTCCTGGGCGATGCCGACCAGGCCCGAGGCGTAACCCTGGCCCACCGCGCGGAACTTCCACTCCGCGCCGTTGCGGTACAGCTCGCCGAAGATCATGGCCGTCTCGGTGGCGGCGTCCTCGGAGAGGTCGTAGCGGGCGATCTCGGCGCCGCCGGCCTGGTTGACGATGCGGATGTAGGCGTTGCGGACCTGGCCGAAGTTCTGGCCGCGGTTCTCGGCGTCGTAGATGGAGACCGGGAAGACGACCTTGTCGATGTCGGCCGGGAGCGCGGCGAGGTTGATGTTGATCGCCTCGTCGTCGCCCGCGCCCTCACCCGTGCGGTTGTCGCCGGTGTGGACGATGGAGTTGTCCGGGGTCTGCTTGTTGTTGAAGAAGACGAAGTGCGCGTCCGAGTAGACCTTCCCCTGGCCGTTCACCGCGATGGCCGAGGCGTCCAGGTCGAAGTCCGTGCCGGTGGTGGTGCGGACGTCCCAGCCGAGGCCCACGGTGACGGCGGTCAGGCCCGGAGCCTCCTTGGTGAGCGAGACGTTGCCACCCTTGGACAGGCTTACAGCCATGTTGGGAGTCCCTTCCCTTGGATATCTGTGTATCTGTGCCGATGAGCTTGCCGATGAAGCTACCGTCACCCGGGAGAACGTCGAGGGGGGTCCCGTCGGTTCCGGATCCCTTTACCTTTTTTACCAAGGGGGAAATCCAGGTGACGCGGGGCGGGCGCGACCGGGAACATGGAACGCATGTCTGGTCCTTACGTCATCCGTGGCTCCGTCCCGCTCCCCGAGGCCGAGCTCATGTGGCGTTTCTCCCGGTCGTCCGGGCCCGGCGGGCAGCATGTCAACACCAGTGACTCGCAGGTGGAGCTGCGTTTCGACCTGGCGCGCACCGAGGCGCTGCCCGCGGTGTGGAAGGAGCGGGCGCTGCAGCGGCTCGCGACCAGGCTCGTCGACGGAGTGGTGACCGTACGGGCCTCCGAGCACCGCTCCCAGTGGCGCAACCGCGAGGCCGCCGCCGTACGCCTCGCCTCCCTCCTCGCGGAGGCCAGCGCGCCCCCGCCCAGGCCGCGCCGGCCGACCCGGATCCCGCGCGGCATCAACGAACGCCGGCTGCGGGAGAAGAAGCAGCGCTCGCAGACCAAGCGGGGCCGCTCGGGCCGCGACTGGACGTGAGACCGGCAGCACACGACGGGCGGTGCGGGAGGCGTGGTTCCGGCTGGGCGAGCGGGTCCGGGCCGGTCGGCGGGCGGTGCCGGCGGCGCGGGTGATCGGGCCGGGCGGAGACCCGGCCCCCGGCGCACGGCTCACACGGCCCGTACCCCCACCGTCTCACCCCCGTCGACCTCCCCCGTCGGCCGGAAGCCCAGGCCCAGGTAGAAGCCCTCCGGGCCGCCCGCGCCGGGCTGCCAGCAGACGTACATCTCCGTGCCGCCCCGGCCGCGGATCAGGCCGGCCACGGCGTCGACGGCGAACCGGCCGTAGCCCCGTCCCTGTGCGTCGGCGGCGATGTTGAGGCGCCACAGCCCCGAGCGGCGCACGCCGCCGTCGCCGTACCAGTCGATGTCGAGGAAGGCCATCAGAAAGCCGACGGGGCGGTCGTCGTCGACGATGAGCCGGGGCCAGGCCACGCCGGCGGGGTGCACGTACGCCTCGGCGAGGGACTGTACGACCGGCCGGACCGCGTGTTCCTGGTCGGGGCGGATCCGGATGCCGGTCGCGGCGTCGAAGTTCGCGGGGGTGACTTCTTCCAGACGAGGTGTCATCCGGGCACCGTAGGCACCCGGTTCCCTCCCCGGCCACGCGATTTCCGGGGCTCAGCCCACGTGCCGGTACCGGCCCCGGAAGTACAGCAGCGGGCCCCCCTCCGCGCTCGGCACCCGCGCGGTCAGGACGCGGCCGATGACGAGGGTGTGGTCGCCGGCCGTCACCCGCTGCTCGGTGCGGCACTCCAGCGTGGCCAGCGCGCCGCCCACCAGCGGTGCGCCGGTGGCCTCGCCGCGCACATAGGCGATGTCCTCGAAGAGCAGACGGTCGCTGATGCGGCCCTTCATGGCGAAGCGGCCCGCGATGTGCCGCTGGCTCTCGGCGAGCACCGACACCGCCCACAGCGGCTGCTCGGCGAGCAGGTCGTCCATGCGGGAGCCCTCGCGCAGGCTGACCAGGACCAGCGGCGGGTCGAGGGAGACGGACAGGAAGGCGGTGGCGGTCATGCCGACGTCCTCCACGCCGGGCGCGCCCGGGTCGTCCGGGTCCAGCGGCGGCTCCTGCGCGGTCACCAGGACGACCCCGGCGGCCAGTCGGGACATCGCGGCCCGGAACTCGTCGTTGCTCACCCCCTCAGCATGCCCGGTGGCTGCGGTGGCGGTGGGTGAGGGAGTCTTCAGCACGCCGGAAACGCTAGTCTCCGGCCCGCGCGGGCCACATCGGGCCTCGGGCCGAGCCGGGTCCTAGGACCAAGGGACGACCGCCGTGTGCATCATGTGAACAGATCCGCAAAGCTTGCGTTCGGTAAACACACGGGGAAAGCGCGGAAACTCCACTCAATTGTTCACGTTCTTCTGTGACTTGAGTCACAAGAGGCAGGAATTGTTGACCCTGTGTACCGAGTGAGCAGCGCGCTGTGATTCAGTGGCGGGGAAGCTTACGAGCACCCTTGATTCGCTGCGAGGTCTCGGGGGGAGGGCGAGCATGGAGACCGAGTCGGAGCCGTATGTCCGCCTTGCGTCCCTGCGACAGCTGCACCAGGTCATGGCCGACATGAACACGGCACGCAGCCTGGCGGACACCCTGCAGACCGTCTCCGACGGCGCCGTGCACGCCCTCGGGTACGAGATGGCGTGCGTGAACCTCGTACGCCCCGACGGCGATCTCGTCGTCGCCGCGTTCTCCGGCAACGCCGCCGCCGAGGCTCTGATCACCGGCCGGGTCGGCTCCCGTGAGTCCTGGGAGCGGCGGCTGGACATGGGCGAGCGCTGGGGCGACCTGGTCTTCATACCGCACACCGAGGGCTGGGTCCTCGACGACGACGACGTCCCCCAGTGGTACACCGACGGCCCGGCGCCCCGCTTCGAGGACGAGTGGCACCCCGCCGACCGCCTCTTCGCGCCCATGTACACGCCGGGCGTGCAGGGCGGCTCCCGCGGCGAGCTGCTCGGGGTGATCTCCGTGGACCGGCCGCGCAACGGCCGCCGCCCCGGCGCCTGGGGGCGCGAGGCCCTGCAGATGTACGCCTTCCAGGCCGCCATCGCGATCAGCAACGCGCGTCTACGTGCGAACATGCAGCGCGCCCTGGTCCGTCTGGAGCGCGAGCAGCAGGCCCTGCGGGCCAGTGAGGAATCCTTCCGGCAGGCCTTCGAGTACGCCCCCTCCGGCATGGCCATCGCCGAGCTGGGCGGCGACCAGCACGGCCGCATCCTGCGCAGCAACGACGCCCTGTGCCGCCTCCTGGGCCGCCCCGCCTCCGCGATGCGCCGCTACTCCTTCTCCGACCTGGTGCACCCCGAGGACATCGGCACCCTGCTGCGCACCTCGGCGGAGGGCGGCCGCGCGGAACTCCGCCTGGGCCGCCGCGACGGCACCTACGTCTGGGTCTCCCTGCGCAACAGCGTCGTGGCCGACGCCGCCGACGGCCCCCGCTTCCTCCTCACCCACGTCGAGGACATAGAGGAGCGCAAACGTCGCGAACTGCAGCTCGCCCACCGCGCCTCCCACGACTCCCTCACCGGCCTGCCGAACTCCGCGGAACTGCGCTCCCGCCTCTCCGCCCGCCTCTGCCGGCGCCCCGCCCACACCGGCGACCTGGAGTCCCTGGACGCGGCCTACGGCCACCCGGCCGCCTTCGACGCGCCCGCGGCGGCCCACGGCTTCGACTACCGGCCGGGCGCGGAGGCGTACGACACCTTCGACCACCACGTCCACACGGTCGCCCCCGAGGACGGCCGCGACGACGGCACCAAGGGCCTCGCGGTCCTCTTCTGCGACCTGGACGGCTTCAAGTCGATCAACGACCGCTTCGGGCACAACGCGGGCGACGCGGTGCTGATCGAGGTGGCGAGGCGGTTGTCCCGGGGCGTCCGGGACGGCGACACGGTGGCCCGCCTCGGCGGCGACGAGTTCGTGATCCTCGCCGACGGCCTCGGCCGGGCCGACGCCCAGGACCTCGCCGTACGGCTGCGCAACGAGATCATCCAGCCGATCCGGGCCGAGGGCCGGGCCGTCCGGGTGGGCGCGAGCTTCGGCATCGGGTGGGCGCACTGCGGCATGACGGCGGACGAAGTGCTGAAGTCAGCCGACGAGCGTATGTACGTAGAGAAACGATCTCGTCCCAAACAACACCGACGCGCCGGATGATCCCCAGGTCAGCGACCTGATGCGATTCGAGTCACCCGTTTGGGCCAGCCGGAGCGGGTAGGCTCCCTGTTCCATACCCCGTACCGCATCCGCCCGCACCCGCTGAGGAGACCAAGGGATGACGCCCGGCGAAAACGGCCCGAGCACGCCCGAGGACGACGACCCGTTCGGCTACCTGTACGCCGACGGCCAGGCCAGAGGAGCCCAGCCGCCGTCCGGCGGTTACGGCTACCCGAACTCGGTCAGCAGGGTGCGTACGGTCGGCGAGCGCCAGTACGGCCAGCAGCAGCCGCCCGCCTACGGCCAGGTGCCGCAACAGGCCGCCCACGGCCAGCCGAACGCCCACTACCAGGCCCCGGAAACCCTCCCCGGCGGCGCCCCGCCCTCGTCCCGCCCCCCGGCCCCGCCCGCGCCCGCCCGCCGCGGCCCCAACACCAAGGGCCTGCTGATCGGCGCGATCGCGGTGGTCGCGGCGGTCGTGGTCGGCATCGGCGTGGCGATGCTCGACGGCCAGGACGACAAGAAGACGGACAACCAGGCGAACACGCCCCCGACCCAGTCCCAGAGCCACTCGCCCAGCCCGTCGAGCAGCGCTTCCACGGCGCCGGGTGAGCTGCCGAAGACGGACGCGAGCGCGCTGCAGCTCGGGCCCGGCGTGACGACGGCGTCAAACGTCAAGGGCGCGCAGGCCAAGGGCGGCAGCTACGTAACGGGCTTCAACCAGGTCGGAGCCTCGGTCACCTGGACCATCAACGGCATCCCCAGCTCCGGCAAGTACAGCGTGTACGTCGGTTACAGCGTCCCCGGCAAGGACGCCACTGCCACCCTCACGGTCAACGGTACGGCTTCCGAGAGGCCCGTCGACCTGAAGAACTGGGCCCACGCCGCCGGGGGCGACTACGAGAAGGGCTGGACGAAGACCTACAACTGGATCCAGCTCAACAAGGGCACGAACACCATCAAGCTCTCGTGCGAGCAGGGCAACCAGTGTGACGCCCTCATCGACCAGATGTGGCTGGTCAACGGCTGGGTCAACTCCAGCGGCTGAGTCAGGGTCAATACCTCTACAGGCGCACGGGAATTACGCCGCGCCGGCCACCCCCGTCACCGTCACCCGCCCCCGCAGCCCCTCGTACACCGCCGGATCGAACTCGCCGGCGGCCGGGGCCCGTACCGTCGCCGCGGACAGCGCGACCGCGCGGGTCAGGCGGTCCGGCCAGGGGAGTTGTTCCACGAGGCCCGACAGCAGGCCCGCCACCGCCGAGTCGCCCGCGCCCGTCGGGTTGCCGGGGATGCGGGCCGGTGGGGTGGCGCGCCAGCGGCCCTCGGGGGTGACGGCCAGGAGGCCCTGGGCGCCGAGGGAGGCGATGACCGTGTGGGCGCCGCGGCGGCGGGCGTCCTGGGTGGCGCGCAGCGGCTCGTGGGAGCCGGTGAGTTCGGCCAGTTCGTCGGCGTTGGGCTTGATGAGGTCGGGGCGGGCCGCCACGCCACGGCGCAGGGGTTCGCCGCTCGTGTCGAGGAGGACCGGGACGCCCGCGGAACGCGCCGACCGGACGAGGTTCGCGTAGGCGCCGACGGGGACGCCCGGCGGCAGGCTGCCGCACAGGGCCACCGCCGAGGCGCCGGACAGCAGTTCCTCGTAGCGGTCGAGGAACGCGCCCCACTCGGCCGGCGCGATGTGCGGGCCCGGCTCGTTCAGCTGGGTGGTGTCGCCCGAGAGCTCGTCCGCGATCGCGATCGTGCGCCGGGTCGCACCGGCGACCGGGACCAGCGCGTCCGTCAGCCGGGGCACAGCCGTCAGCCCGTCGCGTACCGCCTGCCCCGTCCCGCCGCCCGCGAAGCCCGTGACCGTCACCTCGTGGCCGAGGGCGGCCAGCACGCGGGCCACGTTCACGCCCTTGCCGCCCGGCCGCTCGATGACTTCCGAGACCCGGTGCGAGGTGTGCGGCCGTAGCGACCGCACGCGGTAGGTGAGGTCGAGAGCGGTGTTCAGCGTGACCGTGAGGATCACCCGGGCCGACCTCCCTGTCCGTCTGGCCTGTCATTCCGTTTCCGCGGCCCGATCATGCCAAAGAGACGGCGGCCGGCCCAGTCATGAGTCGGCCGCCGTGGAGGGAAAAGACGGGCAGATCAGGCCAGTTGGGGAGGGACCACCACCCACTCGCCCCGCCGCATCACGCCCTGCACGTCGAAGTCCGCGTCCAGCAGGACCAGGTCCGCGTCCTTGCCCGGCTCCAGGGAGCCGATGCGGTCGGCGAGGCCGAGCAGGCGGGCCGGGGTGGCCGACAGGGCCCGTACGGCGTCCTCGACCGGCAGCTTGTCGACGGTCACCGCCCGCTTGAACGCCCGGTCCAGGGTCAGCGTCGAGCCCGCGATCGAGCCGCCCTCCACCAGCCGGGCCACGCCCTCGCTGACCTCGACCTCCAGCGGGCCGAGCAGGTAGCGGCCGTCGCCGCTGCCGGCCGCGTCCATCGCGTCCGTGATGAAGGCGACGCGGGAGGCGCCCGCGCGGTGGAAGGCCAGCTCCAGCGCGGCGGGGTGGAGGTGCACGCCGTCGTTGATCAGCTCGACCGTGACCCGCTCGTCCTCCAGCAGGGCGGCGATCGGGCCGGGCGCGCGATGGCCCAGCGGGGGCATCGCGTTGAAGAGGTGGGTGGCGACCGTGGCGCCCGCGTCGATGGCCTCGACCGTCTGCTCGTACGTCGCGTCCGTGTGGCCGATCGCCGCGATCACGCCGTGTTCGGCGAGCAGCCGTACGGAGTCGATGCCGCCCGGCAGCTCGGTGGCGAGGGTGACCATCGTCGCCCTGCCGCGCGCCGCGTCGATCAGCTTGCGCACCTCGGCCGGGTCCGGATCGCGCAGCAGTACCTCGGAGTGCGCGCCCTTGCGGCAGGGAGAGATGAACGGCCCCTCGAAGTGGATACCGGCGATGTCGCCCTGCTCGGCCAGCTCGCTGAGCAGCCCGGCCTGCGTCACCAGCAGGTCCATCTCGTCGGTGACGGTCGAGGCGACGAGGGTGGTGGTGCCGTGCAGACGGTGCGTACGGACGGCTCGCAGTACGTCATCGGCCGTACCGGAGAAGGAAGCCCCGCCGCCGCCGTGGTTGTGGAGGTCGACGAAGCCGGGGACCAGCCAGTGGCCGGTCACGTCGATGACCTCGGCGTTCTCGGGAGCGGCTGCCGTGATCTGCGTGCCCTGCACGGAGACGCGCCCGTCGTCCACCACCCCGCCGGGCAGCACCACCCGAGCACCTGCGAGAACCAAGCTGCGAGCCATCAGGCGGTTACCTCCGAAGGGTCGGTGGGATCGAGGTCGGTGGCGAGCAAGTCCTGCGCGAGCAGCCCCGCGCCCAGGCAGCCCGCGGTGTCACCCAGGGCCGCGGGCACGATCGCCGGGAGCTTCTGGAAGGTGACCCGCCGCCGGACGGCGTCCCGCAGCGGCTGGAACAACACTTCCCCCGCCTCGGCGAGACCGCCACCGATGATCAGCGTGCGCGGGTCCAGCAGGGTGAGCGCGGTGACCAGGCCGTCGGCGAGCGCGTCGACCGCCTCCTGCCAGACCCGGACGGCGTCCGGGTCACCGGACGCGACGGCCTTGGCGCAGTCGGCGGCGTCCGCGTCCGGGTCGCCGCAGGCCGCCGCCCAGGCCTCGCTGACGGCGGACGCGGAGGCGTACCGCTCCAGGCAGCCGCGCTGCCCGCAGGGGCAGGAAGTCCCGCCGGGCCGTACGACCACGTGCCCGATCTCGCCGGCGAAGCCGTGCGCGCCCGCCTCGACCCGGCCGTCGATGCCGATGGCGCCCGCGATCCCGGTGCCGAGCGGCACGAACAGGAACCGGTCGGCGCCCCGGCCCGCGCCGATCCGGCCCTCGGCGAGGCCGCCGGTGCGCACGTCGTGACCGAGGGCGACGGGGATGCCGAGCCGCTGGGTGAGCAGGGTGCGCAGGGGTACGTCCCGCCAGCCGAGGTTGGCCGCGTACGCGGCGATGCCCCGCTCCTCGTCGACGATGCCGGGGACCGCGATGCCGGCAGCGGCGGCGGCCTCGCCGCAGCGCTCCACGCCGTACGCGTGCAGCTCGGCGGCGAAGTCGAGGATCGCCGCGACCACCG
This sequence comes from Streptomyces sp. NPDC001851, assembly GCF_040297165.1. Lineage (NCBI taxonomy): Bacteria > Bacillati > Actinomycetota > Actinomycetes > Kitasatosporales > Streptomycetaceae > Streptomyces > Streptomyces sp. NPDC001851. The sequence continues at coordinate 273,598 of NZ_JBEOYR010000002.1, read as the reverse complement.
CGTCCGGTCCGCGTTCGCGTCCGGTGGCGCGCCGGGCGCGGTGGAGCAGCTCGCCGTCGTCGCCGACGAGGGCGGCCTTCATCCCGGTACCGCCCACGTCCAGGGCGATGACATGTCTCACCACGGAGCCCAGTGTGAACCTCGCACCCGCAAGAGGTCTAGTCCACTCGCGTGGTGTAGACCTTATGTGTCCATTTCTTGAACGATCAGACAGCAGGGTTGGGGCTTGACGGTGCGTCGGCGTACGGCAGGAACGATCGCGGTGGTGTCCGCACTGGTCATGACTTCAGTTCTCAGCGGCTGCGGGAGCACGGGCTCCTCCGACGTCACCCTGAGACTGGTCGCCGCCGACTACGGCGACTCCGCCGCCAACAGCTCCAAGAAGTACTGGGACACCCTGGTCAAGGAGTACCAGTCCAAGCACCCCGGCGTGAAGGTCGAGGTCAGCGTGTACTCCTGGACCGACGTCGACGCCAAGGTCAAGGACATGGTCGCCGCGGGCCACGCCCCCGACCTGGCCCAGATCGGCGCCTACGCCGACTACGCGGCCGCCGGCAAGCTCTACCCGGCCTCCGAGCTGCTCTCCATCCGCACCCAGGCGGACTTCCTCTCCCAGCTCTCCGACGCCGGCCAGTGGAACCACACGCAGTACGGCATCCCCTTCGCCGCCTCCACGCGCGTGCTCTTCTACAACAAGACCCTGTTCACCAAGGCCGGCATCACCCCGCCCACCACCTGGGACGAGCTGGCCGCGGATGCCAGGGCGCTCAAGGCCAAGGGCGTCAAGTACCCCGTCGCGCTGCCGCTCGGCCCCGAGGAGGCCCAGGCCGAGACCATGCAGTGGCTGCTCAGCGGGGGCAACGGCGGCACCGGCTACACCGACGACATCGGCACCTACACCATCGACTCCGCGCCGAACGTCAACACCTTCACCTGGCTCAAGGACGACCTGGTCGGCAAGGGCCTGACCGGTCCCGTCGCGCCCGGCAAGCTCAACCGCGCGGACGCCTTCGCCGCCTTCGCCGACGGCCAGGTCGGCATGCTCAACGGCCACCCCACACTGATCCAGCAGGCCCAGAAGAAGGGCGTGAAGTTCGGCATGGTGCCGATGCCGGGCCGCACCGGCAAGGCCAGGGCCTCGATGGGCGTCACCGACTGGATGATGGCCTTCAAGCAGAACGGGCACGCCGAGCAGATAGGCGACTTCCTCAACTTCGTCTACAGCGAGAAGAACGTCCTCGCGTTCTCCCGCGACTACGGCCTGCTCCCCGTCACCGGCTCGGCCTCCAACACCATGAGCGAGTCGGACTCCCCGGCCGACCAGGCCCTGCACCCCTTCCTCGAACAGCTGCCCACCTCCGAGCTGTACCCCGTCGGCAAGACCTCCTGGGCGGCGGTCAGCGCGGCCGTGAAGCAGAACATCGGCCAGGCCGTCGCCCCCGGCGGCAGCCCCTCCGCCGTCCTGTCCCGCATCCAGGCGACGGCGACCGCGGCCGACAGCGGCGACGCGGGCTGAGCCGGTTGTCCGTGCCCGGCGCTACGGTGGCGGGCATGGAACTCGGCACCCGCGAACAGGCCATCCTCGCGCTGGAGCGCCGCGGCTTTCCCGGCCCCGGCGCGAAGGAGCGGGCGATACGCGAGGAACTGGGCCTGTCCCCGGTCCGCTACTACCAGCTGCTGAACGCGCTGCTGGACGACGAGCGGGCGCTCGCCCACGACCCGGTGACGGTGAACCGCCTGCGCCGGGTGAGGGAAGCGCGCCGCGCGGAGCGCTGAAGCCGAGCGAGACCCGGTCCAGGGCCGGAGCCCCCGTGTGAGGCCGACCCTCGCTGGATAGTGTCGCTGTATGGACCCTCTGCCGACCCCAGCCACTCCGGCCGGCCGGGACGGACTGGCCGCCTTCCTGGCGAAGCCCGCCGCAGCCATCGTCGGTCTCGACTTCGACGGCACCCTCGCCCCCATCGTCGCCGACCCCGAACAGGCCCGCGCCCACCCCGAGGCGGTACCGGCCCTCGCCGCGCTCGCCCCGAAGGTGGCCGCCATCGCCGTGATCACCGGCCGCCCGGCCGGGGTCGCGGTCCGCTACGGCGGCTTCGCCGGCGTCCCCGGCCTGGCGCACCTGACCGTCCTCGGCCACTACGGCGCCGAACGCTGGGACGCGGTCACCGGCACCGTCACCGCCCCGGCCCCGCACCCCGGGGTCGCGGCGGCCCGCGCCGAACTGCCGGGCGTGCTGGACCGCAACGGAGCCTGGCACGGCACATGGATCGAGGAGAAGGGCCGGGCGGTCGCGGTGCACACCCGCCGCGCCGACGATCCGCAGGCCGCGTTCGAGGCCCTGCGCGGCCCCCTCACCGACCTCGCCACCCGGCACGGCCTGATCGTCGAACCCGGCCGGATGGTCCTGGAACTGCGCCCGCCGGGCATGGACAAGGGTGTCGCGCTCGGCGCGTACGTCCGCAGGACCGGCGCCGAGTCGGTCCTCTACGCCGGCGACGACCTCGGCGACCTGCCCGCCTTCGCGGCCGTCGAGGAACTCCGCTCCGACGGCATCCCCGGCCTCCTGGTCTGCAGCGGCAGCACGGAGGTCACGGAACTGGCGGAGCGGGCGGACCTGGTCGTGGACGGCCCGGCCGGCGTCGTCCGCCTGCTGCGGACCCTGGCGGCTCAGCTGGACTGAGGCTCCTGGAGCGCCCGCAGCTGCTGGAGGAACCACTGGGCGGGCGGCAGCGCGGTGGCGGCGGCGGCCAGCCGCTTCGACCGCTCCGCCCGCTCCCCGTCCGGCAGGGACAGCGCCTCGTGCAGGACCCGCGCGGTCTGCAGCACGTCGTAGGGGTTCACCGCGAACGCGTCGGCGCGCAGTTCCTCGTACGCGCCGGCCTCCCGGGACAGCACCAGCGCACAGCCGCGGTCGGAGACGACCGGGATCTCCTTGGCGACCAGGTTCATACCGTCCCGGATCGGGTTGACCAGGGCCACGTCGGCGAGCCGGTAGGCGGCCAGGGAGCGCGCGAAGTCGTCCTTGACGTGCAGCACGACCGGGGTCCAGCCCGGTGTGCCGTAGGCCGCGTTGATCTCCTCGGCCACCCGCCGCACCGCGGCGGTGTAGTCCCGGTACACGGCGAGGTCCTGCCGCGACGGATACGCGAACGCCAGGTGCACCACCCGCTCACGCCATTCGGGGTGGTCCTCCAGCAGCTGCCGGTACGCCAGCAGACCCCGCACGATGTTCTTCGACAGCTCGGTGCGGTCGACCCGGACGACGGTCCTGCGGCCCTCGCCGATCTCCGCCCGCAGCGCCGCCATCCGCTCCTCGACGTCCGGCTGGTGCGCGCGCCCGCGCAGGAAGTCCCCGTCCGCGCCCAGCCCGTGCACCCCGATCCGCGTGTCCGCGAGGGCCCCGGACGCCGGGACCGCCTGCGCGCAGGCCCGGAACGCGTCCGCCCAGCGGTGCGTCAGGAACGCCACCCGGTCCGCCCCGAGCATCCCCGCGAGCAACTGCTCCCGGATGTCGTCCGGGAGCAGCGCGAAGTACTCCGGCGGCGCCCACGGCGTGTGCGAGAAGTGGCCGATCCGCAGGTCGGGGCGGAGTTCACGGAGCATCCCGGGCACCAGGCACAGGTGGTAGTCCTGCACCAGCACCGCCGCACCCTCGGCCGCCTCCTGGGCCAGCGCCTCGGCGAACGCCCGGTTGTACGCCTCGTACGACGCCCACTGCCGCCGGAACTCCGCGTCGAAGACCGGCTCCAGCGGGGTCTGGTACAGCATGTGGTGGACGAACCAGAGCACCGAGTTGGCGATGCCGTTGTAGGCGTCCGCGTGCACGGCCGCGTCGATGTCGAGCATCCGCACGCGCTGCCCGCCGGTGTCCCCGGCCGGCAGCAGCCCGCCCTCCGCACGCCGTACGGCCTCCCGGTCGCCGTCGCCGAGCGCGGCGCACACCCACACGGAGTCCGCGTCCGAGCCGATGGCCGACAGCCCCGAGACCAGCCCGCCGCCGCCCCGCCTGGCGCGCAGCGAGCCGGCCCCCTCGCCGGGGTCCACCGTGTACGAAACCGGGCCGCGATTGGACGCGACCAGTACCTCAGCACCCTGCGTGGCAGCCATGGTCCTCAACCTAGCCCGGCCCGGAAACGCTCAAACGTACGGCTACGCCCGGCACACCGCCGTATACGACGGGTTCACGCCACCTTGCGTTCGGCGTACTCCGCGATCTCCGCCATCGGCGGCCGCTCCTCGGTGTCCACCGAGTAGGTGCGCGGCTCGAAGCCGTCCTCGCCCCGCTCGAACTGGGTCAGCGACGGCCTGACCAGATGGCCGCGGGCCAGCCGGAGCTGGGCGGTGCGGTAGATCGCCGCCGCCATCCGGCCGAGCGCCTGTCCGTCCTGGTGCCGGTGCTTGCGCACGCCCACGTCCACCTGCGCCAGCGCGTCGAGTCCGACCAGGTGCAGGGCGTCGACCAGCATGCCCAGCTCCACGCCGTAGCCGACGGGGAACGGCAGCTGCTCCAGCAGCGAGCGGCGGGCCGCGTACTCCCCGCCGAGCGGCTGCACGAACCCGGCCAGCTGGGGCCAGTGCATGTTCAGCAGCGGGCGGGCCATCAGCTCGGTGACCCGGCCGCCCTGCCCGGACGTCCCGGCGAGCGGACGGTCGTACATCGCCTTGACCAGGTCCACGTCCGGCTCGGTGAGCAGCGGGCCGACGATTCCGGAGACGAAGTCGGAGGAGAACTCCCGCAGGTCGGCGTCGATGAAACAGAGGATGTCCCCGCTGGTCACCAGGAGGGAGCGCCAGAGCACTTCACCCTTTCCGGGGACGGCGGGGATGCGGGGCAGGACCTCGTCGCGGTGAACGACCCGGGCGCCCGCGGCGGCCGCGACCCCGGCGGTGCGGTCGGTGGAGCCGGAGTCGACGACGACGATCTCGTCGACGAGCGGCACCTGCTCCACGAGGTCGTGACGGATGACCGCGACGATGTCGCCGACCGTCTCCTCCTCGTTGAGCGCGGGCAGCACGACGGAGACCGACTGGCCCGTGCGCTGCTTGGCCGCCAGGATCTTGTGCAGCGGGCGATCGGTCACGGACCAGGAGCGGGTGGCCAGCCAGCGCTCGACTTCTTCCAGCACGGTCAGCGGCTCCTCACGTGTCTCGCGGTTCGGACGACTATCTCAACTGTCCTGGCCTTCGGTTACAGTCTTGAACAACGCCGGTGACCATCGCATGTCGGGGATCGACCGCGCGCTGACAACTGCATACCGCTCATCCAGAGGGGCAGAGGGACACGGCCCGATGAAGCCCCGGCAACCCTCCAGTCGGTTCTTGTCGCATTGATGTGGCGAGGCTCCCGGCTAGGGAAGGTGCCAAATCCGTCTCGCGGCGAGATGCGTCGTGAGGAAGATGAGGAGAAAGGGCCTCGCCTCCATGGCTGTGCAGACAGTTGCCACCACCAGCAGTTCCACCGTCGACCTCGGCCCCGCCGCGGCCCTGAGCTGCCGCGAGTGCGGACACCGCGTCCCGCTCGGCCCGGTGTTCGCCTGCGAGGAGTGTTTCGGCCCGCTGGAGATCGCCTACGACTTCTCCGGCTACGACACCGAAGAGCTGCGCCGCCGCATCGAGGCCGGCCCCGCGAACATCTGGCGGTACGCACCGCTGCTGCCCGTCCCGGCCGACGTGGCCGACAAGCCGAACCTGAACCCGGGCTGGACCAAGCTCGTCAAGGCCGACAACCTCGCCGCCGAACTCGGCGTCACCGGCGGCCTGTTCGTCAAGGACGACTCCGGCAACCCGACGCACTCCTTCAAGGACCGCGTGGTCGCCCAGGCCCTGGAGGCCGCCCGCGCCTTCGGCTTCACCACCCTGTCCTGCTCCTCCACGGGCAACCTGGCCGGTGCCGTCGGCGCCGCCGCGGCCCGCGCCGGCTTCCGCTCCTGCGTGTTCATCCCGCACGGCCTGGAGCAGGGCAAGGTCGTCATGGCCGCGGTCTACGGCGGCGAGCTGGTCGGCATCGAGGGCAACTACGACGACGTGAACCGCTTCTGCTCCGAGCTGATCGGCGACCCGGCCGGCGAGGGCTGGGGCTTCGTCAACGTCAACCTGCGGCCGTACTACGCGGAGGGCTCCAAGACCCTCGCGTACGAGATCTGCGAGCAGCTCGGCTGGCGGCTGCCCGACCAGATCGTGGTCCCGATCGCCTCCGGCTCCCAGCTCACGAAGATCGACAAGGGTCTGCAGGAGCTGATCAAGCTCGGCCTGGTCGAGGACAAGCCGTACAAGATCTTCGGTGCGCAGGCCGAGGGCTGCTCGCCGGTGTCGACCGCGTTCAAGGCCGGCCACGACGTCGTACGGCCGCAGAAGCCGGACACCATCGCCAAGTCCCTCGCCATCGGCAACCCGGCCGACGGCCCCTACGTCCTGGACATCGCCCGGCGCACCGGCGGTGCCGTCGAGGACGTCACGGACGAGGAGGTCGTCGACGCGATCAAGCTGCTGGCCCGCACCGAGGGCATCTTCGCGGAGACGGCGGGCGGCGTGACCGTCGGTGTCACCCGCAAGCTGCTCAAGGACGGCGTCCTGGACCCGGCGAAGACCACGGTGGTCCTCAACACCGGCGACGGCCTGAAGACCCTCGACGCGGTGGCCGGCACGGGCCTCACCGCCACCATCCGCCCGACCCTGGACTCCTTCCGAGAGGCTGGCCTCGCATGAGCGTGACCGTTCGCATCCCCACCATCCTGCGCACCTACACCGGCGGCCGGGCCGAGGTCAGTGCCGACGGCGCGACCCTCGCCGAGGTCATCGAGGACCTGGAGAAGAACCACACCGGGATCGCCGCCCGCGTCCTGGACGACCAGGGCAGGCTGCGCCGGTTCGTGAACGTCTACGTCAATGACGACGACGTCCGCTTCGAGCAGGGCCTGGAGACCGCCACGCCGGACGGCGCCGGTGTCTCCATCATTCCGGCGGTCGCCGGCGGCTGATCGTTACCTTCGGTAACTTCAGTTACCCATTGTTCATGGAATTGCCTCCTCCGTGAGAGAAGCGGAGGGGGCAATTCTGCGTGATTGAGCGCGGTACAGTTGGGGAACCTGGCCACGACCTCCGGGTCGCAAGCCCTGGATTTCATGCCGCACACCCCGCAGGAAGCAGCCAAAATGCGGGGGTTTTATGCGGCTTTTGTAACGTTTGCGGGGTCCGACTTGCCCCGAAGTCGGGTGAATTCTCACCACTTTTCGGACCGTTCGCGTCCAGAATTCTCGTCCGTTTGACCTGTTGCAGACGGCAGTTGGACAGATACATTCAGCCGCGGTCGACGCGTTCCGGCGCACGCCCCCGACCGATTGGGGGGTGAGGTCTGACCCGGGTCCGCGAAGTGCGGATCTGTGCAAGGGCCAGTAATAGGGGAGTTAGGCATGGCTCAGGGCACCGTCAAGTGGTTCAACGCGGAGAAGGGGTACGGCTTCATCGCGGTCGACGGTGGTGCGGACGTCTTCGTCCACTACAGCGCCATTCAGATGGACGGCTACCGCACCCTGGAAGAGGGCCAGCGGGTGGAGTTCGAGATCTCGCAGGGCCAGAAGGGCCCGCAGGCCGACATGGTTCGCCTCAGCGCCTGAACATTTTTCGCACGAAGGGCCCGCACCTCGCACAGGGTGCGGGCCCTTCGGCGTGTCCGGGGTGCCCTGTTCGCCCCAGGCTGATCCGGCTGAGCCGCTTGCACTCGACCAGGGCGAGTGCTAATCATTGCGTTAGCACTCTGAAGGTGAGAGTGACAGTGAAGGACCGGGTCGGTGAGGCCCGCGGGCCAAGTGGGGCAAGGAACCACGAGGCCGGCGAGCCGTCCGTCGCGGGCGCGGGCGCGGTCCGAAGGAATCACCCCCAGTCCTGGAGGGACCACTTCACATGGCCAAGATCATCGCGTTCGACGAGGAGGCGCGGCGCGGCCTCGAGCGCGGCATGAACCAGCTCGCGGACGCCGTCAAGGTGACGCTCGGCCCCAAGGGCCGCAACGTCGTCCTCGAGAAGAAGTGGGGCGCCCCCACGATCACCAACGATGGTGTCTCCATCGCCAAGGAGATCGAGCTCGAGGACCCGTACGAGAAGATCGGCGCCGAGCTGGTCAAGGAAGTCGCCAAGAAGACGGACGACGTCGCCGGTGACGGTACGACCACCGCGACCGTCCTCGCCCAGGCCCTGGTCAAGGAGGGTCTGCGCAACGTCGCCGCCGGCGCCAACCCGATGGCCCTGAAGCGCGGTATCGAGAAGGCCGTCGAGGCCGTCTCCGCCGCCCTGCTGGAGCAGGCGAAGGACGTCGAGACCAAGGAGCAGATCGCCTCCACCGCGTCCATCTCCGCCGCCGACACCCAGATCGGCGAGCTGATCGCCGAGGCCATGGACAAGGTCGGCAAGGAAGGCGTCATCACCGTCGAGGAGAGCAACACCTTCGGCCTGGAGCTTGAGCTCACCGAGGGCATGCGCTTCGACAAGGGCTACATCTCCGCCTACTTCGCGACCGACATGGAGCGCATGGAGGCGGTCCTCGAGGACCCGTACATCCTCATCGCCAACTCCAAGATCTCCTCGGTCAAGGACCTGCTCCCGCTGCTGGAGAAGGTCATGCAGTCGGGCAAGCCGCTGCTGATCATCGCCGAGGACGTCGAGGGCGAGGCCCTGTCGACCCTGGTCGTCAACAAGATCCGCGGCACCTTCAAGTCCGTCGCCGTCAAGGCCCCGGGCTTCGGCGACCGCCGCAAGGCCATGCTCGGCGACATCGCCATCCTCACGGGCGGCGAGGTCATCTCCGAGGAGGTCGGCCTCAAGCTGGAGAACGCGACCCTGGACCTCCTGGGCCGCGCCCGCAAGGTCGTCATCACCAAGGACGAGACCACCATCGTCGACGGTGCCGGTTCCTCGGACCAGGTCAACGGCCGGGTGAACCAGATCCGCGCCGAGATCGAGAACAGCGACTCCGACTACGACCGCGAGAAGCTGCAGGAGCGCCTGGCGAAGCTCGCCGGCGGTGTCGCGGTCATCAAGGCCGGTGCCGCCACCGAGGTGGAGCTCAAGGAGCGCAAGCACCGCATCGAGGACGCCGTCCGCAACGCCAAGGCGGCCGTCGAGGAGGGCATCGTCGCCGGTGGTGGCGTGGCCCTGCTGCAGGCCTCCCAGGTCTTCGAGAAGCTGGAGCTCGACGGTGACGAGGCGACCGGCGCCAACGCCGTGCGCATCGCGCTGGAGGCCCCGCTGAAGCAGATCGCCGTCAACGCCGGCCTCGAAGGCGGTGTCGTGGTGGAGAAGGTGCGCAACCTGACCCCGGGCCACGGCCTGAACGCCGCGACCGGCGAGTACGTCGACCTGGTCGCCGAGGGCATCATCGACCCGGCGAAGGTGACCCGTTCCGCGCTGCAGAACGCCGCCTCCATCGCCGCGCTGTTCCTCACCACCGAGGCCGTCATCGCCGACAAGCCGGAGAAGGCCGCCGCGCCGGCCGGTGGCGGCATGCCGGGCGGTGACATGGACTTCTGATCCACCTCGGGGTCTCGACCCCTGGTTGATCAACGTCCTTACCGAGGGCGGCACTCCCTGTCAGTGGCGGGGAGTGCCGCCCTCCGGCGTGTCCGGGAGCCGCTCGCGGGCGCGGTGAGAGCCGTCAGCCGCCGCAGGCTGGCCTGCCGCTGCACCACGCTCAGCCCGGTGACGGCCGCGCCGAGCGCCAGCCAGCCCGCCGGACCGGCCGTCATCACCGCGCCGGTCAGCAGCAGGGGACCCACCGACTTCTGCACCGACTGCGCCATCCCGGCCACGCCCAGATAGGAAGCCCGGGCACGCGGCGGCGCCAGCACGACCGCCAGCTCCCAGGAGCTCACCGAGCGCAGCAGTTCGGCCAGGGTGACCAGCAGCGCCGCCGTGAGCATGGCGAGGGAGGCCGACCACGCCGCGCCGCCGGTGGCGGTCGCCAGCAGGAGGCAGCCGGCGAGCAGCGTCATCCCGTACCAGCCCACTGCCGCGGCCGCCCTGCGCGGGCCTTCGGCCCAGGCCGAGACCCGGAGTTGCAGGACCACCACCAGCACGGTGTTGACCACGAGGAAGGCGGGGACGACCGCGTGCGGCGCGCTGGTGTGGTGCACCAGCCACAGCGGCAGCCCGACGTTGAGAATCGCGTCGTCCAGGTTCATCGGGATGTCGAGCAGGACGAAGAGCAGGTAGCCGGGGTCGCGCCAGGGGGTGGGCGTGGAGGGCGCTGGCGCCTCGGAGGCGCTGTTGTCGCTGGTGTCGCTGTGTGCCACGATCAGGCCGTGTCCGGCCGGCTCCCGGGTCTGCCAGACCAGTGCGGCGGCCACGACGTAGGAGAGCGCGTTGGCCAGGATCAGCGCGCGGTAGGCGTTCGGGGTGCCCACGGCGAGGCCGAGCGCGGCGATGCCCGCGCCGACGGCGTAACCGGCGTTGGCCACGCTGCGGAACAGCGCCTGGTAGATGGTCCGCCGCTCACCCGCGACCCGGGTGGCGAAGAGCATCTCCAGCGTCTTGGCCGCGCGCTCGCCCAGGCTGGTGAGGGCGACCACCGGCAGCAGGGTGGCGAGGTCGTCGGCGACCAGCAGCAGGAGCATCGTCACCAGGCGCAGCAGGTGACAGCCGATCAGCAGCGTCCGTACGGGAAGCCGTTCGGCGGCTCGCCCGGCGAGGGGTGATCCGGCGATCCCCGCGACCGCGCCCACCCCCAGCAGCAGACCGAGCTGGCGCGCGTCCAGCCCGCTCACGAAGGTGAAGTAGAGGACGGAGGCCGCAGCCCACACGCCGGTCCCGGTCCGGTCCACGCACTGCGCGATCAGCATGGTCCGCGCGTCCCGCCCGCCCGGCGGCTGCCGTAGCTGCGCTATCAGCCCGTCTCCGCCGCTCTTGCCGTCTCCGGCCCGTCGCATGGCCAGCCCCCGTTTCTCACCGTCCAAGTAATCTCGATGTCAAGATACTTGATATCGACAGAACGGGGGAGGGGGAGTGGGAAGGGTCAGTCGGCGTAGTCCTTCAGCTCGGTGGTGTCGAGGGTGATGCCGACGGGGGCGGGGATGTCCACTGGGGAACCCCAAGGGTGAGAGACGATCTGCCGGTAACGGCCGTCTTTCGGCTCGCTGTGGACGACGACGGTGTTGTTGTCGCGATCGATGAGGAGGTAGACGGGGATCTCCGCCCCGGCGTAACCGATCGGTTTGTCGATGCGGTCGCGCTGGTTGGTGCCCAGGTCGCGGACAGTGATCTCCAGGACCATGAGGATGCCGTCGGGGTCGGACCATTCGCCGTGCCCCTTGAAGTGACCGCGCCGCGCGTAGGCCCCGTCCGTGCGGGCCCGTCCATTGCGGTCGGTCTGTGTCTTGACGCCGGAGAAGGGGTAGAGGCCGTGGCCGGGACACTGGAGGAGGAGCTGGCGCGTCAGCCACGCGTGAATGCAGGAGTGGTTGCCGTCCTGGGGGGCTTTGACCTCCAGTTTCCCGTTCAGGTACTCAAGCCGGACGGTCTCCGGCGCCCGGCGCTCCAGTTCCTCGAAGTCCTCAATGCTGAGTGGTTCCTTGGTGCGGACGCGGCCGTTGACGAATTCGAGGCGAACGGCATCAGGGGCGGCTTCGGCCAGCTCCTCGAAGTCCTCGATGGGCATCATCTCGGTGTCCTCTCTCGTCGTCGTAGGGACATCGCAGCCCTGATCTCGCCCGCGCGTGCGTGGACCGCGGGGGCGGGCAGGGGCGTACGAGGGTGCGCGGGGGCGCGTTCGCCCCGGCAACCGCCGCACACGCCCCCCGGCAGTGCGTCCGGCCGCCCCGGCACCCCGCACTCCGCGCACTCCAGGACCCGGCGAGGTGGGCGGGGCCTCTCCCGGACCGGTTCCGGCGGGAGCTTGTCGACGAGGCGCCGGCGGACCAGCGCGGCCGGGTGGTGGACCGGTGACGGCAGGCCGTCGGTCAGGGCGCGGAGCACTGCCTCGTCGGTGGCCCCCCGTGCGAACCACTCGGTCAGCAGCGGGGCGAGCGCGGCGCAGTCGGCGGCGGAGAGGGACAGGACGGGGGCCGTGCGGCCGAGGGCGGCGAGGAGGATGTGCGCGCGGGAACGGGTGGGGCCGGGCCGTTCGGGCGGGGGCGCATCCTCCGGTACGTCGCCGCGCGTGAACGCCGCCCACCAGGCGTCGTCGCGTGCGGTACGGGACCACCACGATCGGGTGATCCAGCGCGAGCCGCCGTCTTCCGTTTCCAGCCGCTCCCTTCCTCGCCGCAAGTGCCCCGCCGCCTGGATGCGGTTGAGGGCAGTACGGAGGGCGCACTGGCCGTAGGGGAGCTGCTTGGCCAGCGTCTTCACCGAGATGTCGGCGCCTTCGGGGAGGCGGTCGAGGTAGTCGGCGATGGCTGCTTCGCGGGGTGCGAGGTGCGTGAAGGCGTGGTGGGTGCGGGGGCGTTGGCCCGGTGCGGAGCGTTTGCCGTAGCCCGGGTTGGCCATCGGGTGTGGGGATGCGTGCGCGGGCAGGAGGGCAGGACTAAGCTTGGCGTCAGCCACGGGATCGCTCTTTCCGATCTCGGCGGTTAAGCCCCCGCAGGTGTTGGTAGCACCTGACGGGGGCTGTTCGTTATGCGGGACGCTAGAGGATCGTCACCGTGCGTCGCAAGTCGAATGCGTCAAGTCAACTCGCCGGGTGGGAGGGTGGGTTGAGGCCCACCACCCGTTCCTTGCAAAGAGGGCTCGGAGCTCAAGGCTTGAGGTTCGCGACGAACGCCGACCATGCCTCCGGCCGGAACGCGAGCTTCGGGCCTTGGGGGGTCTTGGAGTCGCGGACGGGGATGTGGGTGGGGTGATCGGTGACGACTTCCAGGCAGTTGTTGCCACCGCCGCTGTAGCTCGACTTGATCCAGACGGCCGTGCTCAGGTCGTGGTCAGGGGTGTTCCTCATGGGCGTAATCCTCCGCCAGCGCCTCGATGAGGGCCAGGGACTTGTCCCGCGACAGCGCGGAGGCCACGAGGAGGTCGTACCTGAATCGGAGGTGGGCGACGGTGGCAGGGTCGTCCTCCACCCGCCCGGTGCGCACCCCCTCGTAGTAGACCAATGGCGGGGCGTCCGCGAACTCCATCAGCTTCAGGTCGCCCTGCATCGCCGCGTGCGCACCCGCGCTGAACGGCAGCACCTGCACGATGACCCGGTTCCGGCAGGCCAGTCCGGCGACGTGCCGCAGGGCCTCCGCCATCACCGCTCGGCCTCCCGTCTCCCGGCGCAACGCCGCCTCGTCAAGCACCGCCCACAACAACGGCTTTGTTGGATGGTCGAGTAGGCGGATCCGCTCCATCCGGCCTTCCGTCCACTCGTCGATGGTCTCCTCCGGAGCCATCGGATCGTGCGCGCGGTTCACGGCCTGGGCGTACGCGCGCGTCTGCAGCAGCCCGGGGATCAGGAGCGGCGTGTACTCCCTGATCGCCGTGGCTTGAGCCTCGGCCTCCGCCACCCCCTCGAAGTGCTCCTCGAACTTCGACTTGGCCGCCGCCCCGCAGTTCCGCTGGAAGAAGCCGTTCGTCTCCAGTGCGTCGTCCAGCATCCGCGCGAACTCCGGCTGCATCCGCCGTGTCCCCGCCTCCAGCTGCCCGATGAACGACCCGCTCACGAACAGCCGCTGCCCCAACTGCTCCTGGCTCAGCCCCATCCGCTCGCGGGCGTGCCGTAACTCGGCGCCCAGCAGCGCGCGCGGTGATGACGACGGGTCGAGGTCCTTCGGTCCCGGCATGGCAACTCCTCGTCCTACAAACGGTGCTGTTGGGACGCCGTGTCTGGCCAGGCTAGGACGCCGGCGGCCACGCTGTGTGGTGAACGGGAACACTCAGCGTGGAGGAATTGGCGCAATGGAAGCGAAGGAAGCGAACGCCGACGAGCGGCCCGCCCGGACCGCCGAGGAAGCCGTCGAACGGCTGCGCACGGCCCTGCGCGGAGTCGGCGTCGTCCTGCCGTCGCTCCGGGTCGACCCGCTGAGCACCTCGGACGAGGACCCGTACGCCCTGGTCGACCTGGGCCGCTGCAATCTCGGTGCGGCCTCCCGGCTGGCGGCCGCGCTGAGCCGTGTGCCGGAGTACGCCGTCGACGCGCGCAGCGGGCGGCTCGGCGAGGTGATGGGGCGGGTGGGTGGTCGTGTGCAGCTGAGGCCCGTCGGGGGTGGGCGGGAGTGGGACTGTCCGCCGGAGTCGGTCGAGCCGGCGCCGCCGGGAGAGGTGCTGCGGGAGCGGGTCCGGCGGCTGAACCGGAACAGTGTGAGGGGTGTCACGTGAAGGGCTCGGCCGGGGCGGAATGTGAGGCAGCACCTAGGCGATTACTTAAGAGGCTGCAACAATGCGTGCTCACATACCGACCGGTTGACCCTGCGTTTCACGAGGAGCCCCTCACGTGACCGTCACGACCCCCGCCTCCCGCGCGGCCCAGATACTGTCCCGCCCGATCGCGCTGAACGGTCTCACCGTTCCGAACCGGATCGTGATGGCGCCGATGACCCGCATGTTCTCGCCGGGCGGCATCCCCGGCGACGACGTGCGCTCCTACTACTCCCGCCGTGCCGCCGCCGGTGTCGGGCTGATCGTCACCGAGGGGACGTACGTCGGCCACGAGTCGGCCGGGCAGAGCGACCGCGTGCCCCGGTTCCACGGCGAGGAGCAGCTCGCGGGCTGGGCGAAGGTCGCCGAGGACGTGCACGCGGCGGGCGGCACCATCGTGCCGCAGCTGTGGCACATCGGCATGGTCCGCAAGCAGGGCGACGCCCCCTTCCCGGACGCCCCGGCCGTCGGCCCCTCCGGCCTGGTCACCGCGGGTGCCGAGCCCACGGGCAAGGCGATGACCCAGAAGGACCTGGACGACGTGATCGGCGCGTTCGCCGAGGCCGCCGCCGACGCCGAGCGCATCGGCTTCGACGGCGTGGAGATCCACGGCGCGCACGGCTACCTCCTCGACCAGTTCCTGTGGGAGGGCACCAACCGGCGCACGGACGCCTACGGCGGCGACCCGGTGGCCCGTACGAAGTTCTCCGCGGAGATCGTGGCCGCGGTCCGCGAGGCGGTCTCCGCCGACTTCCCGGTCCTCTTCCGCTACTCGCAGTGGAAGCAGCAGGACTACACCGCCCGGCTCGCCGAGACCCCCGAGGAGCTGGAGGCCATCCTGACCCCGCTCGCCGCGGCCGGCGTCGACGTCTTCCACGCCTCCACCCGCCGGTACTGGCTGCCGGAGTTCGACGGTTCCGACCTCAACCTGGCCGGCTGGACGAAGAAGCTCACCGGCAAGCAGGTCATCTCCGTCGGCTCGGTCGGCCTCGACGGTGACTTCATCAACGCCTTCCAGGGCCAGGGCTCCGAGGTCAAGGGCATCGACAACCTCCTGGACCGCATGGAGGCGGACGAGTTCGACATGGTCGCCGTGGGCCGCGCGCTGCTCCAGGACCCGGAGTGGGCGGCCAAGGTGCTCTCCGACCGCTTCGACGAGCTGAAGCCGTACGACGCGGCTTCACTGAAGACGCTCAGCTGAAACTCACTCGTCCTGATGCTTTCTGACGGGCACTTGTGTTCGTCGTCGTGCGTTCCCCTGATGAGCAGTGAGGCTGAAGTCAGGGGAGCGAGCGATGACGAAGAGCGATTCCGGCCCCGTGGTGCGCACCGCCCACGGCGCGGTGCGCGGGCTGCGTGAGCAGGGCCTGTCGGTGTTCCGGGGCATCCCCTTCGCCGAACCGCCCGTCGGTGCGGCCCGCTTCCAGGCCCCGCGCCCGCCCCGCCCCTGGGACGGCACCCGCCAGGCGTACGCGTTCGGCCCGCCGCCCCCGCAGGAGCCCGGCATCCTCGGCCGCACGGCCCGGCTCCCCGCCGCGCAGGACGAGGGATGGCTCACGGTCAACGTCTGGACCCCGGACCCGGACCCGTCCGCCGCCCGCCCGGTGATGGTGTGGATCCACGGCGGCGCGTTCAAGATGGGCCACTCCGGCCAGCCCGGCTACGACGCGCAGCACCTGGCCCGCGAAGGCGACGTCGTGGTCGTCACCCTCAACTACCGCCTGGGCATGGAGGGTTTCGCCCTCTGGGACGGCGCACCCGCCAACCGCGGCCTGCTGGACCAGGTGGCGGCCCTGGAATGGGTGCAGGAGAACATCACCGCGTTCGGCGGTGATCCCGGCCGGGTGACGGTCTTCGGCGAGTCGGCGGGCGCGGGATCCATCGCCTCGCTGCTCGCGATGCCCGGAACACGGGGCCTGTTCCGCCGTGCGGTGGCCCAGAGCGTGCCCGGCACGTTCTTCTCCGCCGACCTCGCCCGCGACATGGCGGTGGCCCTGGCCGCCGAGGCGGGATGCGGGCCCACGGCCGCCGACCTGGCCGCGACCGACCCGCACCGCCTCGCCGAGGCGGGCGCGGCACTGGGCGCCAAGATGCCCCAGCGCACCGACCGCTGGGGCCAGGCGGCCCCGACGACCGTGCCGTTCGCCCCGGTGGTCGACGGCGACGTACTGCCGACGACCCCCTGGCAGGCCCTCGCGTCGGGCGCGGCGAGGGAGGTGGAGCTGCTGGTCGGTCACAACCGCGACGAGTACCGCCTGTTCCTGGTCACGGCGGACCTGGCCGGCAAGATCACCGACGACGTGGCGGCGGCGACCCTGCGGCTGTACGCACCGGGTGGCGAGAGCGGCGCGGCGGCCTACCGGGCGGCCTACCCCGACGCCTCCGCCGAGCAGCTCTTCGAACGGGTCCAGACCGACTGGCTGTTCGCGCTACCGAGCCTGCGCCTCGCGGAGGCTCAGCACGCCGGCGGCGGCCGCGCCCACGTCTACGAACTGACCTGGCCGGCCCCCCGCAGCGGCAGCCTGCTGGGCGCCTGCCACGCCCTGGACATCCCGCTCCTCTTCGGCACGTACGGCGCGGACATCGGCGGCCTCTTCTTCCCCGGCGGGAAGCCCACACCCGAGGCGGAGCGGCTGTCCGCGTTCATGAGAGGTGCCTGGACGAGGTTCGCGCGGACGGGAGACCCCGGCTGGCCGGTCCACGACCCGCAGTCCCGCCTGGTGCAGATCCTGGACGCGGAACCGACGGTGGCGCCGTACCCGGAGGAGCGGAGCCGGACCATATGGGAGGGGTATGACTTCCCGCCGTTGCCCCTGCTGGCCTGACGCCTGACGCCTACAGGTTGCCCATGGGCTCGATGTCGATGTGCACGGGTGTGCCCCACACCCGCAGCACCTCGTAGTCGGTGAACTCGTGCACGAGCCGGTAGGCCATCGCGGGCCGCGATCCGCGCCGCTGGGCGGCGAGATACGCCTCGGCCTCGCGCCGGTCCCTGCGCGGTGTCCCGCACAGCTGCCACTCCTGCCCGTTCCACGCCTCCGGCAGCCAGCGCTGCTGCGGCTGGGGCCGGTCGGCGCGCACGCCGTACCGGGAGGGCGCGGTGGGCACCGGCTGCGCCGGACCGGGCCGGCCCTGGAACTCCGACCGCCGAGCTGCGCGCCGCCGGGTCTCACAGAGCAGACACAGATCGGGAGCGCTCTCGTCGACGGGCCCTTGCGGATGCTCGGCGCACCGGGTGCTCGGTGCGCTGGAGGCGACACTCTCGTCCAGCAGATCGAGCGCCCTGCGCAGATCGGCCTTGATCTCGTGCAGCCGGGCGTCCGGCGTGTCGGCGGTCACCGCCTCCCCGTGCTCCCCGAGCAACCGGAGGGCCCGTCCGAGAGCGGCGAGCTGGGCGTGGTTCATGATCGGTCCGCGTAGTCCTTCGGTTTCTCCGTGTCCAGGGTGATGCCGGCCGGCGGCGTCAGCTCGACGGTATCGCCTCACGCGGGAGTGGTCGCCCGGCGGCGGCGCGGGAAACCGAAGAGGTACGTCGCCGCGAAACCGACCGCGTATCCGGTCAGGAGCCCGCCGGCGTAGATCGCCGCCGCGACCGCCGGGCCCCGGTTTCCCGTCAGCAGCGGGAACAGGGCCCAGCCCGACGGTCCGATCGCCGTCGCTCCCACCCGGGTGCCGAGCATCGCGAAGAAGCCGACGAACGCCCCGCCCGCCGCGCCGCCCGCGCAGGCCGTCAGGAACGGCCGGCCGAGGGGGAGCGAGACGCCGTAGATCAGGGGCTCGCCGACGCCCAGCAGCCCGGCCGGGAGCGCCGAGCGGATCGTCGTCCGCAGGGAGACGTCGTGGCGCAGGCGGATGTACACCGCGAGCGCCGCGCCCACCTGACCCGCGCCCGCCATGGCCAGCAGGGGGAGCAGCACGGTGTAGCCCTGCTGTTCGATGAGGGTGGTGTGGATGGGGATGAGGGCCTGGTGCAGGCCCAGCATCACCAGCGGCAGGAACAGGCCGCCCAGGACGAGTCCGGCCGCGGCTCCGGCGGTCGCGAGGAGCCAGTTCGCCGCCGTGCCGATGGCCGACGCCACCGCGCCGGCCGCGTACATCAGCCCGTACAGCGTCACCAGTCCGGGGACGAGCACGGTGACCGTGGGGGTGAGCAGGACGTCCAGGGCTCCGGGGACCCTGCCCCGGCACCACTTCTCCACCCGCGTCGCCAGCAGCGCCGCCACGAGCGCGCCGAGCACCCCGCCCTGCCCGGGCGCCAGGTGTGTCCCGAACGCCGTCACCTTCGCCACACCCGGATACACGACGACGGCGGCGACCGCGGCGCCGAGCACGGGGGTGCCGCCGAACTCCCTGGCCGTGTGGTGGCCGACGAACACCGCGATCAGCGCCAGGAAGGCGGATGCGACGGCCGCCAGGGCGGGGGTCAGGCCGGGCAGCCAGCCGGCGTTGACCAGCAGACCGTTGAGTCCGGCGAGGACACCGCAGCCGATCAGGGCCGGGATGAGCGGCACGAAGACGTTCGCGACGCGGCGCAGGGCGGTCTTGAACGGGGTGGCGTTCCGCCGCCGCAGCTCCTCCTTCAACCGTGCCCCGGGGGCGTCCTCCTCCGGTCGCCCGGCGGCGACCCGGGCCGCCACCTCCGCCGTGACCTCGTCGACCACCCCGGGGCCCAGCACGAGCTGGCAGGTGGGGCCGTCGGACACCACCCCGAGGACACCGGGCAGGGCGCGCAGCTCCGCCTCGTTCGCCGCCGCCGGGTCGGCGAGGGTCAGCCGCAGGCGGGTCATGCAGTGGGCCACGGAGATGACGTTGGCCGGGCCGCCGACCCGGGTCAGGAGGGCGGTCGCGGTGGAGGCGGGGTCGTTGCGCACGCCCCGAGCGTGCGGGTCAGCGGGCCGTGTGCGCCAGCGCGGCACGCAGATGGCCGCCGGACTCCTCCAGAAGGCGGGCGGCCGTCGGGCCGTCGACACCGGCGAGCAGTGCCAGGATCGCGTTCTTCACCTCGCCGCCGGACTCGGTGAGGGCCCGCTCGATCTCGTCGTCCGGCGCGCCCGTGGCCAGGGACACGATCCGGCGGGAACGGGCCCGGAGTTTGTCGTTCGACGCGCGGACGTCGACCATCAGGTTCCCGTAGGTCTTGCCGAGCCGGATCATCGTGATCGTCGACAGCATGTTGAGGACGAGCTTCTGGGCCGTGCCGGCCTTCAGCCGGGTCGAGCCGGTGACCAGCTCGGGGCCGACCACCACCTCGATGCCGTGCTCGGCCGCCGCCGCGAGCGCGCTGTGCTCGTTGCAGGCCAGGCCGATGGTCAGCGCGCCCAGGGCACGGGCGTGCTCGACGGCGCCGATCGCGTAGGGGGTGCGGCCGGAGGCGGAGACACCGACGACCGTGTCGTCCGGGGTGAGCTTCAGCGCGTCCAGGTCCTGGCGGGCCAGCTCGCGCGAGTCCTCCGCGCCCTCGACGGAGCTGACCATCGCCTCGGGCCCGCCCGCGATCAGGCCGACGACCTGGGCGGGATCGGTGTTGAAGGTGGGCGGGCACTCGGAGGCGTCCAGCACCCCGAGCCGGCCGGCGGTGCCCGCGCCGGCGTAGACGAGCCGCCCGCCGCGCGCCATCCGTTCCGCGAGGGCGTCGATGGCGGCGGCGATCCGGGGAAGCTGGACGGCGACGGCGGCGGGCACGCCCGCGTCCTCGCCGTTCATCAGGCGGGCGATGTCGAGGGTGGGCAGACGATCGATGTCGGCCAGCTCCGGCCGGAAGGCTTCGGTGGTCAGGGAAGCCAGCTGACGACGCAGGTCAGAGGAGGTCATGGGGGGTGGCTCTCTCAGGTCTGGGTGCCGTGGTGCGTGCTGTCGCCCACCCGAGGCGATGCGGAGGTGGATCACCTGGGGCGGGTGCGATGCCGATGAGCCAGTGCCTCGTACGACGCGGCCAGCGCGGGCGCCGCCGTCTCGTAGGTGCGCTGGGCCACTCCCACGAACAGACAGTCCACCACGAGCAGTTGGCTCGTCCGCGAGGACATCGCGGCCGGTCGCAGCTCGCTCTCCCGTGAGGTGGACGTGGTCAGTACGTGGTCGGCGTACTGGGTGACCGGCGAGTCGGGCCGGCCGGTGATGGCCACGGTGGTGGCCCCGTGCTCGAAGGCGACCCGCAGCGGCTCGATGACGTCCCCCGTCGAGCCGGAGTGGGTGATCGCGATCGCCACGTCGCCCGAGCGGAGCTGCACCGCGTTGGTCACCGCGAGGTGCGGATCGCCGTGGGCGTGGGCTATGAGGCCTATGCGGAGCAGCTTCTGGGTGAGGTCCTGGGCGACGAGCCCGGACGCCCCGATGCCGTACACATCGGTGCGCCGTGCGCCGGCCAGCGCGCCGACGGCGGCGCCCAGCTGGGCGGTGTCGAGGCCGGCGGCCGTGTCGGCGAGGGTCTGCTGCTCCTCGTAGGCGAGCTTGGCGACGACGTCGGCGATGGGGTCGTCCACCGCGATGTCGGTCGTGATCGCGGGCGCGCGCCCCGACTGCTGCTGGGCGGCGAGCCCGGCGAGGGCCAGGCGCAGATCGCGGTAGCCGGGGTAGCCGAGCAGGCGCGCGGTGCGCACGACGGTGGCCTCGCTGGTGCCGGTGAGCTCGGCGAGGCCGGTGACCGTGAGGGCGGCGCAGCCGGCCGGGTCGCTCGCGACGGCCTCCGCCACGCGCTGCATCGACCGGGTCATGGAAGGGCCGAGGGTGCGCACCTTGGCGGCGAGGGATCCGCCCGGACTGCCGAAAGTTTCCTTCACGTCCTGGGTCACGGATGAAAGGTATTTTCGGTTCGGCGGCGCGGTCAAGAGTGCGCACAATGAGTTCCATGGAACCCATCAGTCCTCTTGAGCAGGCCCTGCACGCCGCGCGCGCCCTCGTGCTGGCCGACCTCGTCGCGGGCCAGGTGGCGGAGGCGGACGTGGTGTCGCTGGTCGAGGACTCCGTCGCGGAACGGCGCTGGTGGGTCGAGCAGTGGCCGGACGGCGCCGCCTACGTGGCCGGGCTGGTCGCCCAGGACGTCCAGGACGCGCTGCTGGAGCGGTACGGCCGCTGGCCGCTGTGCCCGGTGTGCGGTTCCGGCGATCCGCACGCGCTGGACGTGGAGCCCGAACTGGGCCCCGACCCGCACTGGGTGTGCGCCAAGGCGGGCGTGAAGGTCGCGGCCGTGGGCTCCCTGGGCACGGCCACCGGCGGAATGACCTCGTCGTGACGCTGTACATCGACCCGCCCGCCTGGCCCGGACACGGCCGCATGTGGTCGCACCTGGTCAGCGATGTGTCGTACGACGAACTGCACGCGTTCGCCGAGCGGTTGGGCGTGCCCCGGCGGGCCTTCGAGCGCGATCACTACGACCTGCCGTCGCACCGGTACGGCGACGCGGTGGCCGCCGGAGCGGTGGAGGTCAGCAGCCGCGAGGTGGTGCGGCTGCTGACGGACTCGGGCCTGCGCCGGCGCAAGGGGTTCGCTCAGCGGCGCAGTTCGTAGGCGAACTCGGCCCCCTCGTCGCTGACCTGCGTGAACCCGGCCCGGCGGACCACGGCCTGCGAGGCGGTGTTGTCCCGCTCGACGGTGGCGAAGAGGCAGCCGACGTCCTCCCGGGCCAGCGCCCAGTCCGCCAGCGCCCGCAGCGCCTCCGTCGCGTACCCCTGGCCGCGGGCGCCCTCGGCGAGGTCGTAGCCGATCTCCGCCCGGCCGTCCTCGTCCGGGACGCCGTGGAAGCCCATGCCGCCGATCGCGCGGCCGTCCTCGTGCCGGACCAGCACGAAGACCCCGAACTCCGGCCGGTGCACCCCCGCCTCGTAGGCCTTCAGCAGCATCCCGGCGGCGTCGCGCGTGCCCTCGTACGGCCCGCCCTCGACCCACTCGAAGCCGCCGTCGCCGCCCAGGCGCAGATCGTGGGCGGCGGCCGGGCGCAGGCCGGTGAGGGTGAGGCGCTCGGCCGGGATGACGAGGTTGTTGCGCCAGCGCCACTCGGTGACCGGGGCGCGGCCGGGCAGCTCGCCGCGGCCGGTGGCCCACAGCAGGGTCGGCCAGGGCGCGGGGCCGGGCTGGACGTGCGGGAAGAGGCAGGCCAGGAGGGAGGCGACGAGCTCGGCGGGCGGCTCGTACGGGAGCCCCAGCCCCTCGGCCATGTCGTGCGCGTGCAGCAGCACCTCGGCGACACCCATCGCCGCGAAGCCCTCGGCGTCGGCGCTGCGGAAGGGATAGGGGTGGAAGCCGCGGACACCGGGCGGGGCGGTGCGGACGGCGGCGGCGAGCAGCGCGCCGGTCGTCTCGATGACGTGCAGCAGGCCCGCGTTGCCGGTGCCCTCGTCCAGGGTCAGCTCGAACGGGACGTAGGCGTCCTGCGAGCGCCCGGCCAGGTTGGCGGCGTAGGCGATCAGATCGTCGGCGACATGGACCGCGGTGGCATGGCAGTCCCACTCCAGCCGCCCGGCCCGCACGGCAGCCCAGTCCCGGTCCACCGCCGCGCGCAGCATCGCCGTGCAGCCTGCCACGGCCTCGATCAGATCATCCCCGCTTATCGGTCGCATGGGGCGAACCCTAGGGGGCGCCGTCCCTCAGGGCGACAGCATTTCCAGCTCGCCGGAGAGGTTGTAGCGGGCGGTGGCCTCCCAGTGCTCCTGCCCGTACGGCGTGCGGAACAGCCGGGGCAGCTCAAGGAGTTGCCGCAGAACCGCCGAACGCCCGTCCCTGAAGGCGTCGTTCGGCACGAAGTGGTACTCCTCGCGAATCCCGGCGGTGTAGGCGGCGTACGCCGACGGGGGCGCGGCCAGGATCGCGAGGTCGGCGTCGCACAGCACCTGGCCGTCGCGGTCGTCGTCGGCCGGGTCGTGCGTGACGGTGAGCCGGACCAGCCGGGCCACCTCGGCGGTCTTCGCCTCCGGAACGCCGGCCTCCGGCAGGGCGCGCTCGGCCAGCCGCGCGGACCGCTCCTCGTTCTCGGACCGCTCGGGGAGGTAGACGGCGTCGTGGAACCAGGCGGCCAGGCGTACGACGTCCGGGTCGGCGGCGTGTTTCTCCAGGGCGTCGATGTGGTCGAGGACCGCGGTGAGGTGGTCCACCGTGTGGTACCTGCGCTGCGGTTCCTGCCAGCGGGCGATCAGGCTGTCGGCGTACGGCGCCGGATCGGGGCCGCCGCCGGGGGCACGGGCTGCTTCCAGCGCGCGGGTGAAACGCAGACGCAGGGCGTCGAGGTCGGCCATGCCGCCCATTCTTCCGCGCCGCGGGGGGCCGGGACGAGCCGCTGCGGCTCGGTGCGGCGGCGTCGGGCGGAGCTGGCGGGCGCGCGGGAGGGAGCTCAACATCTTCGGGTGAAGGGCGCCCCTGTACAGGCGTAGTCTTGGAATTGGACTAGACCTGTAGTGGCCGACGGACGAATGGGGTGCCATGAGCAAGCGTGCAGTCCTGGAGGTGATCGCGCTCGACGTCGAGGACGCGGTCGCCGCCCAGGCCGGAGGCGCGGACCGCCTGGAGCTGGTCACCGACATGGCGGCCGACGGGCTCAGCCCCGCGCCCGCCACGGTCGCCGGGATCCGGGCCGCCGTCGATATCGACCTGCGCGTGATGCTCCGCCTCGCGGACGGGTTCGCGGCCGGTGACGTGGACCATCTGGTCCGGGTGGCCGGCGACCTGCGCGAGGCCGGCGCCGACCAGTTCGTCCTCGGCTTCCTCGACGCGGACGGCGCGGTCGACCTGGCGGCGGTGGAGCGTGTGGTCCACGCGCTGGACGGCTGCGCGTGGACCTTCCACCGGGCGATCGACCGCGCCGCCGACCGCAACGCCCTCCGCAGACGGCTCGCCGGTCTGCCCGGCCTCGACACCTACCTCACCGCGGGCGCCGCCACGGGTGTGGACGCCGGCCTGCCGACGCTGCTCGCGGAGGCGGAGCGGCGGGGCGAGCCGGGGTACGAGCAGCAGCTCCTGGTGGGCGGCGGCCTGCGCCTGGAGCACGTGCCGCGGCTGCGGGGCGCCGGTGTCCACGCCTTCCACATCGGTGGGGCGGCGCGGCCCTCCGGGTGGGCGGGGCCGGTCTCGGCCGGGGCCGTGGCCGACTGGCGGAGGGCGCTGGACGGGGAGGACGCCGCCTGACCGGGTCCTGGTATCAGCCGGCCGCCAGCCCGACGAGGATGAGCAGTACCAGCGATGCGAAGCCGAGGAGCGGGACGAGGCCCACCATCCCCATCGGGCGTGCGAACACCGGGCGGCCCGGGTCCAGCCCGGGGCCCTGAGGGGCGACCGGTGCGGGGAGCTTGCGGATCCTGGCCAGGGCGAAGAGGTTGATCAGCAGGGTGACGGGCGTGATGAACATCGACATCGGACCCCACCAGCCCTGCGCCATGGTGTCCGACTGCATCTTGCGGAAGACGGCGAGACCGCAGGTGTGGCAGAAGGTGCCGCGACGGTGCAGCTGCCGCATGATCACCAGCATGCCCTGGTGGCCGCGGACCGTCACCGGTGCCGCGGGCGACGCACCGCACACCTCGCACCCGACACCGGGAGCGGGCGGGTACGCGCCGGGGGCCGACGGGTGGGCGCCGGGGGCCTGCTGGTACCCGGCCTGCCCATAGCCGCCCGGCGCCTGCCCGTAGCCGCCCGGCGCCTGCTCGTACGGCCCGGAGGGCTGCGGATAGCCCACCGGGGCCTGCTGGTAGGGGCCGGGGTTCTGCTGGTAGGGGTTCTGCTGGTACGGGTTGTGCTGGTACGCGGGGTGCGGAGGCGGCGGAGTGCTCAACGGAGGCCTTTCCGTGGGGACGTGACGGAGCCGCAGAGCACCCTAGCCGTCAGGCCAACTGGGGAGGCACCGGGGCCGAGTGCGTCACGATCAGACCCGACACCGCACGCGTCAGCGCCACGTACAGGCGGCGCAGGCCGGTGCGTTCGTCCGGCTCCCCGTCCACCACCGCCTGGGGCTCGTCCAGGACCACGTAGTCGTACTCCAGGCCCTTGGCGAGGGAGGCCGGGACCAGGGTGAGGCGGGTTTCGCGGGTGGTCTCCTCGCCCGGGGCGAGGTACGGGATCCCCGCCGCCGTCAGCGCCTCGGCCAGCGCCGGGATCCGGGCGTCGGCGGCGATCAGGCCCGTCGAGCCCTCGTTGCGCAGCAACTCCTCGCAGGCTTCGACGACTTCGGCGTCCCCCGACGCCTTGCGGACCTCGAAGAAGCCCGGGTTCTCGCGGACCGAGGCGACCGGGGTGAGGCCCGGGGCGATGTGCGGGAGGAGGCGCGAGGCGTAGGCGATGACGTCCGTGGGGACGCGGAAGCCCGCCGTCAGCTCCTCGATGACGCCCTCCGTCTTGCCGAGGTGGGCGAGGGCTTCGTCCCAGCTGCGGGTCGCCCAGGGAGTCGTACCCTGCGCCAGGTCGCCCAGCACCGTCGCGCTGCCCGTGGTGCAGCGGCGGCCGACGGCCCGGTACTGCATGGGGGAGAGGTCCTGCGCCTCGTCGAGGACCACGTGGCCGAGCGAGTGCGTGCGCTGGATCAGGTCCGCCGCCTCGTCGATCAGCACCGCGTCCGCCGGCGCCCACTTCGCCGACTTCACGCTGCGCACCGGCCTGGCCCACAGGATCGTCTTCTGCTCGTCCTCGTCCAGGATCCCGGCCGCGTGCTCGGCGAGGAAGTCCGCGTCGGTCAGCAGCCGCAGGACCAGCTTCGCCGGGTCCACGGCCGGCCAGATCTCCTTCACGGCCGCCTTCACCGCGCTGTTGCGGGCGACGGCGTCCTGCACCCGGTCGTCCGGCGCCTCCCCGGCCCGCTCCATCTGCACCAGCACCGTGTGCGCGATCCGCTGCGGCAACGCCTCGCGGGCGGCCCCGTACCGGATGTCCCGCTGCAGCAACTCCCGGACGATGTCCTCCAGTTCGTAGGCCGGCACCCGCCAGCGCCGCGAGCCGCGCACCACGACGACCGGTTCCGTCGGCAGGGTCACGTGGGAGTACAGGGCCCGGCGGAGCACCTCGGCCATCCGGGCGTCGCCCTTCACCAGGGCCGCGGCCGCCTCGTCCGTGCCGCGCACCTCGACGTGCGCGACCAGATCGTCGACGGTCGCCTGCTGGACGGACAACTCACCCAGTGCGGGGAGGACTTGCTCGATGTAGTGGAGGAAGGACCTGTTCGGCCCGATGACCAGCGTGCCGGTGCGGGCCAGCCGCTCCCGGTGGGCGTAGAGGAGGTAGGCGACCCGGTGCAGGCCGACGGCGGTCTTTCCGGTGCCGGGGCCGCCCTGGACGCAGACCGTGCCGGACAGCCCGGAGCGGACGATCTCGTCCTGCTCGGGCTGGATGGTGGCGACGATGTCCCGCATGGGGCCGACGCGGGGCCGTTCGATCTCCTGCTGGAGCAGCTTGCTGGTCTTCGCGGTCTCCTCCGGGTCGGACAGGTGCTCGTCCTCGTACGCCGTGAGGTCGCCGCCGGTGTAGCCGAAGCGGCGGCGCAGCCCGACGTCCATCGGGTCCTTCCTGGACGCCCGGTAGAACGGCTGCGAGACCGGGGCCCGCCAGTCGATGACCATGGGATCGCCGTCGGCGTCGTGGACGTGCCGCCGCCCGATGTAGAAGCGTTCTCCGTCCGCTCCCTCGGCCTGGTCGGCGCCGGGCGCGTGCAGGTAGTCCAGCCGGCCGAAGAACAGCGGGGTGTCGCTGAGGTCGGCCAGCGCCTTGATCCGCTCGTCGATCTGGCGGGACAGCACTTCGGCGTTGACCCAGTTCGCGGTGACGTCGCGGATGTCCAGCGCCTCGACGTCCTCGCGCATGGCACGCAGGGCGGAACGGGACGCGGCGAGGTGCGAGCGTTCCCGGGCGAGGGGGTCGTCGAGCGGGTCATGGGCGGGCGCGGACAAGGGGGTGCCTCCGAATCTCCGTCTGGGGAATCTCCGTCTTGCGTGACTGTCGTCTTCCGACTTCGGACCGTCCGGTTTCCGTCCGGGCGGCGGCACTCCGTGCGAGGGAGGCGGGCAAGAGCGGAGATTTTAGAGGAGACCTCAGGGACGGGCCAGTGAATTGTTCCCGGCCGCACCCGCCGGCCGGACCATCTGCGCCGCCGCCAGCCGCCGGTACACCGGACTGCTGGTGAGCAGTTCCTCATGGCGTCCGCAGGCGGTGACCCGGCCCCCGTCCAGGACGACGATCCGGTCCGCGTGCTGGACGGTGGAGAGCCGGTGCGCGATGACGAGGACCGCGCACTCCCGGGTGATGTCCTTCAGCGCCGCGGTGAGCGCGGCCTCGTTGAGGGCGTCGAGGTGGGAGGTGGGTTCGTCGAGGAGCAGCAGCGTCGGGCGGGTGAGCAGGGCGCGGGCCAGGGCGACGCGCTGGCGCTCGCCGCCCGACAGGGTGGCGCCGTGTTCCCCGACGGCGCCGTGCAGTCCGCCGGGCAGCCGCTCGGCCACCTGATCGAGGCGGGCCAGTGCGAGTGCTCGGCGCACCTCCTCCTCGGTGGCGTCCGGGCGGCCGTAGACGATGTTGTCGCGGAGCGTGCCGCGCACGACATGGCTGCTCTGGTCCACGATCGCGAGTCCGGCCCGGCTGGCGTCACGGCCGAGTTCCGCGGCGGGGCACCCGTGGAAGCGGAGCCGGCCCGCGTCGGGTTCGTAGAACCGGGCGATCAGGGCGAACACGGTGCTCTTCCCCGCCCCGGAGAGCCCGACCAGAGCGACCTGCCGGCGCTGCGGCACCGTGAAGGAGACCCCGCGCAGCACCGGCCGCCCGGGCCGGTAGGCGAAGTGGACGTCCTCCAGTGCCAGGGCCGGTACCCGCGCCGGTCCCCCCTCCGGTACGTGCCCGGACGCCTGCCGGACGGGCGGGGCCGCCGGGCCGGTGGGCTCGACCGGCAGGTTCAGGGTCTGCTCGATCCGCAGGTGGGCCCCCATGCCCCGCTGGATCAGACCGGCCGCGCGGAACACCGAGGACAGGGGGACGACGAGGTAGGAGGCGTACAGCAGGAACGCGACCAGGTCGCCCACGGAGTGACCGTGGCCGCGGGTGCGCAGGCCTCCCACGACGAGGACCAGGAGGAAGGAGCCCTGGACGGCGAGTTCGACGGCCGAGCTCATGACCGCGGCGTACTTCGCGGTCCGCACCCCGGCGGCGCAGGCGTCGTCGACGCGGGCGCCGATGCGGGCCGCCTCCCGCTGCTCCGCGCGGTACACCCGGACCATGGACAGCGCACCCAGGGCGCGTTCCAGGTCGGCGGCGAGGGCGCCGACGGACGACTGCATGTGCTCCGAAGCGGCGCGGATGCCCCGGAGCAGCAGGGCGACCACGGCCGCCGCGGTCGCCACCGTCGCCGTGACGAGCACCAGCAGCAGCGGATCCAGCCACGCCATCAGGGCCAGCGCGCCGACGGCGACCACGGCCCCGGTGACCAGGTCCACCAGCGCCTGGGCGACCACCTCGCGCAGCAGGGTGGTGTCGGCGGTCACCCGTGCGATCAGGTCGCCGCAGCGCTGTGCGTCGTACTCCCGCATCTCCAGGCGCAGCAGCCGGCCCACCAGGGTGTGGCGCAGTGTCCGTACGACGCCTTCGCCCGTCCGCTCCAGCAGGAACCGGCCCGCGGAACCGGTGGCGGCCTCGGCGGCGAACAGGGCGGTGAGCAGCAGCAGCGGCGGCCAGAGGGGCTGCTGGCCGCCGCTCGCGTCCACCACCCGCTTGGCCAGCAGCGGCTGGGCGAGCCCCAGCGCGGACGCGACGAGGGTCAGCGTGGTGGCCAGGGCGATCGCACCGCGGTGGCGGGCGGTGAGCCGGTAGACGGCGAGGACCGCGGCACGCGTGGACCGGTCGGTGTCCTCCTCGCCGCGGGCGTCCCGCTCACCGGCCGTCATCGCCGCCGTCATCGCCGTACCGGCCCGATGGCCATCAGCCGGGCGAAGTAGCCGTCGGGTGAGTCCTCGCCGACCAGCAGGCCCTCCGCCTCGATCCAGGCGTGCGCGGTGAACGGCGGTACGACACGGACGCCCGTGCACCAGGTCGGCCAGGTGCCGCCGAGACGGCACAGCAGGGCGGCCCCGAGGGAGCGGGGCAGACAGCCCTTGGGCCCGGCGCAGCGCAGGCTCACGGCACACAGGGCGTCGCGGGCCCGCAGAGCCTGGGCCGCGGTCGCGGGGGCGGCGCCGCGGCGCAGCAGGCCGAGGACCGCGCGGATGCGGCGCGGTGGCAGCAGCGAGAGGACGACGGCCGGTACCAGCACCGCGCGGGCGGCGAGCCGACGCCCGAGGGGAACCCCGTACGGCCGCTCCAGGGCACTGGGCGTGGTCATTCGGCCAGGCCGTCGGCGCGCAGCTGTTCCACCAGGGCGGTGACGTCGGCCCGCGCGCGGTCGGGGTCGACGTCGAACGCCTTCGTGACCGCCTCCGCCGCAGCCGCCTCGTCACCGCCCGCCATGAGCGTGTGGACCACCAGGGTCGCGGTCGGGTTCAGCTCCCAGTACACGCCGGAGCGCTGATCGAGGAGGACGGTGCCGTAGTCGGTCTTCGCGGTGCTGATGTCGGCACCGAACCGCAATGCCATGACGGCTCTCCTTTGTCTGTCGGTCACTTCGGTACGTCGTGCCGCGCCCGGTCGAGCGCCCGCAGCCACACCTCGACCGAGATGGTCGAGTACAGGACGGCCTCCCGCAGGTGCCGGGTGGCGGGGCGCTCGGCCAGGCGGCGCAGCATCTCGCCGTCCACCAGCCCGAGCCGTTCCAGGCGGGAGTCGTCCCACAGCGCCTTCAGTTCGGCGCGGTGCTCGCGCAGCCCGTCGGCCGCGTCCCTCGCGGCGGTGGCCTTGTTGGTGCGGCGCAGGCACTCCTCGGGCACGATGCCGCGCATGGCCGTGGTCAGGAGCGGCTTGTACCGCCAGGGCGAGACGCGTTCGTCGGGGCGGACGGCGAGGGCGGCCTCGATGACCCGGTCGTCGAGGAACGGCGAGGCCATGGGCAGTCCGCAGCGGGCCGCCATGTGGTCCCACTGCCGGATGATGCGGGTGCAGTTGCGGATCTGTTCCAGGTCGGCGTGGAGTCCCCGGTCGGGGTGCAGGGGCCCGGTCTGCCGGGCGGCCGTGCGCAGCGCCGTACGGGCCAGGTGCTCCGCCTCGGGGGTCGCCCACTCGAACAGGCGCGGGCTCATGCCCCAGCCGAGGCTGGTGGTGACCGTCGGGGGCAGCGGGGCGCGCAGCCGGTGCTCCGCGTCCGCCAGCCAGGTGCCGTAGGACCGGGAGTCGGCCAGGGCGCCCAGCAGGGGGCCGAGCGGCCACTGCCACAGCGCCTTGAAGCCGCGCAGCTGCCGCAGCGCGAACAGCGGGCGGCGGCGCGCCAGCCGGTGGTAGTACGCCTCGGAGCACCAGGCCACGTGGTCGCCGCCGATGCCCGTCAGGTGCACCCGGCTGCCCCGTTCGGCCATGGCCGGCAGATGGTGCAGGACGCGCGCGCGGTCCATGACGCCGATGGTGGGCTCGTCCAGGACGTCGTCGATGGCGAGCAGCCCGTCGTAGACGAGGGGGGAGGCCTCGGCGTCCCAGATGACGTGCTCGACGTCCGGCAGGGCGGCGGCGGCCCGCTTCGCCCAGTGCAGGTCGGTGTCGGCGGGGTCGCGGCCCGGCCACGTGGAGGCGACGACGCGGGCCGGTGAGCGGTCGGCGAGGAAGCAGACGGAGGTGGAGTCCAGGCCGCCGGACAGGTCGCAGCTGACCGTGCCGCCGTGCCGGGTGCGGGCGTCCACGGCCTCGGCGAGGGCCTCGCGGACCAGGGGGGCGCCCGTGCTGAGCGGGACGACCGGTTCCGGGGGTGTCCACCAGCGGGTGTGGCGTGCGCCGTGTCCGTCCGGCGCGAGGACCAGCGCCTCGTCCGGCGCGACGGCGGTGACCTCGGGCCACAGCGGTTCGTCGAGCAGGGGGTGCGGTACGGGCCACAGCAGCCGTACGGCCAGGCGTTCCGGCGCCGGTTCCACGCCGAGCGCGGCGGCCAGGACGTCCGCCCGGGTCGCGGCCACCCGGGTGCCGTGCACCGGGGCGTGGAAGACCAGACGGAGACCGGAGGCGGTGCCCTGCACCCGGATCCGTCCGTCGAGGGCGGCGACGAGGTGGCAGCTCCCGGGCAGCGAACGGGCCCACGCGTCGAGTGCGGCGAGGTCGCGCAGGGAGCCGGCGACCCGCTCCAGTTCCGCTTGGTCGGCGGGGACGCAGCCGACGAGGGCGAGGGCGGCGGGGCCGACACGGGCGCTGACGATCTCCTGGTCGCTCCAGTGACCCACGAGCCAGGGCCGGCCGGAGGCGTGATCGAGGCTGCGGGTGCCGGGGCGGGCGAAGGAGCGGGCCGCGGCGGCCGCGTCCGCGCGGTCTGCGAAGACCGCGAAGTGCGCGTCGCCGTGGCCCGTCCCCGCACATGCGTGCAGATCAGTCATGACGTCAGGTCAGAGACCTTCGCTCGTCGACCTGTTCAGTTCTTGCTCAGGATGAGCCGGTCGTTGCCCGAGCGCTGCAGGAGTCCGGTCTCCTTGCGGAAGGAACCGAGTCGGACGAGGGTCGGTGCTTCATAGGCCTTCTTCATGACCTGTTTCTCCTTACGGGTTGTCTTTCCGCCCCCCGAGGGCGGCCTGCCACCAGCTAGCCGGGGAGCGGGGCGGTCCGACAAGATGAAGGAGAAGAGTCGGATTGTCTGAATATTCTGTCCATTCAGGGTGTGTTCGAGTGCTGAACGGGTCCGCGGCCGGCACCCGCCCCTGCGCGGCAGGTGCCGCCGGCGAGTGCCGGAGGAACGTTTTCACGTGGGCCGGAGCGCGGCCCGGAGGCCCGGACCGGAACGGGCGCCGGAGGGGTTCGCGCGGGCGCACTCCGGGTCCGGGCCGTGAATCGGAATGGGGACCCCTAGGGGGCGAGGCCGACCGGCGTAGGGGGAGCGCTCCACCCGCGGGGGTACGCGAAGAACGGGAAGATTGGCTCTGTGGACCGATGCCGGTCGGGCCGTGCGAGAGCGACCATGAAGGCATGAGCGCAGCAACCATCCATCCAGCCCCTGTCCGCCCGCCGGCCGGCGCCACAGCCGTGGACGGCCCGCACCACCACCCGCTCGGCAACGCCCTGCGCGCCCTCAAGGTGTTCGCCGAGGCCGCGTTCGGCGTGGTCATCCTCGGCGAGTACGGCGAGGAAGCGGGCATACGCCGCAAGTAACCGCCCGTCTCCCTGACCCTGTTCATCGCCCGGTGCGTCGTGCAGCACGCACCCCTGGCCGACCTGCTCGTCTAACGGGCCGAGGACGCGGCCGTGGTCCACGACACCGATCTGCACGGCTTCACCGTCACCCGGTGGCGGCTCCCCGCGACCCACCCGCCCTTCGCGGCGCTCCTCTCCGCCCCGGCCACCTGGCTGCCCGTCCCGGCTCTGAAGACGGCCTTCCCCGCAGGCGACGCGCTCCTGCCCGAGGCCTTGGCCGCCCTCTCGGCCCGCCTGGCCGGCCGACGGCTCTCCGCATCCCCGCTCTGCACCACGACCGCCCTGCTGCTCGGGTCGGCGCTGATCGCGGCGGCGGCGCTGCGGGCGGCTCAGCCGGTGCTGCCCTCGGCCAGGATCTCGTCCGCGTCCATGATCCGGTAGGCGTAGCCCTGTTCGGCCAGGAAGCGCTGGCGGTGGGCGGCGAAGTCCTGGTCGATGGTGTCCCGGGCGACGACCGAGTAGAAGTGCGCCTGGTGGCCGTCGGCCTTCGGGCGGAGCACCCGGCCGAGCCGCTGGGCCTCCTCCTGGCGGGAGCCGAAGGTGCCGGAGACCTGGATGGCGACCGTCGCCTCGGGCAGGTCGATGGAGAAGTTGGCGACCTTGGAGACGACCAGCACGCTGATCTCGCCCTCGCGGAAGGCGTCGAAGAGCTTCTCGCGCTGGGCGTTGGAGGTCTCGCCCTTGATGACGGGCGCGTTCAAGTGCTCGCCCAGCTCGTCCAGTTGGTCGATGTACTGGCCGATGACCAGGATCTGCTGGCCGGCGAACCGGCGGACGATCGCCTCCGTCACCTTCCGCTTGGTGTCGGTGGTGGCACAGAAGCGGTACTTCTCCTCCGTCTCGGCCGTCGCGTACGCCAGCCGCTCGGAGTCCGTCAGGTTCACCCGGACCTCGACGCAGTCGGCCGGTGCGATGTACCCCTGCGCCTCGATCTCCTTCCAGGGCGCGTCGAACCGCTTCGGCCCGATCAGCGAGAACACATCCGACTCGCGGCCGTCCTCGCGCACGAGGGTGGCCGTCAGACCCAGCCGCCGCCGCGCCTGCAGATCGGCGGTGAACTTGAAGACAGGAGCCGGCAGCAGATGCACCTCGTCGTAGACGATCAGCCCCCAGTCCCGGGAGTCGAACAGCTCCAGGTGCGGATAGACACCCTTCCGCTTGGTCGTCAGCACCTGGTAGGTGGCGATGGTGACCGGGCGGATCTCCTTGCGTGTCCCGCTGTACTCACCGATCTCGTCCTCGGTCAGCGAGGTCCGCTTCACCAGCTCGTGCTTCCACTGCCGGGCGGAGACGGTGTTCGTGACGAGGATGAGCGTGGTCGACTTGGCCTGCGCCATGGACCCGGCCCCGACCAGCGTCTTCCCGGCGCCGCAGGGCAGCACCACCACTCCGCTGCCGCCGTGCCAGAAGTTCTCCACGGCCTGCTTCTGGTACGGCCGCAGCGCCCAGCCGTCCTCCAGCAGCTCGATCGGATGCGCCTCACCGTCGACGTACCCGGCGAGGTCCTCGGCCGGCCAGCCCAGCTTCAGCAGCACCTGCTTGATCTGCCCGCGTTCGGAGGGGTGCACGACGACGCTGTCCGGGTCGATCCGCGCCCCGACCAGCGGGGCGATCCGCTTGGACTTCAGCACCTCCTCCAGCACCGGCCGGTCGGTGGTGGTCAGCACCAGCCCGTGCGCGGGGTGCTTGCTGAGCGTGAGCCGCCCGTAGCGGTCCATCGTCTCGGCGATGTCCACGAGCAGCGCGTGCGGCACCGGATACCGGCTGTACTGCACCAGCGCGTCCACGACCTGCTCGGCGTCATGCCCGGCGGCGCGCGCGTTCCACAGCCCGAGCGGGGTGACCCGATAGGTGTGGATGTGCTCGGGCGCCCGCTCCAGCTCGGCGAACGGCGCGATGGCCCGACGGCAGTCGTCGGCCCGCTCGTGGTCGACTTCCAGGAGCAGGGTCTTGTCGGACTGGACGATCAGTGGACCATTCACGCTCGGTACACCCTTTCCCTACGGCCAAACGTCCAGTGTGCCCTATGGGCCGGTGATCAGGGTCAGTCCTCCGCGAGCTCCGCCACCCCCGTGATCCGGTGCAGCGGATAGGTGCGCACCTCGTCCGCCGTGTGGTCGTACGCCGTCACGAAGCCGCCCTCCACGCGGACCGGGGCGATGACGCGCTGGCTGGCGGCGCCCTCGGCGTTGACGTAGCCGATCCAGACGGAGCCGCCGGTCAGGACGGCGGCCTGCATGGTGGCGAGGGTCTCGGCGGAGGACGTACGGGGCAGTTCGCCGCCCGCGAGCGGGGCTGCCGCTCCGGTGGGCTTGCGCGGGGTGGTGGCGGCCAGATCGCCCGCCCGGATCGCGCGGATCGCCGCCGCGAGGAGCGTGGTGTCGGGCGGCGGCGGCCCGTCCGGGACCGGCTCGGGCGCGGTGCGCGGCGGAGTGCGGTGGGCGTGCGCGCGGGCGATCAGGACGTCACCCTCGGCGGACTCCGCGGCCGGGGCGTAGCCCATCGCGCGCAGGCCCTCCAGCAGCGTCGCCGGATCGGACTGGGCGGCCAGCACGGTCGGGGCGAGGCGGCGCAGCCGCAGGGCCGCGGCGCGCCGGTCGGCCAGGATCTCGTTCAGCAGCGTGTCGTCGTCGCAGCGTACGTACGCCGAGGCCGCGCCGACCCGCAGGTGGCCGTGTTTGCGGGCCACGTCGTCGATCAGATAGGCGAGCGGCTGCGGGACCGGGGTGCGGGAGTGCTCGGCGAGGAAGGCGTGCAGATCGGCGGCGGTACGGCCGGCGTCCAGGGCACGCCGTACCGAGGCCGGGCTGAACCGGTACACGGTCGCCCCGCCCTTCGACTCGACGTCCGCGAGCACGTCCAGCAGGTCGGCGAGCGGGCGCTGCAGCGGCCCGGGCGCCACCGCCGTCAGGTCGGCCTGGAGCAGCACATGGTCCAGCGGTTCGGGGAGGAGCGGCGCGAGGAGGCGGGCGGCGGCGGCCGTCGCCACGGCCTGCTCGGCGGGGCCGAGCGGGGCGGCGGCGCCCGTCGGCCGGTGGTGGTGGTGGACGGGCAGCTTGTCACCGGGCCCGGCGGGCTCGGCGGACCCGGCCGGCGTGGGCGGCCTGGTCGAGCGGGCGGACGCGCGGGCGGCCGTCGCGGCGGGGGAGCCGGAGGCGCCGGAGGCGTCGGGCGGCACGGCGGTGCCGGAGGACGGACCGGTGGCCGCGGAGCCGGTGCTCGGGCCGCCCGGGGCGGCACGCGAGCCCGTCGTCGCCGGGGCGCCCAGCAGCGCGCGGCCGTGTGCCGACAGGGCGCCGCGCCCGGTGACGCCCAGCAGTTCGGCCTCGGACAGGGTCCAGCGGGCCAGCCGGGAGCGCAGGTCCTCCTCACCGTCCGGACGCTGGGGTCCGCGCAGCGGCCGTTCCCAGCGCAGCCGGGCCAGCACCGACTCGGGGTCCGGGGCCGCGCCCGCCGGCAGACCGGCCAGCAGGGCCAGCACCCGGTGCCGTACCTCGGGCGCGGCCGAGCGGTCCAGACCCGGCCCGAGCGCGGCGAGTGTGCGGTCCTTCGCGTCCCGCCCGCCGACCAGCCCCGGCGTCCGGGTGGCCGCCAGCCAGGCCTCGGCGAGACGGGCCCAGCGCTCGGCGGCGGGCCGCTCCAGCCACTCGTCGTAGGCGGGTGTGGCCGCGTACCGCTCGTCGGCCTCGCCGTCGGAGGCGATCAGACCGGCCGCGTACGCCAGCTCCACCCAGAACGCGGCGACCGGCTCGGACACGTCCAGGGCGACGGCGGTCCGCTTCAGATCACGCACGCTCAGACCGCCGGCCCGCAGCACGGCCGGCCCGCCCTCGTCCCAGTCCTTCAGCAGCTCCTCGACGGTGGCCAGAGCGGTGTACGCCTGCCCGGCCGCCGTCGCGTCCACCACCTGCGGACCGTGGGTCGCGGCCGGCTCCACGGCGGGCGGCAGCGGCTCGGGCACGCGGTGGGCGCGGCCCTCCCGCAGATGCAGGGCCACCTCGCGCGGCAGGACGACCGTGCCCGGCGCGGACGGCAGCAGCAGGCCCCGGTCCAGCAGCCAGCGCAGATGCGCGGCCGGATCCGCGGTCACCTGCCCGTACGGAGGTCCCCACACCAGCCGTGACAGCACCTCGCGGGCCGCCTCCGGGGCACCGGCGAGCAGCCCGGCCATCTTCTTCCGGTCGCCGAACAGCCTGGTGAGCGCGGCCACGGCGGACACCGAGTCGTGCGTCGAAGGCAGCCCGGCCGTCGTGACGATCTCCTGGATCCGGCCCGGCGACATGCCCGCGGCCGCTTCCTGCACGGTGGGCCCGAGCCCGGTCGGGGAGGGGTGCTGCGGGGAGGGCGCGAGCAGCTCCCGGGCGGTCCGCACCAGCCGCAGCCGCTCGTCGTCGCCCCACACCAGCGCCTGCTCGCGCAGGGTGGCGAGGGCGTGCGGCAGCGCGGCGGCGACCGTGTCGTCCGCGCCGTACCCCGCCATCAGCCCGAGCAGCGTGTCGTACGACGCCGGGTCCGGGGCCACGGCCAGTGCCTCCGCCGTCTGCAGCGCGAACCGGTCCAGCCGCTCCAGCGCCCGCAGCACCGACGCGCGGGTACCGGCGCGGGTGGCCAGCTGGGTGAGGTCGGTCGGGACGGGCGTGATGAGGTCGGGGCGGCTGCGCAACAGCGCGGCCAGGGAGACGTCGTCCCGCGCGCGGAGCGCCTCCGCGAGGGAACGAGGGGCTGGGTGGGCCGCTTGGCTCATCTGACCCACGGTAGCGGCTGCCGGTGTCCAGGGGGCTCCCCCGGTCCGGCGGCGGGCTCGGCGAAGCGGCTCTGCGCT
The DNA here is from genome assembly GCF_040297165.1 of Streptomyces sp. NPDC001851. NCBI lineage: Bacteria > Bacillati > Actinomycetota > Actinomycetes > Kitasatosporales > Streptomycetaceae > Streptomyces > Streptomyces sp. NPDC001851. The sequence continues at coordinate 236,262 of NZ_JBEOYR010000002.1, read as the reverse complement.
ACCGTCCTCACGGGGTCTCATCACCGTCACCCCGGAGGGGTTCCGTTGGGGATCGAGAGCGACCAGGTCGTCTACGAGTACCTGAGCCGTGTCGGAGACATCGCTCAGCAGCGGCAGCTGCCGTCGGGCACGCGGATGCGGCTCGTGTCGGAGCTGCGCAACGAGATCGACCGGCACCGGGCCAGAGCGACCGTCGACAGCCCCGCCGCGGTCCGCCGCATCCTGGACGGCCTGGGCACCCCGGACGAGGTCGTCGAGGCGGCGGGCGGCACGGCCGGTACGGCGGGTACGTCCGGTGGGTCGAGCGGGTCCGGTGGTTTCGGTGCCGGGCGGGTCGCGCAGCAGCCCGGCACCGTGCCCGTACAGCCCGAGCCGGCGGACGGGGACCGGGGCGGGGGCCGGACGCGGCGGGAACAGCGTCGCGAACCGCGCGGGGAACGGCGCAGGGGGCTGCGCCGGGTCGTCCCCGGGCCGCGCCCGGCCGAGTCCGGGCCGTCCGCCCCGAGCCATGTGCCCTCACCGCCGCACCTGGCCCCCGCGCACGAACTCGGGGACAGCGCCCTGCGGCCCGACTGGTGGCGGGTGAGTGGCGGCGGGCCGGCCGCCGAGACCGACTCCGTGCCGGGGTTCGTCGGCGGTGTGGAGATCCCGGAGCTGCTCAAACGGCCACCGGAGCCGACGGAGGGGACGGCGGTGCCGGTGGCCCCGGACACGGTGGCCCCGGCACCGGAGGCCACCGGGACCGGGCCCGCCCCGCGCCGCCGCCTGCTCCCGCGTCCCGCGGCCGGCTGGACCAACCCCCTCCTGCTGCTGGCCGCCGCCGCGCTGGTCGCCGGGGCGGTGCTCGGGAACTGGTTCGCCCTGATCCTGGGCTGGGCGATCGCCTACGGCTCCCGGCGGCTGACCCCCGCGGAGTCCAAGTGGGCCGTGATGGTGCTGCCGGGTGCGGCGGTCACGGCGGGGCTGGTGTGGCTGTGGGGGAGGGACAGCGGGCGCTGGGGCGAGCCGATCGCGCGGGGCCATATGAACGAGGCGATCGCCGGGACGTGGCCGTGGGTGGTGAGGGGCGCCGCGGTGGCGTCGGCGCTGTACCTGGTCTGGCGCTCCCAACGCACCCGGCGCTAGCACCCCCGAACCCGCGCCGGGCTGTGAGTGGTCCCGAACCCGTGCCGGGCTGTGGGTGCCCCCGAACCCGTGCCGGGCTGCTGGTACCCCAGTACCGGCACCCGGCGTGAGCGTCCCAGGACCGGCACCCGGCGTGAGTACCCCGGCACCGCCACCCGGCGTGAGTCCCCCAGTACCCGCACCCCCACCCGGCGAGGCGGGGCGCTCCGGCGGCGCTGACACAATGCCGCATATGACCTTCACCGTCGGCTTCGACCTCGACATGACCCTCATCGACTCCCGGCCGGGCATCCGCGCGTGCTACCTGGCGCTGGCGGAGCGGACCGGGACGTACATCGACGCCGATCTGGCGGTGACCCGGCTCGGTCCGCCGCTCGTGGAGGAGCTGGTCAACTGGTTCCCCGAGGAGCAGCTCAGCGCCATGGCCGACCTGTACCGGGAGATGTACCCGTCGATAGCCATCGCCTCGACGCCCGCCATGCGGGGCGCGGCGGAGGCCATGGAGCAGGTGCGCGCGGCCGGTGGCCGGACACTCGTGGTCACGGCGAAGTACGAGCCCAACGCCAAACTGCACCTGTCCCACCTCGGCATCGAGGCGGACGTGGTCGTGGGCGACCTGTGGGCCGAGCAGAAGGCGCAGGCGCTGCGCGAGTACGGCGCGGGCGTGTACGTCGGCGACCATGTCGGAGACGTGCGCGGGGCCCGTATGGCGGGGGCGGTGTCGGTCGCCGTGGCGACCGGTCCCTGTTCCGCCGACGAGCTGCTCGCCGCCGGGGCGGACGTCGTCCTCGACGACCTGTCCGGGTTCCCGGCGTGGCTGACCGGCTACCGCGGCGCGGATGCGGAGGGGGAGGCGCCGCGCGCCTGACGGCGGGCGGCGGCCACCGACCGCAGGACGCCGGCACCGGCGACGAGGAAACCGACCGCCATGAGCATGCTCAGACCGAACATGTAGGTGGGGAAAGGCTTCGCGCCCAGGAACAGCGGTGCCACCGTGACCAGAGTGGCCACGGCCCCGATGAAGAAGACGATCGCCCCGGCGCGGATCAGCCCGTCACCGGGTGCGGCGGAATTCGTTTGGGTTTTGTCACGCACCGGACCAGGGTAGTTCCCAGCGCGAGAGAACAACCGGGGGACGTCTTGTCACCCGCCCCGAGACCATTAGCCTTGGTAGCGGCGGGTCGAGGTCGACCCGCTCTACTGCTATCAAGAGCGAGTTTCGCAGCAGTAGCCGCAGTTTTCCCAACGAGTACGAGGACGAGGACAGACGGTGCCGACCGGGCGTGTCAAATGGTTCAACAGCGAGAAGGGCTTCGGCTTTCTCTCCCGCGACGACGGCGGTGACGTCTTCGTCCATTCCTCGGTTCTCCCCGCCGGAGTCGATGCACTCAAGCCGGGACAGCGCGTGGAGTTCGGCGTCGTCGCCGGTCAGCGCGGTGACCAGGCGCTGTCGGTGACCGTGCTGGATCCGACGCCGTCGGTCGCCGCCGCCCAGCGCAAGAAGCCCGACGAGCTGGCCTCGATCGTGCAGGATTTGACGACTTTGCTGGAAAACATCACGCCGATGCTGGAGAAGGGCCGCTATCCGGACAAGGCGTCCGGCAAGAAGATCGCCGGCCTGCTGCGGGCGGTCGCCGACCAGCTGGACGTATAGCCACCCGTCAGGGAAAAGCGAGCGCATCCGGGCCGAGGGGCGGCACCAGCCCCTCGGCCGCCGCACGTGTGAGCAGGCCGCGGATCGCGGCGTAGCCGTCCTCGCCGAGGTCGGCGGTGAACTCGTTCACGTACAGCCCGATGTGCTGGTCCGCCACGGCCGGGTCCATCTCCTGGGCGTGCGCCATGACGTACGGCCGGGACGCCTCGGGGTCGTCCCAGGCGGCCCGTACCGAGGTGCGGACGGAGTCGGCGAGCCGGGTCAGCGCCTCCGCGCCCAGCGAGCGCTTCGCGATGATCGCGCCCAGCGGGATCGGCAGGCCGGTGGTGTGTTCCCAGTGCTCGCCCATGTCGGCGAGCTTGTGCAGCCCGTAGTTCTGGTAGGTGAACCGGGCCTCGTGGATGACCAGACCGGCGTCCACCTTGCCGTCCCGCACGGCCGGCATGATCTCGTGGAACGGCATGACGACGATCTCGCCGACCCCTCCGCCGGGCAGCGTGTCCGCCGCCCAGAGCCGGAAGAGGAGATAGGCGGTCGACTTCTCGCTGGGCACCGCGACCGTACGGCCCGTCAGATCGAGCTCCGGCTCCCGGGTGAGCACCAGCGGCCCGCAGCCCCGCCCCAGCGCACCGCCGCACGGCAGCAGCGCGTAGTCGCCGAGGACGTACGGCAGGACGGCGTACGACACCTTGAGTACGTCGAACTCACCGCGCTCGGCCATGCCGTTGGTGAGGTCGATGTCGGCGAAGGTCACCTCCAGCGCGGGGGCGCCGGGGACGCGGCCGTGGGCGAGGGCGTCGAAGACGAAGGTGTCGTTGGGGCAGGGCGAGTAGGCGATCTGCAAGGGCTCAGGGGTCATGCGGGTTCCAACTCTCCAGTGCGGGCGCCGACTTCCCGAACGCCTCGGTGAGGGCGGTGAGGGCGTCGCCGATGCGCCAGGCGGCGCGGTCGCGCGGGCCGACCGGGTTGGAGACCGCGCGCAGTTCCAGCACCGGCACCCCGTGCGCGGCGGCCGCCTCCGCGACCCCGAAGCCCTCCATGCCCTCGGCGAGCGCGTCGGGGTGCCGGGCGCGCAGAGCGGCGGCGCGGGCGGCGGTGCCGGTGACGGTGGAGACGGTGAGGACGGTGCCGGTGCGGGCGCCGGTCGCCTCGGACACCGCGCGGACGGCGGAGGGCGGCGGGCGGTGGGTGACGGTCCCGAAGCCCAGCTCGGTGACCGGAAGGAAGCCGTCGGCGGTCTCGGCTCCCAGGTCGGCCACGGTGATCGCGTCGGCGACGACGAGCGAGCCGACGGGCGCCCCGGGCGCGAAGCCGCCGCCGATCCCGGCCGAGACGACCAGGCCGTACGGGGCGCCGGCGAGGGCGGCGGCGGTCAGGGCGGCGGCGGTGGACGCGGCGGCGAGGGCCGGACCGACCCCGGCGGCGAGCAGATCCCAGCCGGCGGCGGTACGGCACAGCAGCGCACCCGGAAGCCGCACCTCGGTCACGGCCCCGGGAAACGCCTGTGCCACCGCGTCCCGCTCGATGGGGACCGCGGTGGCCACGAGGACCCGTACGGAAGCCGTGATCAGGCCTTCTTCAGCTTGAACGACCACATGCCCAGGTTGGCCTTCTCGCCCATCCGGATCGTGACCGTGTTGGTGTCGCCCTGGGTGCCGTACTGCTGGTTGAAGAACGCGCTGCCCGGAATGGTGCGGTACGTCTTCTTGCTGACGTCGGTGAACTGCTGGCCGTTGACCAGGATGACCCAGCCGGCGTCCGCGATCTTCGGGTCGACGCCGAAGCGGACGGTCTCGTCCTGGTCGACCTTGATCGACTCGGCGTTCTCGACGTTCTTGATGCACCGCGCCAGCGACTTGGTGTCCAGCGCCTTGCCGTCGTTGTAGCAGGTGGCCTCGGAGTTCACCGAGTCCTTGCCGACGGTGACCGTCGAGACGGGGGACGGCTTCTCGCAGGCTGACAGGGCCAGCAGTCCGGCGGATACGGCGCCGGCAACGGCGACGGCGCGGCGGCGTCGCCCAGCGCGTTGTACATCAGCGGCTTCGCCGCGGGGCAGCGTGGTCATGACCGAAGGCTATCGGGCGCCCAGAGCCCTCCGCCCACGCGGGGTGCGGCGTGCCCGGTTCGTTACGCCAGCCGGTCCTGCGGCCCGTACATCGTGTCCGGTTCGTTATGCCGGGAAGGCGGGTCGGGGGAGGTCAGGTCACGCGGGGGTGGGGGCGGCCGCCGTGCCGGGCCGAGGCGAGCAGCCCCTTCAGCGTGGTCAGCCAGCCGACGGCGACGAACACCGCGCCGATCAGCAGGCCGACGGTCCCGTTGAGCGGCAGCACGATACCGACGGCGCCGCCGAACACCCACGCCATCTGCAGCAGCGTCTCCGAGCGGGCGAACGCCGAGGTGCGCACCAGCTCCGGCACGTCCCGCTGGATCAGCGCGTCCAGGGCCAGCTTGGCCAGCGCCTGGGCGAACCCGGCGACGGCGGCGAGGCAGGCCACCGGGAACGCCCCGAAGAACAGGCCGGCCAGGGTCGCCGTGCCCAGCACCACCGCGACCACGGCCACGATGATGACCTCCGGCGCACGTGACTTCAGCCAGGCCCCGACGGCCGTGCCCAGCGCGTTGCCGGCACCGGCGGCCACTCCGACGATCCCCAGCGAGACCGCCGCGCTCTCACCGGTCAGCGGATGCTCGCGCAGCAGGAAGGCCAGAAAGAAGATCAGGAAGCCGGACAGGCAGCGCAGGGCCGCGTTGGCGCCGAGCGCATGCGTGACGGCGGGGCCCACGGTGCGCAGTCCCGGCCGTTTCACCTGCTCCTTCCTGCGCTGCGGCCCGTGCAGATGCTGCTCGTCGGCGGCGAGCAGGGCCACGTCCTCGCCCTTGGCTGAGTCGACCGCGGGCGGCAGCGAGAACGACAGGAACGTTCCCCCGACGAAGATCACGAAGGCGCCGTAGAGCGGCCAGGGATCCCCGGCCCGGTGCAGCCCCGCCGCGACCGGGGCGGCGACCCCGGTGGCCAGCAGCCCGGCGAGGGTGACCCGCGAATTGGCCTTCACCAGCGAGAACCGGGGCGGCAGCAGCCGCGGTACGACCGCACTGCGCACCACGCCGTACGCCTTCGACGCGACCAGCACACCCAGCGCCGCGGGATACAGCTCCAGGCTCCCGCTCGCCACCGCCCCCGAGATGACCAGCGCGAGCAGCGCACGGGCCAGCATCGCCCCGGCCATCGCCGCGCGCCGCCCGTGCGGCAGCCGGTCGAGGAGGGGTCCGATGACCGGGGCGAGGACGGTGAAGGGCGCCATCGTGATGGCGAGGTACAGCGCGACCCGTCCCCGCGCCTCGGCGGTCGGCACCGAGAAGAACACGGTGGAGGCGAGCGCCACGGTGACCATGACGTCCCCGGCGCCGTTCACCGCGTGCAGCTCGATCAGCTTGCCCAGCCCCGACTCTCCGGCGCCGTGGGCGTGCGTGGCCCTGCGGATGCCCCGCGCGGCACCGGTGACCGGGGAGTGCAGGGCACGCCCGACGGAGCGGACGGCGCCACCGACCCGGCTCGCGCCGCCACCCCGAACACCACGCCTGTCCGCGGTCGCCACGTGCTTCATAGTGCCCCGAGAAGGCGGCGGATAGTGCGGTACGGCGCGCACGGCGGCCAACCCGGCCGCTGATCCGGCGACTTCCGGGTGCACGGCACGAGGGGGCGGCCGGGACGGCGGGGGCGGCAGGGGTGGCAGGGGGTGGCCGGGTCGGGAAATCCTGCCGCGTGGCGGCGACCGATCCTGTTCGGTGTAGCGTGCGTATCTCAGCCATAACGCAGAATGGATGGCAGAGGTGCGCCCGAGCGCGCGGATGCAGACGTCGATGCGGTCCCCCGGTCCGCTCCGTCGGCAGGCCCGCCTTCAGGCAGCCGCACTCGACGAGACGGCGTAGGAGAGAAGCGATACCTGTGAGCGCAGCGACCACGCGAAGCCGCACCCCCGACCGCTTGTGCGCCGAGGCCGTCGACCTCGCCCGCGGTGCCGCCGAGGAGGCCGCCGCCCCCGGCGTGGTCGGCGAGCACGCCGGCCTGGTGTCCGAGGGCGACCGCGTGGTCACGCACTTCTTCGAGTGCAAGGAGCTGGGTTACCGCGGCTGGCGCTGGGCCGTGACCGTGGCCCGCGCCTCCCGCGCCAAGGTCGTCACGCTCGACGAGGTGGTCCTCCTCCCCGGCCCCGACGCCCTGCTCGCCCCCGAGTGGGTCCCGTGGAGCGAGCGGCTGCGCCCCGGCGATCTCGGCCCCGGCGACCTGCTCCCCACCGACCAGGACGACCTGCGGCTGGAACCGGGTTACACGGGGGAGGACGAGCCGCTGCCGAGCGCGGTGGTGTCCGAGGAGATGGCGGAGCTGGCGGAGGCCGAGGACGCCGACGTCACACCGGGCGCCCCCGCCGTCCAGCCGACGACGCCCACCCGGGGCTCCATCGCCGCGGTGGCCGAGGAACTGGGCATGCGCCGCGCCCGAGTCCTCTCGCGCTACGGCCTGCACGTCGCGGCCGACCGCTGGGAGGAGTCGTACGGCCCGAAGACCGCGATGGCCCAGGCCGCCCCGGCCACCTGTGTGAGCTGCGGCTTCCTGACCCCCATCGGCGGCTCCCTCGGCCAGGCCTTCGGCGTCTGCGCCAACGAGTTCTCCCCCGCCGACGGCCGCGTGGTCTCCCTCGCCTACGGCTGCGGCGGCCACTCGGAGGCCGCCGTCATGCCCAAGCCCCCGCAGCCCGCCCCGCCGGTCATCGACGAGACGCGGGTCGACCCCTTCCCGCTGCGCCCCGCCCGCGACTCGGGCTCGGTCCCGGAGACGGGCGACGAGGAGACGGCGGAACTGGGCCACTCGTAGCCCGGAGCACCACTACGGTGGCCCGGCCCGTGAAAGGTAACGGGCCGAACGGGTGAAAAAAGGTCCTCCATAGGAGGCGCTCCGCGCCGTTGTTCGCTCCCGCACGGAATCCGCTCCTTGATCATCGCCGCGTCGGCGCTGGGCCGGCACCGAGGCGAGGAGTGGTCCGATGGCGGGTCGGAGTGTGTCCCAGAAGCGGTCGAACCGGCGGCGCGGCAGGTGGGCCGCGGTCTGTGCGGGGCTCGCCCTCGCGCTGGGCGTCGGACAGGGGACGGCGGTCGCGGCGGGCGTGCCCGCGCCCCCGGTACCGCGGGGGAAGATCCTCGCGGCCCCCGCGGCGCTGGCCGGGGGCATCGTCCACCCGGACGCGCCGCCCGCCGGTGCCGACGACTGGAACTGCAAGCCCTCGCCCGAGCATCCGCGTCCGGTCGTCCTGCTGCACGGCACCTTCGCGAACGCCTATGACGACTGGGGCCTGATGTCCCCGTACCTGAAGCAGCTGGGCTACTGCGTCTTCGCGCCCAACTACGGTGCGGCGCCCGGCTCTCCGGTCAAGGCCACCGCACACATCCCGGACTCCGCCCGGCAGATCGCCGACTACGTCGACCGCGTACTGAAGGCCACCGGGGCCCACCAGGTCGACCTGGTCGGACACTCCCAGGGCGGCGGTGTGACGCCCCGCTGGTACCTGCGGTTCGACGGCGGCACGGATCCCGCGCACCCGCAGCGGAACAAGGTGCACAGCCTCATCGGCCTGGCGCCGTCCAACCACGGCACGACCGCCTCCGGCCTCGGCACCCTGACCACCAGGCTGGGGCTCAACCCGACCGTGTCCGCCGTCGTCGGGCAGGCGTACGCGGACCAGATGGCCGGCTCCGAGGTGAACACGGAGCTGGACCGGGGCGGGGACACCCAGCCAGGGGTCGCCTACACCGTCATCGCCACCAGGCTCGACGAGGTCGTCACCCCGTACACCCAGCAGTTCCTGACCGCGGGACCGGGCGCGACCGTCAAGAACATCACGATCCAGGACATCTGCCCCCGGGACCTCTCCGAGCACGTCTCGATCGCGTACGACTCCAACGCCGCGCAACTCGTCCGCAACGCGCTGGACCCCGCGCACGCCCAGCCCATCGGCTGCGGCCTGTCCCTCCCGGTCCTCGGCGGCTGACCGGGCCCCACGCCCGGCCGCCCGGCACCGGGCGGCCGGGGGCTACGCCGCCGGACGCCGAACGGTCCGCCGCGCTGTACCTTCTCCTCAGCCGATGAGGAGAGTGAACGTGAGCAGCAAGTACGTGCGGCCGGCGGCCGAGGGGGCCGATCCGTTCGGGACGGCCCGGCTGCGCCGTGGTGTTCTCGACGCCTGGGCCACCAGCCCCGCCCGGTTCCGCGAGGACGCCAACGCCGAGGAGGACCTGGTCCTGGGCGGCTACCGGGACCGCCTCGTGACCGAGCTGGCACAGAACGCCGCCGACGCCGCCGCCCGGGCGGGCGCTCCCGGCCGGCTGCGGCTCACGCTCCGGGACGGGGTCCTCGTCGCCGCCAACACCGGTGCCCCGCTGGACGCGGCCGGTGTCGAGTCGCTGTCCACCCTGCGCGCCTCGGCGAAGCGGGACGCCGATGCCACCCACGGTGCCGTGGGCCGGTTCGGGGTCGGGTTCGCCGCCGTGCTGTCGGTGACCGACGAGCCGGCGATCGTCGGACGGCACGGCGGGGTCCGCTGGTCCCTGGCCGAGGCGCGCGAGCTGGCCGGTGACATCGCGCGGCACAGTCCGGGGCTCGGCGACGAAGTCCGGCGCCGTGACGGACACGTACCGCTGCTCCGGCTGCCCTTCGCCGCCGAGGGCACGGCCCCGGAGCCGTACGACACCGCCGTGATCCTGCCGCTGCGGGACGCGGCCGCCGCCGATCTCGCCGAGCGGCTGCTGAACGCCGTCGACGACGCCCTGCTCCTCGCCCTGCCGGGGCTGGCGGAGGTGGTGATCGAGGTCAACGGCGATCAGCAGCGCACGCTGAGGCGTCGTACCGAGGGCGCCGTCACCGTCGTGGAGGACTCGCGGCAGGGCACCACGCGGTGGCGCACCGCCGCCGCCCACGGGCCGCTCACCCCCGACCTGCTCGCCGACCGGCCCGTGGAGGAGCGGCTGCGGCCCCACTGGTCGGTGACCTGGGCCGTGCCCGAGGACGAGGCCGGGCGCCCGGTGCATCCCCGGACGACCGCCGTCGTGCACGCGCCCACGCCCAGCGACGAACCCCTCGGCGTCCCCGCCCTCCTCATCGCCTCCTTCCCCCTCGACACCACCCGCCGGCACACCGCCCCCGGCCCGCTCACCGACTTCCTGGTGCAGCGCGCGGCCGACGTCTACGCCGAACTGCTCGCCGCCTGGCGGCCGGTGACGGACGGGATCATCGACCTCGTACCCGGACCGCTCGGCAAGGGCGCGCTGGACGGGGCGCTCCGCCAGGCCGTCCTGGAACGGCTGCCGCGCACCGCCTTCCTCCCGCCCGCCGCGCGGCCGAAGGAGGAGGGCGACGAGCTTCCGGAGGCGCTGCGGCCCCGCGACGCGGAGCTCGTCGAAGGCGGCGGGGCGGACACCGTGCGGGTGCTCGCCGAGGTGCTGCCCACCCTGCTGCCCGCCGGTCTTGAGCGGCGGGCCGAGCTGCGCACCCTGGGCGTCGCCCGGCTGCCGCTCGCCGACGCCGTCGACCGGCTCGCCGGGCTGGAGAAGGACCCCGACTGGTGGTGGCGGCTCTACGACAGCCTCGCCGGGGTCGACCCCGACCGGCTGTCCGGGCTGCCCGTGCCGCTCGCCGACGGCAGGACGACGATCGGGCCCCGGCAGGTGCTGCTGCCCACCCCGGACGGCGCCCGGATCGACGCGGACGTCCTCGGGCGGCTCGGGCTGAAGGTCGCCCACGAGGACGCGGTGCACCCGCTGCTGGAGAAGCTGGGCGCGCTGCCCGCCACTCCGCGCGCGGTGCTCACCACCCCGCAGGTGCGGGCCGCCGTCGCCGCCTCGCTGGACGACGAGGGCGGGATCGGGGGCTGGGAGGAGGACGCTCCCGATGCCGAGGAACTGGCCGACACCGTGCTCGGGCTGGTGCGCGAGGCGGGCCTGGAGCCCGGGGACGAGCCCTGGCTGGGTGCGCTGGCCCTGCCCGACGAGGACGGGGAGCTCGCCCCCGCCGGTGAACTGGTCCTCCCCGGCAGCCCGTTCGCCCGGGTGATCCGCGAGGGCGAACTGGCCGCCGTGGACCACGACCTGGCGCGGAAGTGGGGCGAGCAGCCGCTGGCCGCCTGTGGGGTGCTCGCGAACTTCGCGCTGGTCCGCGCCGCCGACGTCGTCCTCGACCCGGACGAACTTGAGCCCCGGGAAAGCGACTTCGCCGAGCCCGACGACGCCGGGCTGCTGGACGCCGTGGACGTGTGGTGCGAGGACATCCTCGACCGCTTCCCGGACAGCCCGGTGCCCCCGGTCGCCACCGAGCTGGTCGCCGTGCGCGATCTGGACCTGGTGGACGACGAGCACTGGCCCGAGGCCCTCGCGCTGCTCGCCCGGCCGCCGCTGCGGGACGCCCTCACCCAGCCGGTCCGCATCCTGCTGCACGACGGCACGCACGAGACCGTACGGCCCTACACCGCGTGGTGGCTGCGCGGGCACCCCGTGCTGGACGGCCGTCGCCCGGCCGGACTGCTCGCGGCCGGCGGGGACCCGCTGCTGCGCGGGCTGTACGACGAGGCCGACGCCACCGGGTTCGAGGACGAGCAGGTGCTGCGGGCGCTGGGCGTGCGCACGTCCGTCGCGGCCCTGCTGGACGAGCCCGGCGGCGCCGCCGAACTGCTGGACCGGCTGGCCGACCCCGAGCGGCCGGTCACACCGGCCCAACTGCACGGTCTCTACGGGGCGTTGGCCGACCTGGATCCGGAGCAGGTGACCCTCCCCGACGAGCTGCGGGCCGTGGTCGACGGGCGCGTGGAGGTGGTGGACGCCACCGAGGCCGTCGTGGTCGACTCGCCGGACCTGCTGCCCTTCACCTCCGGGGTGCCGCTGCTGCCGGTCCGGCCGGCCCGCGCCGCGGAGCTGGCGGAGCTGTTCCAGGTGCGGCGGCTGAGCGAGTCCGTCACCGGCGAGGTGCACTCCGAGGGCACCGAGCACGAGGTGCCGGAGCCGGTGCGCGTGCTGCTCGGGGCGCGTACGCCGCGGACGTACGTCGAGCACGGGGCACTGGTCGTGGACGGCGTGGAGATCGACTGGCGGCTCACCGGCGACGGGGTGCTGCACGCGGCCACGCTGGAGGGCGTCGCGGCGGGCCTGGCCTGGGCGGCGGGGCAGTGGCCGCGGCGCTTCGAGGTGGCGGCCCTGCTGGAGGACCCGTCCCGGACCGAGGAACTGGCCAGGGACCGCTGGTTCGACTGACCACCGGAATCCCCGCCGCATCCCCACGCGCCAATTCGCCGTAGTAAACATCCCGTCATGGAAGCGCAATCCGGCCATAAAATCTGGCCGGATTGCGCTCTTGCCGTACAACCAGTGCCCGGGGTCGCGGATCTGATCGCGTGAGTCAACCGACTCCCCGATCACTTCTCCCTCCAGGGGAACGCACATGCGCATACGTGCCACCGTGGCCGCCGTCTCCGGCGCCCTGGCCCTCACCGCCCTCGCAGTCCCGGCCGCGCAGGCCGTCACCGACTCGGGCACGCCGTACACCCTGAACGTCAGCTTCTCGAACGTCACGATCGCCAACGCGATCAAGGTCGGCAGCACCAACGAGGTCAGTGCGACGTACTCGTACACGCTGACCCACGGCCCGGACGTGGACATCGCCGCGAGCGACTTCGTCACCGACGCCTTCCTCTACCACGGCACCTACAGCGACACGGAACCCGAGCTGTACGGCGACAACCCGGCGAAGTGCACCCCCACCTCGTCCACCACCGCCACCTGCACGGGCACGGTCGACATCTACCCGACCGACGGCGACCCGAAGATCGCGGACGCCGGCACCTGGAACGTGGCCGCCGAGGCCATCGCCTTCAACGGCCAGGACCAGCAGAACCCCGACATGAGCAAGGTCGGCTACAAGGACCAGAGCGGCCTGGGCACCACCCTGGTGCAGCGCTACTCGAAGCTGACGACCACCGTCAGCTCGACGTCCGTCTACAAGGGCAAGACCTTCACGGCGTCCGGCAAGCTCTCCCGCGCCGACTGGGACGACAACCTGTACCACGGCTACGCCAACCAGCCGGTCAAGCTCCAGTTCCGCAAGGCGGGCACGAGCACGTACGCCACGGTCAAGACGGTGTACACCGACTCCTACGGCAACCTGAAGACGTCCGCGACCGTCAGCTACAGCGGCTACTGGCGCTACAGTTTCGCCGGTACCACGACCACCCCGGCGGTCAGCGCCACGGGTGTGTACGTGGCCGCGAAGTAGTCACCCCCTAGTCGGGAAAGCGGCGGTCGACCCACTTCCACAGGAACTCCAGGGCGGCCGCCGCCACCACCGCGATGCCCACGGCGGTCCACGGCATCGTGACGCCCACCAGCTTCAGCGCGAAGAAGCCCTGCAGCGCCGGTACGGCCAGCACCAGCAGGAACGCCACTCCCATCGCGGCGACCAGGCTCAGCCGCCACCAGGTGTAGGGGCGGGCGATGATCGCCAGGATCCACAGGGAGACCAGGAACAGGGTCAACGTCGCCGCGCTGGTCTCGGGGCCCAGCCGGTCGCTTCCCGTGTAGTAGCCACGGGCGACCAGATACATCACGAAGGTCGCCACCCCGGCGACCGCCCCGCCCGGGATCGAGTACCGCATCACCCGCCGTACGAAGTGCGGTTTCGCGCGCTCCTTGTTGGGGGCCAGGGCCAGGAAGAACGCCGGGACGCCGATGGTCAGGGTGGAGAGCAGGGTCAGGTGCCGGGGCAGGAACGGGTACTCCACCTGCCCGCACACCACCAGCACCGCCAGCAGCACCGAGTAGACGGTCTTCACCAGGAACAGCGTCGCCACCCGGGTGATGTTGCCGATCACCCGGCGGCCCTCGCCGACGACCGACGGCAGGCTCGCGAAGCTGTTGTCGAGCAGCACGATCTGCGCCACCGCCCGCGTCGCCTCCGAGCCGGAGCCCATGGCGACCCCGATGTCGGCGTCCTTCAGCGCGAGCACGTCGTTCACGCCGTCACCGGTCATCGCGACGGTGCGCCCGCGCGACTGGAGCGCGCCCACCATGTCCCGCTTCTGCTGCGGGGTGACCCGCCCGAAGACGGTCCCCCCGTCCAGCGCCTCGGCCATGCCGGGCCGGTCGGCGGGCAGGTGCCGGGCGTCCACCGTCGCACCCGCCAGGCCCAGCTTGGCGGCGACCGCGCCGACCGACACCGCGTTGTCCCCGGAGATGACCTTGGCGTGGACGTTCTGGTCGGCGAAGTAGCGCAGGGTGTCGGCCGCGTCGGGCCGCAGCCGCTGCTCCAGGACGACCAGGGCGGTGGGGCGGGCGCCATGGGCGGGCTCGGGGTCGTCCAGGTCACGGCTCGCGCGGGCCAGCAGCAGCACCCGCAGCCCCTGCTCGTTCAGGCGCTCGGTGGCGGCCAGCGCCGGGTCGCCGTCGGCGAGCAGGACGTCCGGCGCGCCGAGCAGCCAGGTGCTGGTGTCGCCGTCGGCCTCGCTGAACGCGGCCCCGCTGTACTTGCGGGCCGAGGAGAAGGGCAGCGACTCCACGCACCGCCAGTCCTCGCTGTCCGGGTAGGCGTCGATGATCGCCTGCAGGGAGGCGTTGGGGCGCGGGTCGGACTCGCCGAGCGCGCCGAGCACCTTGCGCACGTACCCCTCGTCGGCCCCGTCGAGCGGCCGTAGCTCGGTGACGTCCATGCCGCCCTCGGTGAGGGTGCCGGTCTTGTCCAGGCAGACGGTGTCGACGCGGGCCAGCCCCTCGATCGCCGGCAGTTCCTGCACCAGGCACCGCTTGCGCCCGAGCCGGATGACGCCGATCGCGAAGGCGACCGAGGTGAGCAGCACCAGCCCCTCGGGGACCATCGGGACGATGCCGCCGACCGTGCGGGCGACGGAGTCCTTGACGTCGGTGCTCTTGACGACGAGCTGGGTGACGACGAGCCCGATCGCCGCCGGGACCATCATCCAGGTGACGTACTTGAGGATCGTGGAGATGCCGGTGCGCAGCTCGGAGTGGACCAGGGTGAAGCGGGATGCCTCCTCGGCGAGCTGGGCGGCGTACGCCTCGCGGCCCACCTTGGTCGCCTGGAAGGCGCCGCCGCCCGCGACCACGAAGCTGCCGGAGAGAACGGGGTCGCCGGGGCGTTTGACGACGGGGTCGGCCTCGCCGGTGAGCAGCGACTCGTCGATCTCCAGCCCGTCGGCCTCCACGCACACCCCGTCGACCACGGCCTTGTCGCCGGGCCCGATCTCGATCAGGTCGTCCAGCACGATCTCGTCGGTGGCGACCTCGGTGGCCCTGCCGTCCCGGCGTACGGTCGGCCGGGCCTCCCCGATCACCGCGAGCGAGTCGAGCGTCTGCTTGGCCCGCCACTCCTGGACGATGCCGATGCCCGTGTTGGCGAGGATCACGAAGCCGAACAGGCCGTCCTGGATCGGCGCGACGCACAGTGTGACCAGCCAGAGCACGCCGATGATCGCGTTGAACCGGGTGAAGACATTGCCCCGGACGATCTCGCCCAGCGACCGGCTGCTGCGCACCGGAACGTCGTTGACGAGGCCGCGGTGGACGCGGTCCGCGACTTCTGCGCCGGTCAGCCCCGCCGAGGGTCTCTTCGGCGGGGCCACGGGATGCACAGGGTCGAGCTCGGCGCCCGCGTCTATGTGGCTCATGACATCGACGGTACGTGCGGATGTGCCCCCTTGCCCGCTTTGCGGGTCACTGGGCCGGCGTCGCCCCCGGGCCGGCCGCCCTCTTGATCGCCGCGTCCCGCTTGCGGACGTACCAGATGCCGATCAGCCCGAGGCCGCCCCCGGCCAGGCAGGTCCACAGCCACCACAGGTGCCCGTGGTCCTCCAACCAGCCGTAGAACGGCAGCTGGACCAGGAAGAGCACGAACCACACGATCGTGCCGCCGGTGATGGTGGCGACCACGGGCCCCTCCAGGGGCTCCGGCGCCTCGTGCTTGGGGGTCCACTTGGCCATGCGCACAGCTTATGCGCCGTCCCTTCGCTGCCCCTCCCCTGTGTGTCTACGCGCGGAGATAGCGCTTCCGCAGTCATACGTTCATACTGAAACCGTTTGCCTTTGACCACTTCCGCTCGTATGAAACTCCAATGGGGCTCGGGGGAACCTCGTCGGAGATGAGGTCTCGCATGTCCACCTCGGCACCTGCCAAGGCGCCCACCCCCGAGAAGCCGGGCGGCGCGCCCGTCTTCGGCGCTCTCGACCGCTACTTCAGGATCTCCGAGCGGGGCAGCTCCGTCGCCCGTGAGATCCGCGGTGGTTTCGCCACCTTCTTCGCGATGGCGTACATCATCGTGCTGAACCCGATCATCCTCGGCAGCGCGAAGGACATGTACGGGCACCATCTGGACAACGGCCAGCTGGTGACGGCGACCGCGCTCACGGCCGCGTTCACCACCCTGCTGATGGGCGTCATCGGCAACGTGCCGATCGCGCTCGCCGCCGGCCTCGGCGTGAACTCGGTGGTCGCCCTCCAGCTCGCACCCCGCATGTCCTGGCCGGACGCCATGGGCATGGTCGTCCTCGCGGGCATCGTGGTCATGCTGCTGGTGGCCACGGGGCTGCGCGAGCGCGTGATGAACGCCGTGCCGTTCGGCCTGCGCAAGGCGATCTCCATCGGTATCGGCCTGTTCATCATGCTGATCGGCCTCGTCGACTCGGGCTTCGTCACCCGGATGCCGGACGCCGCCCAGACCACCGTCCCGCTCCAGCTCGGCACGGGCGGTCATCTGCACGGCTGGCCGGTGCTGGTCTTCGTCCTCGGCGTGCTGCTCACCTTCGCGCTGATCGTCCGCAAGGCGCCGGGCGCCATCCTGATCTCGATCGTCGGCATGACCGTCCTCGCGGTGGTCCTCAACGCGGTCACCACGATCCCGTCCTGGGGACTGACGGTGCCGAAGTGGCCGGGCAACCCGGTCTCCACCCCCGACTTCGGCCTGGTCGGGCACGTCAGCCTGTTCGGCGGCTTCTCCAAGGTCGGCGTGCTGACCGGCGTCCTGTTCGTCTTCACGGTCCTGCTGTCGTGCTTCTTCGACGCGATGGGCACGATCATGGGCGTCAGCGACGAGGCCAAGCTGACCGACGCCGAGGGCTACATGCCGGGCATCAACAAGGTCCTCTTCATCGACGGCCTCGCGGTCGCGGCGGGCGGTGCCAGCTCGTCCTCGGCCACCACGGCGTTCGTGGAGTCCACGGCCGGGGTCGGCGAGGGTGCCCGGACGGGCCTCGCGAACGTCGTCACCGGCGGCCTCTTCGCCGTCGCGCTGTTCCTCACCCCGATCGCCACGATGGTCCCGTCCCAGGCGGCCACCCCGGCGCTGGTCGCGGTCGGCTTCCTGATCCTGTCGAACTCGGTCAAGGAGATCGACTGGGCCGACTACACCATCGCGATCCCGGCGTTCGTGACGATGCTGATGATGCCGTTCACCTACTCGATCACCAACGGCATCGGCATGGGCTTCATCACCTTCACCGTCCTGCGGCTGGCCGCCGGCCGGTTCCGGGACATCCCGGTCGCGATGTACGTCGTCTCGGCGGTGTTCGCCTTCTACTACCTGATGCCCGCGCTGGGGCTCATGTGACCGGTGGGCGTCAGGTGACGCCGTAGAACTTCTCCGTCTCCTCGACGGCGGCCTGGAACCGCTCGTCGAAGTCGTCCCGGATGAGCGTGCGGACCACATAGTCCTGCACGCTCATTCCTCTTTTCGCCGCATGGTGCCGGAGCCTTTCGAGCAGGTCCCGGTCCATCCGCAGGCTGAGCACACTGGTCCCCATGGATACGAGGGTCGCCACATCCGGCCGTCCGGTGCGTCACTTTCCTGAACCGACTCACTCATACGGGTGATCGTCGGAGCCAGTGGCGGGTATCACGCGGTATCGGGCGTGTCCCGGTGTTCTTTAGCGAGGGTAATGAGTTACCCTAAAGAACATGCCGGACCTCACCCATGGCGACGACGCGGCCGCCGTGAACTCCCTCCGCTCCGCCGTGATGCGGCTGTCCCGTCGGCTCAAGCACCAGCGGGTCGACGAGTCGCTGAGCCCCACCGAGATGTCGGTGCTCGGCACCCTCTTCCGCTGCGGCTCGGCCACGCCGGGCGAGCTGGCCCGCAAGGAGCACGTCCAGCCGCCGTCGATGACCCGCATCGTCGCACTGCTCGAAGCCAAGGGACTGGTCCGGCTGGAGCCGCACCCCGAGGACCGGCGCCAGAAGGTCGTCACCCAGACCGAGCAGGCCGAGGCGATGCTCGAAGAGAGCCGCCGCAAGCGCAACGCGTTCCTGGCCGGCCTGGTCGAGGGCCTCGACGAGGACGAGTGGGCCGCCCTGCGCGCCGCCGCCCCCGTGCTGGAGAAGCTCGCCCATCTGTAAGGACATACCGCAAGGAGGCGAACCCTTTTGAGTACGGGATCCGGAAAAGATTCCGCCCCCGCACCGACCACTCCTACCCCCACCTCCCGCAAGTCCTCGATGTTCAGCTCGCTGAAGATCAGGAACTACCGGCTCTTCTTCATCGGCCAGGTCGTCTCCAACACCGGCACCTGGATGCAGCGCATCGCCCAGGACTGGCTCGTCCTCAGCCTCACCGGCTCCTCCGCGGCCGTGGGCATCACGACGGCCCTGCAGTTCCTGCCGATGCTGCTCTTCGGCCTCTACGGCGGTGTCCTGGTGGACCGCCTGCCCAAGCGCCCCACGCTGCTGGTCACCCAGGCCTCGATGGCGGTGACCGGTCTCGCGCTCGCGTTCCTCACCCTCTCCGGCCACGTCCAGGTCTGGCACGTCTACGTCGCCGCCTTCGCCGTCGGTCTCGCCACGGTCGTCGACAACCCGGCCCGGCAGTCCTTCGTCTCCGAGATGGTCGGCCCCGCGCAGCTGCAGAACGCGGTCAGCCTGAACTCCGCGAACTTCCAGTCCGCCCGCCTGGTCGGTCCCGCCGTCGCCGGCCTCATGATCACCGGGGTGGGCACCGGCTGGGCGTTCCTCGCCAACGGCCTGTCCTTCGCCGCTCCCATCACCGGCCTGCTGCTGATGCGCGCCCGTGAACTGCACGTGGTCGAGCGTGCGCCGCGGGGCAAGGGCCAGCTGCGCGAGGGCCTCCGCTACGTGGCCACACGGCCGGAGCTGATCTGGCCGATCGTCCTGGTCGGCTTCATCGGCACCTTCGGCTTCAACTTCCCGGTGTGGCTGTCGGCCTACGCGGACGACGTCTTCCACTCCGGCGCCGGCTCCTACAGCCTCTTCAACACCCTGATGGCCGTCGGCTCCCTGGGCGGCGCCCTGCTGGCCGCCCGGCGCGGCACGGCCCGCCTGCGCATCCTGATCGCCGCCGCGCTGGCCTTCGGCACGCTGGAGGTGGTGGCCGCGCTGGCGCCGTCGTACGGGCTCTTCGCGCTGCTGATGATCCCGATCGGCGTCTTCGGCCTCACCGTCAACGTCACCGCCAACACCGCGGTCCAGATGGCCACCGACCCGGCCATGCGCGGCCGGGTGATGGCCCTGTTCATGATGGTGTTCATGGGCGGCACACCGCTGGGTGCGCCGGTCGTCGGCTGGATCACCGACACCTACGGCGCGAGGGTGGGCTTCGCCCTCGGCGGCGTCGTCTCCGCCGCGGCGGCCGCGGTGATCGGCCTGGTCCTGGCCCGCGTCGGCGGTCTGCGGGTGACGCTGCGCTGGAACCGCGGCCACCCACGGCTCCGCTTCGTCCCGAGGGACCGGGAGGAGCTGGCGACGGCGGCGTAGCACCAGGGGGTGCGGCTCCCCGCGCTCCTCGCCGATCGGCGTCTGCGAAGGTGAGGGCATGAGACTCTTCGCCGCGGTGCTCCCCCCGGAGCACGTCGTCCAGGAACTCGCCGTCGAGGTCGCCGAGTTGAAGGGGCTGCCCGGCGCGGAGCGGCTGCGCTGGACGGACCGCCCGGGCTGGCACTTCACCCTCGCCTTCTACGGCGAGGTCACCGACGATCTCGTACCGGACCTGTCGGACCGCCTGGCCCGGGCGGCCCGCCGCACGGCCCCCTTCGCCCTGGCGCTCTCCGGCGGCGGACAGTTCGGGCACGGCAAGGCCCTGTGGACGGGCGCCTCCGGCGAGGTGGAGGCACTGCGGCTGCTGGCCGACCGGGCGGAGTCGGCGGCGCGGAAGGCGGGCGTGCCGATGGGGGAGCACCGGCGCTACAAGGCCCACCTGACGGTGGCCCGAAGCCGGGACTCGGTGGACGTACGGCCGTACGTGGAGGCGCTGCGCACCTTCGGCAGCCGTACCTGGACCGTCGACGAGCTGGTCCTGGTCCGCAGCCACCTGCCGAGGTCCGGGGTGGCGGGGGAGCAGCCGCGGTACGAGCCGGTTGCCCGCTGGTCCCTGGGCGGGGCCGGTTAGGCTCGGATACGTGGACCCGAAGACTCGTAACCGGATCATGGCCGGTGTGCTGGTGCTGATGTTCGTGGTGGTGGCTGTTTCGGCGGCTGTCAGGTAGGAGCGGGGGAACTGCGGACGGGCTGTCCGGCCGCGGGCCCGTGGTGGCTGGTCGCGCGGTTCCCCGCGCCCCTACCGGGCGCTCACCAGGCGAAGGCCTCCGGGGCGGGACCCGGACCGGGGAACACCTCGTCCAGGCCGGCCAGCAGCTCCTCGCTCAGCTCCAGCTCCACGGCCCTGACCGCCGATTCCAGCTGCTCCGCGGTGCGCGGGCCCACGATCGGACCGGTCACGCCGGGCCGGGTCAGCAGCCAGGCCAGGGCCACCTCGCCGGGCTCCAGGCCGTGCTTGTCGACCAGGTCCTCGTACGCCTGGACCTGGGCGCGGGCGGTGGGGTTCTTGAGGGTGTCGGCGGCCCGGCCGGAAGCGCGGCGACCGCCCTCGACCTCCTTCTTGAGGATCCCGCCGAGCAGTCCGCCGTGCAGCGGCGACCACGGGATGACCCCGAGGCCGTAGTCCCGCGCGGCCGGGATGACCTCCATCTCGGCGCGCCGCTCGGCGAGGTTGTACAGGCACTGCTCGCTGACCAGCCCCATGGTGCCGCCGCGGCGGGCGGCGGTCTCGTTGGCCTGGGCGATCTTGTAGCCGGGGAAGTTGGAGGAGCCGACGTAGAGGATCTTGCCCTGCTGGACCAGGGTGTCGATGGCCTGCCAGATCTCCTCGAACGGCGTGTTCCGGTCGATGTGGTGGAACTGGTAGAGGTCGATGTGGTCGGTCTGCAGCCGCTTCAGGCTGGCGTCCACCGCGCGGCGGATGTTCAGCGCGGAGAGCTTGTCGTGGTTGGGCCAGGCGGGCCGGCCGGGCTGGGCGTCGAGGGCCATGTTGGCGTAGACCTTGGTGGCGAGGACGACCTTGTCGCGGCGGTCACCGCCCTTGGCGAACCAGTTGCCGATGATCCGCTCGGTCCACCCCTTGTTCTCCCCCCACCCGTACGCGTTGGCGGTGTCGAAGAAGTTGATGCCCGCGTCCAGCGCCGCGTCCATGATCGCGTGACTGTCGGCCTCGTCGGTCTGCGGCCCGAAGTTCATCGTCCCGAGGACGAGCCGACTGACCTTGAGTCCCGTGCGTCCAAGCTGCGTGTACTCCATGGTCCTCCAGCCAACGGCTTGAAGTGCGCTCGAAGCAAGGGCCCACCGACGGTCAGTCGCGGGGGAACTCGTCGGTTTTGAGGGTGAGGCCGAGGGGGGTCGTGGTCATGTCGACGTCCGCTCCGAAGGCGACCGTCAGTTCGCTGACGTACTCGCCGTCCTTCGGCTGGCTGTAGAGGTGGCACTTGCCCTGGTAGGGATCGGCGATGAGGTAGACGGGCACCTCGGCGGTGGCGTAGGCCGTCTTCTTGGGGCCGTAGTCGTTGTGTCCCGTGCCCTTCGAGACGACCTCCGCGACGAACTCGACGTCCTTGCACTGCCACAGGCCGTTGGGTGTCTTCTCGGCGTCCTCGGCCACGAGCGTGACGTCGGAGCAGAAGCCGTTGAGGTGGCCCGGGTAGTCGATCCGGACGTCCGACTTGACGCGCCTGCGCGGGTACTTGGTGCGCAACTGCTCAACGATGTCCAGGATGATCTCCCAGTGGGTGTCCCGCTGCGGCGACATGAAGATGGCCCCCTCGACGATGTCGACCTTGTATCCCTCGGGGGTGGTCCGCTCGAGCGACTCGAACAGGTCGTCCAGAGTCAGCTCGCCGCTCTCCTCGGCCATCTCGATCCTGTCTTCAAGGACGGTCATCATGGCGCTCCTCCCCGGCTGCCCCACGCACAGGTGCAGCCGCGCACTTCAACGATACGCACGGTGACCTGGAGACGCCGGAATCCGGTCAATCCGTTCCGGCCGCGTACACGTGTCCGACCCCCCACGCCTCCCGCATCGCCCCCGCGAAGGCCCCCGCGATCCGGTGCTCGCCGCTCGCGTTGGGATGGGTGCCGTCGTAGGTGTCGGTGCGGATGTCGTACCCCTCCGGCCGCGAGGCCAGCAGGATCGGGGAGCGGGGCTCGTCCAGGTCGGCCACGCACTTCGCCAGCAGGTCGTTGAAGAGGTCCACCTGCGCGGCGAACGGCTCGTCCACCTCGGCGCGGATGTTCGGTATCACCGGCAGCAGCACCATGCGGATGCGCGGCTCGGCCTCCCGGGCCCCCGCTATGAAGGCGCGTACGTTCTCCGCCGTCTGCTCGGCGTTGGTGTAGAAGCCCAGGTCGATCAGGCCCAGCGAGACCAGCAGCACGTCCGCCCGGTGGGCCCGCACGGCGTCGCCGATCAGCGGGGCCATGTGCAGCCAGCCCTCGCCCCAGCCCGCCAGGTGGCGGCGCGGGAAGCCGGGGTCGGCGTAGGCGAGGGACGCCGGGGCGTCGGCCGCCTTGTCGTACAGCTCCTCGCGCGGGCCGACGAAGGTGAACGGGCCGTCGTACGCGTCGCGCAGATGACGCCACAACCGGTAGCGCCATGTGTGCTCGCCGGCGCTCCCGATCGTCATGGAGTCACCTACGGGCATGAACCTGAGCATCCGCTCATGATGGACGATCACGCACACCGATGGGATGTGAGGCCCACCACGTACGACGACCCCCTGCGGGAACCCGTCCGGTGAACCCGCGGGGGGAATGGCACGCTTGGGACATGCGTCGATCGTTCGCCGTTCTCGCCGGGGTGCTGCTCGCCGGTGCCTGCGTGCTGCCCGCCTCCGCCGCCGACGGGGACGGCGACCAGGGGTTCACCCTCAAGGACCCGCGGATCACCGAGTCCAGCGGGCTCGCCGCCTCGCACCTGCACCCCGGCGTCTACTGGACGCACAACGACAGCGGCGACGGGCCGTACCTCTACGCCGTGGACAGCCGGAGCGGGAAGACCGTCGCCCGGATCACCCTGCGCGGCATCGGCTCGCCGCGGGACGTCGAGGCCGTCTCCATCGGGCCGCACAAC
This sequence comes from Streptomyces sp. NPDC001851, assembly GCF_040297165.1. Lineage (NCBI taxonomy): Bacteria > Bacillati > Actinomycetota > Actinomycetes > Kitasatosporales > Streptomycetaceae > Streptomyces > Streptomyces sp. NPDC001851. The sequence continues at coordinate 213,039 of NZ_JBEOYR010000002.1, read as the reverse complement.
GAGATCTACCTGGGCGACATCGGCGACAACTTCGGCGGCAGGTGGCCGTACGTGTGGATCTACCGGCTGCCCGAACCGAAGGAGCTGAAGGACCAGACGGTCACCGCCACGCAGTACGTCGTGAAGTACGCGAACGGGCCGCGGGACGCCGAGTCGCTGATCGTCCACCCGAAGACCGGGCGGGTCTACATCATCGACAAGAAGGAGGACGGCGGGCACCTGTACGAGGGCCCGGCCACCCTCTCCGCCTCCGGCGCGAACATCTTCAAGCCGATCGCCCCGGTCGACCTCTGGGCCACGGACGCGGCCTTCTCGCCGGACGGGCGGCAACTCGCCGTGCGCGGGTACCTGGGCGGGATCCACTACGACTGGAACGGCGGCCGCATCAAGCGCGCGGGCCAGCTCGACGTGCCCTTTCAGGGGCAGGGAGAGGGCATCACGTACTCCGTCGACGGGACCACGCTGCTGTACAGCAGCGAGGGCGCGGACAGCGAGGTGGTGGCGAAGGCCGCGCCGGGCCGGAGCGCCGCCGAGTCGCCGTCCGGCGGCGGGGGTTCGGCCACGGCCGGGGCCGGGATCGGCGGCGGGTTCGGGATCGGGAGCGGTGGGGGCCTGACGGTCGGTGCCGTCGTCGTCGCGGTCGGAGCGCTCGCCCTCTTCGGGCTGCGGAGGCTGCGGCGGCGCGGCTGAGGGGCCCCGGCGACACGTAGCCGACCAGCAATTGCATGCAACGTACAGGCGTAGGCTCGCCCCATGGTTGAGCACCGCATGATCGACGTGAACGGTATCCGGCTGCACATCGCGGAGCAGGGCGAGGGCCCGCTCGTCGTGCTGCTGCACGGCTTCCCGGAGTCCTGGCACTCCTGGCGCCACCAGTTCGGGCCACTGGCCGCCGCCGGGTTCCGGGTCGTCGCCCCGGACCAGCGCGGATACGGCCGCAGCGATCACCCGGAGGATGTGGACGCGTACAGCATCCTCCATCTCGTCGGGGACGTGGTCGGGCTGATCCACGCCCTGGGCGAGAAGGAGGCGTTCGTCGTCGGCCACGACTGGGGCGCGCCGGTGGCCTGGCACACCGCGCTGCTGCGGCCCGACGTGGTGCGCGGCGTCGCGGGGCTGAGCGTGCCGCCGCCGTTCCGCGGGGAGCGACCGCCGCTCGCCGCCATGCAGGAGCGGTTCGGCGGGCGGTTCTACTGGAACTACTTCGACCGGCCGGGGGTCGCCGACGCCGAGTTCGGCAGGGACGCCCGCACCGCCCTGCGCAAGCTGTTCTACTCGGCCTCCGGTGACGGCCCCGGCGCCGGCCGCCCCGACGCGGCCCTGGTCACCGACCCGGAGCGGGGCTGGCTCGCGGACATGGCCGACCCGGAGACGCTGCCGGACTGGTTCACCGAGGCGGACCTGGACGAACTCACCGACAGCTACGCCAAGGGCTTCACCGGCGCCCTGAACTGGTACCGCAACCTGGACCGCAACTGGGAGCTGACCGCGGCCTGGCACGGCGCGGTCGTCAGCCGGCCCGCGCTGTACATGTACGGCGACCGCGACCTGGTCCCGGCCTTCCCGGGCACCCCCGAACTGATCGCGAGGCTGCCGGAGCTGATGCCCGATCTGCGTCGCGAGCCGATCGTGCTGCCGGGCTGCGGCCACTGGACGCAGCAGGAGCGGCCGGAGGAAGTGAACGCCGCGTTGACCGAGTTCCTGACGGAGCTGCGGGGCTGAGACCGGCGCGTGGCACGAGCGAGGGGCGCCCGGCGTGCACCGGGCGCCCCTCGCCGTCGTAGCTCCAGCCGCTAGAGCTTCTCGATCACGTAGTCGACGCACTTCGTCAGCGCCTCGACGTCCGCCGGGTCGATCGCCGGGAACATCGCGACGCGCAGTTGGTTGCGGCCGAGCTTGCGGTACGGCTCGGTGTCCACGATGCCGTTGGCGCGCAGCACCTTGGCGACGGCGGCCGCGTCGATCTCGTCCGCGAAGTCGATCGTGCCGATGACCTGCGAGCGCTTGGCCGGGTCGGCGACGAACGGGGTGGCGTACTTGGACTCCTCGGCCCAGGAGTACAGGCGGGTCGAGGAGTCCTTGGTGCGGGCCGTGGACCAGGCGAGGCCGCCCTGGCCGTTGAGCCACTCCAGCTGCTGGTTGAGGAGGAAGAGCGTGGCCAGCGCGGGGGTGTTGTACGTCTGGTTCTTGCGGGAGTTGTCGATCGCGGTCGGGAGCGAGAAGAACTCCGGGACGTGCCGGCCGGACGCGTGGACGCGCTCGGCACGCTCGATCGCGGCCGGGGAGAAGACGCCGATCCACAGGCCGCCGTCGGAGGCGAAGGACTTCTGCGGGGCGAAGTAGTAGACGTCGGTCTCGGCGATGTCGACCGGGAGGCCGCCGGCGCCGCTCGTCGCGTCCACGAGGACGAGCGCGCCCTCGTCGGCCCCTTCGACCCGCTTGATCGGCATGGCGACGCCGGTCGAGGTCTCGTTGTGGGTGAAGGCGTAGACGTCGACGCCCGCCTCGGCCCGCGCCTCGGGGTGGGTGCCGGGGTCGGCGGAGACCACGGTCGGCTCGGCCAGCCAGGGCGCAAGCTTGGCGGCCTTGGCGAACTTGGAGGAGAACTCGCCGAAGGTGAGGTGCTGGGACTTGTTCTCGATCAGACCGTGGGTGGCGATGTCCCAGAAGGCGGTCGAGCCGCCGTTGCCCAGGACCACCTCGTAGCCCTCGGGGAGGGAGAACAGGGAGCTGATGCCCTCACGGACCTGGCCCACCAGGTTCTTGACGGGGGCCTGGCGGTGTGAGGTGCCCAGGAGGGACGTGCCGGTGGCGGCGAGGGCGTCCAGCGCCTCGGTGCGCACCTTGGAGGGACCAGCGCCGAAGCGTCCGTCGGCGGGCTTGATGTCAGCGGGGATCTGGATGTCGGCCACGAGTCGGAGGGTATCCCGCGGGGCGAAACCGGGCACACCAGCGTCCGTCGGATGAGACGAGATCACCGAAGCGTGGACTTGTGAAGTAGTACGACGATATGCGCAGGGCTGTGGAAAACTTTCGGTGACTGTCCGTGAGCGGATGCATCCTGGACGCATGACGGATCACTCGGGTCTCGAAGCGGAGCTGCGCGGTGCCGTCCGGGGCGATGTCGGTTTCGACACCACCTCCCGGGCGCTGGTCACCATGGACGCGTCCAACTACCGGCGTGTCCCGCTGGGCGTGGTCTCCCCGAGAGACGCCGACGACGTGGCCGCCGCACTGGAGGTCTGCCGGGCGCGCGGGGTGCCCGTGGTGGCACGCGGCGGCGGCACGTCGATCGCCGGGCAGGCGACCGGCACCGGCGTGGTGCTGGACTTCACCCGGCACATGAACGCCCTGCTGGAGCTGGATCCGGGCACCCGTACGGCCGTCGTGCAGCCGGGGCTCGTCCTCGACCGGCTCCAGGAGGCCGCCGCACCGCACGGCCTGCGCCTCGGCCCGGATCCCGCCACGCACAGCCGGTGCACGCTCGGCGGAATGATCGGCAACAACTCCTGCGGCTCGCACTCGGTGGCCTGGGGGACGACCGCGGACAGCGTGCGCGAGCTGTCCGTCATGACCGCGCGGGGACGCCGGCTGCGGCTCGGACGGGACTGGGCGGGCGCGCCGGAAGGACTGCGCGAGCTGGCGGACGGCGAACTGGCCCGCCTGCGCACCGGCTTCCCGGACCTGCCCCGCCGCATCTCCGGATACGCACTGGACGCACTGCTGCCCGAGAAGGGCGCGGATGTCGCCCGCTCCTTCTGCGGTTCGGAGGGCACCCTCGGCATCCTCACCGAAGCCGTCGTCCAGCTGGTGCGCGCCCCCCGCGCACGCGCCCTGGCCGTGCTGGCGTACGCCGACGAGAGCGCCGCGGCCGAGGCCGCCGCCGGGCTGCTGCCGCTCGGCCCGCTGACGGTGGAGGGCATGGCGGCCGACCTGGTGCGCTCGCCGGCCGGACTGCCCAAGGGGGGCGCCTGGCTCTTCGTGGAGACCGGCGGGGAGTCACCGGCCGAGGCACGCGCGCGTGCGGAGGACATCGTCCGCGCGGCCGACGTCGTCGACTCCCTGGTGGTGACGGACCCGGCCGCCCAGCGCGCCCTGTGGCGCATCCGCGAGGACGCGAGCGGCACGGCCACCCGGATGCCGGACGGCGGTGAGGCCTGGCCCGGCTGGGAGGACTGCGCGGTGCCCCCCGCCCGGCTCGGCGCCTATCTCCGGGACTTCCGCGCCCTGCTGTCGGCGCACGGCCTGCGCGGCACGCCGTACGGCCACTTCGGCGACGGCTGCATCCACGTCCGTATCGACTTCGACCTGCTCACCGAGGCCGGCGTCGGCCGCTTCCGCCGCTTCTCCGAGGAACTGGCCGACCTGGTGGTGCAGCATGGCGGCTCGCTGTCCGGGGAGCACGGCGACGGGCAGGCCCGCGCGGAGCTGCTGCCGCGCATGTACGGCGCCGAGACGGTCCGGCTCTTCGAGCGGGCCAAGGCGGTCTGGGACCCCGACGACCTGCTCAACCCCGGCATGCTGGTCCGCCCCGCCCCGCTCGACACCGGCCTCCGCTTCTCCGTGCTGCCGCGAGGACCCGTCGACGTGGCCTTCGGCTACCGTGCCGACGGCGGCGACTTCCGTGCGGCCGTCCGCCGCTGCGTCGGCGTCGCCAAGTGCCGTACGACCACGGCGGCCGGCCCCGCTGTGATGTGCCCGTCCTTCCGGGCGACCGGCGAGGAGGAGCACTCCACCCGCGGCCGCGCCCGGCTGCTGCACGAGATGCTGGCCGGCGAGCTGGTCACCGACGGCTGGCGCTCGACGGAGGTCCGCGACGCCCTCGACCTGTGTCTGTCCTGCAAGGGCTGCCGCTCCGACTGCCCGGTCGGCGTGGACATGGCCACCTACAAGGCGGAGTTCCTGCACCACCACTACGCCGGCCGCCGCCGCCCCGCCGCCCACCTCGGCATGGGCCGCCTGCCGTACTGGCTGAGCTGGGTGGCCCGCACCCACACGGCCTCCCTGCTCAACGCCCTCGCCTCGGTGGCCCCGTTGGCCCGCGCGGGGAAGCGGCTGTGCGGGATCACGGCGGAGCGGGAAATCCCCCGGCTGGCGACGGAGACGTTCACCGGCTGGTGGCGCCGGAGGAAGGCGGGGCGGGGGGTGGTCGGTTTGGTGTCGGGGTCGGGTGGTTCGGTCACCGGGTCGGGTAGCTCGGTCAGTGAGGTGGGCGGTTCGGTGCCGAGGTCGGGTAGTTCGGTGCCGGGGGCAAGTGGTCCGGGGCAGGAGGCCGACCGCTCCGGTCCGGGTGGTGACCTGGTCGTCCTCTGGCCGGACACCTTCACCGAGCACCTGTCCCCGTCCGTCGGCCGGGCCGCCGTCCGGGTGCTGGAGGCGGCCGGCCTGCGCGTGACCCTCCCGCCCACCCTCCGGCCCCGTCGGGGAGCGATCGGTGACGGCCGCACCCGGGCCGCCACCGCGCTCCTCGCCGCCCGCCGGGCCCGGGTCTGCTGCGGCCTCACCTACATCTCCACCGGCCAACTCGACCGTGCCCGGAGCGTCCTCAAGCGCACGCTCGACCTCATGGACCCGGTGCTGCGAGCGGGCGTCCCGGTCGTCGTCCTGGAACCGAGCTGCGCGGCCGCCCTGCGCACCGACCTGCCCGAGCTGCTGTCCGACGACCCCCGGGCGGCCGAACTCGCCTCGCTGGCCGAGACGTTCGCCGAGACCCTCGAACGGCACGCCGCGCACTGGCGCCCTCCCGTCGTCGGCCGCCCGGTCGCCGGCCAGACCCACTGCCACCAGCACGCGGTGCTCGGCGACACCCCCGACCGCCGGCTGCGCGAGGCCGCGGGCCTCACCGGCGAGCTGAGCGGCGGCTGCTGCGGCCTCGCGGGCAACTTCGGCTTCGAAGAAGGCCACTTCGAGGTGTCGAGAGCCTGTGCGGAGGAACAACTCCTCCCCGCCGTCCGCGAAGCAGCCGAGCAGACGGTGATCCTGGCCGACGGCTTCTCCTGCCGCACCCAGCTGGAACAGCTGGCCGGGGTGCGGGGCCTGCATCTGGCGGAGGTGCTGGCGCAGGCGCTGGAGAAGCAGGAGGAGGAAGGGGAGGAAACGGAGAGGAGACAGGGAGGACAAGAGAGGCGTCCGGGTACGCGCAGGGACGGCTGACGGGGATGGCCGAGGGCAGATACATAGACTCGGGAGCGACCAGTCGTCTCACAGATCGGAGGAACTGCCCATGAACAAGGTCCCGTTCGCCTCCCTGACCGCCGCGATCGCCGCGCTCGGCACGGCTCTCGCCTTCCTCACGCTCCAGCTCCGCGCAGGGGGCTACGAGCCGTATGTCGAATCCGTGGCCACCGCCAGCATCGTGATGTACGTCACCGCGGCTCTCGTCGCGGTGACATGGGTCCGCGACGGCCGGCGGCAGTCGAACTGACCTCAGCCGGGAGCGGGAGCGGGGGCGCTGGAACGGAAACCGGGGGAATGAAGTGACGGAGTACTACGGCAGGTTGGCGGTCCTCTCCGACATCCACGGAGTACTGCCCGCCCTGGAGGCGGTCCTGGCGGAACCGGAGGTGGCCGCGGCCGACCGCATCGTCCTCACCGGCGACATCACGGCGGGCCCCCAGCCGGCCGAGGTACTGGACCTGCTGCGGGAGCAGGGCGACCGGGTGCTGTGGCTGGCGGGGAACGCCGACCGGGAGCTGGTGGAGTACCGGCGCGGGGAGCGCACCGGGATACCCGACCCCATCGGGCCGTTCGCGGCCCGGGCCCTGCGCGAGGACCAGGTGGACTTCCTCGCGGCGCTCCCCAGGACCCTCACCCTGCGCGTCCGCGGTCTCGGCACGGTCCTGTTCTGCCACGCCACCCCGCGCGACGACGAGGAACTGGTCCTGGTGGACTCCCGTCCGGCCCGCTGGTCGGAGGTCTTCACCGGACTGTCACCCGACGTCGGCACGGTCGTCTGCGGCCACACCCACATGCCCTACGTCCGCCTCGCGCAGGGCCGCCTGGTGGTCAACCCCGGCAGCGTCGGCATGCCCTACGGCCGCCCCGGCGCCCACTGGTGCCTCCTCGGCCCCGGCACCGACCTGCGGGTGACGCCGTACGACATACCGGCGGCCGTCGCCCGGCTGACCGCGGAGTGCGCCTACCCGGACATCGCCGCGTGGGCCGACTACCACCTGCACGCCCGGGCGACCGACACCGAGGTGCTGGCGGAGTGGGGGCCCAAGGACGGACGGGAGGACTCCGCGCGCGGGCGGACATGACCATCCACCGGCACTGGCACTGGCACTGGCACCGGCACCGGTAACGGCACCGGTCCGCCGGTGGGCGTACGCCAAGGGGTCCACGCCGGTGTCCCACCATCCGGGACAGTGCCGTAAAGGGTTCACGCTCCTGTCGAAGTCCATTACCCTGGACTTGGCAGTACATCGCGATGAACGAACTCGATCAAGCACCAGGACCGCCCGTGACCGTCACCTCCAGCACCACCACGCAGACCCCGGTCACCCCCGTCCCAGGACCGCGCCGCTTCGGCTCGCTCGGGCCGGTCGGGCTGGTCCTGTCCGGCGGTATCTCCGTCCAGTTCGGCGGAGCCCTCGCGGTGACGCTGATGCCGCGGGCCGGCGCACTCGGCGTCGTCACCCTGCGGCTGCTCGCGGCGGCCGTCGTCCTCCTCCTGGTCTGCCGTCCCCGGCTGCGCGGCCACTCCCGCGCCGACTGGGGCACGGTGACCGCCTTCGGTATCGCCATGGGCGCGATGAACGGCCTCTTCTACGAGGCGGTCGCCCGTATCCCGCTGGGTCCGGCGGTCACCCTGGAGGTCCTCGGCCCCCTGGCCCTCTCGGTGCTGGCCTCCCGCCGCGCGATCAACGCGCTGTGGGCGGGACTGGCCCTGCTCGGCGTCTTCCTGCTGGGCGGCGGCGGCTTCAGCAACCTCGACCCCGTAGGTGTCGCATTCGCCCTGGGCGCCGGAGCCATGTGGGCGGTCTACATACTCTTCAGCGCCCGTACGGGCCGCCGTTTCCCCCAGGCGGACGGCCTGGCCCTGGCCATGGCGGTGGCCGCCCTCCTCTTCCTCCCCGTCGGCGTGACCGCGGCAGGCACCCGTCTGCTGGACCCCACCACCGTGGCCCTCGGCTCGGCGGTGGCCCTGCTCTCCTCGGTCCTCCCCTACACCCTCGAACTCCTCGCCCTGCGCCGCCTGCCCGCCTCCACCTTCGCGATCCTGATGAGCCTCGAACCGGCTCTCGCGGCGACGGCGGGCTTCCTCATCCTCGGCCAGTCCCTGTCCCTGCCGGAGGCGGGCGCCATCGCCCTGGTCATCGCAGCGAGCATCGGCGCGGTCCGGACCCAGGTGGGCCGGGGCAAGACCCGCGTGGAAACCGCCCCGGAGGCCTGACGTCCCGCCTCGCCGCGAGCCACGCCATGCCGAAGCCGTGACCTACTTCATGTACGACACCACGGGCGAGGAAATCGACGAACCCGGCGAGGAGCAAATCCGCGCGATCCTCGCCGAGTTGGGCAACGGCGACGAGGAACACCCGGACGTGTCCCTGCAACATGAGTCCGGCTGGTCGCTGACTGTCTTCCCGGGCAGGCTCGTTCGCTGGCAGAACGTGGATTCCGCGTCGCCGGAACCGCTGGACGCGATCCTTCCGTCCTGGGACGCCGTTGTCGGACTGCTGCTCCTGACCGCCCGCGGTGAAACCGAACCGGTCACTTCCCGGCTGTCGCAACAGGGCCCGGATCCGACAGGTCGGCCAGTGACAAGCTGAAAGGGGCTCACCGAGGGAACTTGGACCCGACTCTGAGGGGGGCTCACCCGCTCGGATGCGCTCGGCGAGCAACTGCTTGCGGGGGTGTGCATGGTGAGTTCATGAACACTACACCTCACCTCAAGAAGGCCGTTTCCCGGATTCCGCGAGTATTCGCGGTGAGTGCCGCCGTGGGCATCGCCTGTGCGGCGGGGGTGGCAACTGCCACGTCCGCCGTGGCGGCGACACCCGCCACGCACGTCGCCGTGAAGGCCGCCCCAGCCTACGGCCACGGCGGCGGGGAAGGCGGGGAGCACTTCCAGTGCGGCAACGGCCTGCTCGACCTGCTCAACTTCTGCAACTGACCGACAACCGGCGGTAGTTCCCGACCGCCAGCCCCACAACCGCACATGGAAGCAGTAAACCCACCCATCCACCCCAGGGCGGTCAGGACCAGAGGGAACCCCTCTCCCTGGCCGCCCTGCCGACCGACACCGACGGCCTGCCGGTGGCAACAGGCGGCTGCTTCCCGCCCGTTCACCCGGACGGGACGAGGTGTGTCCACCGGCGGAAGCGGCCGGACCGGCTGCGTACGCTGCCCTCGCGCGCACTCGACTCTGCCCCTGCGGACCTGGCGCCCACGGTGGTGCGCCCGGTAGTCAGGTGGAGTCGGAACCGGCGTGGGGAGTAGGTCTGTGCGAGCGAGGGACACGTCCAAGCAGCCGAAGCGCGACACACCGCGGCGGGCCAAGGGAGGCCGGGCCGCCGAAGAGCCGGCGCTGCCCCCGCTCATGGGCCTGCAGGGCACCATCGGCAATGCGGCCGTGGTGCAGAGGCTCCGCACGGCAGGGCACCTCGCCGAGGAGGAGGGGGAGCAGCACACCGCCGACCACGAGCAGGGGGAGAGCGAGCACCGCCCCGCCGTGCAGCGGTCCGCGGTGCACGACGTTCTGCGCGGGCCGGGGCAGCCGCTCGACGACGCCACCCGCACCGACATGGAGGCACGCCTCGGCACGGACTTCTCCGACGTACGCATCCACAGCGGCGCCGCGGCGAGAGCCTCCGCCGCCGAGATCGGGGCCCGCGCCTACACCTCGGGCAGCCATGTGGTCATCGGCGCCGGTGGCGGGGACCGGCACACGCTCGCCCATGAGCTGACCCACGTCATCCAGCAGCGCACGGGCCCCGTCGCGGGCACCGACAACGGGGCGGGACTCAAGGTCTCCGACCCCTCCGACCGGTTCGAACGCGAGGCGGAGGCCAACGCCCGCCGGGTCATGTCCGCCGGCCCGTCCGTGCAGCGTGCCGCGCCGCCCGCCCCCGGGGAGCCGTCGCACGCGCGGCCCGCGGTCCAACGCGTGGTCGAGTCGGGAAACCGTCCCGCGATCACCCATCAGGACCCGAACGACGACTGGTTCGCCGACAACACCACCGCGGCCCGCGCCGACGGCCTCGTCCTGAGCGGTCACGGCGGCTGGGAGAGGGTGGACGGCTACTTCCGGGTGCCCAGGGGAACGAGGGTGCACTTCTACACGGTGCACGGGCAGACCGTCCCGGACGATCTCGGCGGCGACGTGGAGCAGGGCAACAACCAGGGCGGCAGCGTGGAGCAGGGGCAGCGGGCCGGCGCCGCCCGCACCGTGGTGGGCGGCCGGAGCGTGTCCAACTACCGGATCTCCTACCCCGCCGGGCTCACCATCAGGGGCAACCCGGTGGTGGCCACTCCCGTGGCCGGCGGCTACGACGTCGAACTCGACCCGGGAACCCCGGCGGCCACCGTCATCCGCGTGGCCACGCTCACCGACCAGCGGCTCGCCGGCCACTCGATCGTGTTCGACGGCGATGTCCTGCTGAGCGACATCCTCCACGAGAACATGGGCGACGTGCACTTCGCGGCCTGCCGCTTCGTGGAGACCGGCCGCCCGGGAACCAGGAACCAGGGGGACGGCCTCTTCAACCCCTAGCCCTCCTACCCCTGGCTCTCCCCGCTCCCTCATTTTCATGCAAGCGTGCTTGATTGTTTCTGGGGCCGCTGCCATGCTCCTCTCATGGCCGACCCCACGCCCGTCATCGACGACCTGCGCGCGGAGAGCGAGGAACTCGACCGGCTCGCCGCCGAGTCGGGCCCCGAACAGTGGGCGCTGCCCACTCCCGCACCCGGCTGGACCCTCGCCCACCAGATCGCCCATCTGGCCTGGACCGACCGCTCGGCGCTGCTGGCCGTCACCGACGCGGACGCCTTCCAGTCGCTGATCGAGAAGGCGCTCACCGCCCCCGACTCGTTCGTGGACCAGGGCGCGGAGGACGGCGCCCGTCTCCCGCCCGCCGAGCTGCTGGCGCAGTGGCGGGCGGGACGTGACGCGCTCGACCGGGCCCTGCGCACCGCCCCACCCGGCGCCCGCTTCCCCTGGTACGGCCCGCCCATGTCGGCCGCATCCATGGCGACGGCCCGCCTCATGGAGACCTGGGCCCATGGGCTGGACATCGCCGATGCGCTGGGTGTGGTCCGCCCACCCACCGATCGGCTCAGGCATGTGGCACGGCTCGGGGTGCGGACGCGCGACTTCGCCCACACCGTCCACGGGCTCACCCCACCCGCCGACGAGTTCCGGGTGGAGCTCACAGCGCCCTCCGGCGCGTTGTGGGCCCACGGCCCCGAAGGCGCCCCGCAACGCGTCACCGGCCCCGCCCTCGACTTCTGCCTCCTCGTCACCCAGCGCGCCCACCGCGCCGACCTCGCCCTGACCGCCGTCGGCCCGGACGCCGACCGCTGGCTGGACATCGCGCAGGCCTTCGCGGGCCCGCCCGGCACCGGCCGCCCACCGAAGGGGGCCCCGGCGTGACGGTGCTGCGCATCGGCAACTTCTCCGGCTTCTACGGCGATCGCGCAGGCGCCCTGCGCGAGATGCTCACCGGCGGCGAGGTGGACGTCCTCACCGGCGACTACCTCGCGGAACTCACCATGCTGATCCTCGCCCGCGACCGGCTGAAGGACCCCTTGGCCGGATACGCCCGCACCTTCCTGCGCCAGCTGCAGGACTGTCTCGGCCTCGCCCGGGAACGCGGCGTGCGGATCGTCACCAACGCCGGCGGACTCAACCCGGCCGGACTCGCCGACGCCGTCAGGACGTTGGCCGACCGGCTCGGCATCCCGGCCGCCGTCGCGCACGTCGAGGGCGACGACCTCACCCCCCGCCACCCCGGTGCCCTCGCCGCCCACGCCTACCTCGGCGGCTTCGGCATCGCCGAGTGCCTGCGCGCCGGCGCGGACATCGTCGTCACCGGGCGCGTGACCGACGCGGCCCTCGTCACCGGGCCCGCCGCCGCCCACTTCGGCTGGCGGCCCGGCGAGTACGACCGGCTCGCGGGCGCCGTGGTCGCCGGGCACGTGCTGGAGTGCGGGACGCAGGCCACCGGCGGGAACTACGCGTTCTTCCGGGAGGCCGACACGCGCCGGCCCGGCTTCCCGCTCGCCGAGATCCACGCCGACGGCAGCAGTGTCGTCACCAAGCACCCCGGCACCGGCGGCCTGGTCGACGTCGGCACGGTCACCGCCCAGCTGCTGTACGAGACCGGCGGCGGCCGGTACGCCGGGCCCGATGTCACCGCCCGGCTGGACACCGTACGGCTGAGCCAGGAAGGCCCGGACCGGGTGCGGATCGAGGGCGTGCGCGGGGAGGCGCCGCCGCCGACGCTCAAGGTCGGCCTCAACCGGCTCGGCGGCTTCCGCAACGAGGTCGTCTTCGTCCTCACCGGGCTCGACATCGAGGCCAAGGCCGAGCTGGTGCGGGCGCAGCTCACCGATGCGCTCGCCGAGTCGTCGCCCGCCGAGGTCCGTTGGGAACTGGTCCGCACCGACCGGGCCGACGCCGACACCGAGGAGACCGCGAGCGCCCTGCTGCGGCTCGTCGTGCGGGACGCGGACGAAGGGGTCGTCGGGCGGGCGCTGAGCGGGGCCGCCGTGGAGCTGGCGCTCGCCAGCTACCCGGGCTTCCATGTGCTGTCCCCACCCGGAAAGGCCGACCCTTATGGGGTCTTCGAGGATGTGTACGTCCCCCATGGTGCCGTGGACCATAGGGCCGTCCTCCACGACGGCCGCCGTATCGCTGTGCCGCCGCCCCAGGAGACGCGGGCCCTGGACGACGTACCGCCCCCGCCCCTGCCCGAGCCGCTGCCGGCCGGTCCGACCCGGCGGGCGCCGCTCGGGCTGGTCGCCGGCGCCCGCAGCGGGGACAAGGGCGGCAACGCCAACGTCGGCGTGTGGGCCCGTACCGAGGACGCCTGGCGGTGGCTCGCGCACGAGCTGACCGCCGAAAGGTTCCGGCAGCTGATCCCCGAGAGCCGGGAGCTGCCCGTCACCCGGCACGTGCTGCCCCACCTCCGCGCGGTCAACTTCGTCGTCGAGGGCATCCTCGGCGCGGGCGTCGCCGCCCGGCACCGCTTCGACCCCCAGGCCAAGGCGCTCGGCGAATGGCTGCGCTCCCGTCACCTGGACATCCCGGAGGCCCTGCTGTGACCACCCTGACCTCGGCTCTGGACCCGGGCAGCCCCGGCCACCGGGCCCACCGCGAGGCCATGCTCGCCAAGCTCGCCGAACTGGAGACCGAGCACGCCAGGGCGCTCGCGGGCGGCGGTGAGAAGTACGTCGCCCGGCACCGCGGACGCGGCAAACTGCTCGCCCGCGAACGCATCGAGCTGCTGCTCGACCCGGACACGCCCTTCCTGGAGCTGTCCCCGCTGGCCGCCTGGGGGAGCGACTACACCGTGGGCGCCTCGCTCGTCACCGGCATCGGCGTGGTCGAGGGCGTGGAGTGCCTGATCACCGCCAACGACCCGACCGTGCGCGGCGGCGCGAGCAACCCGTGGAGCCTGAAGAAGGCCCTGCGCGCCAACGACATCGCCCTCGCCAACCGGCTGCCCTGCATCAGCCTGGTGGAGTCGGGCGGCGCGGACCTGCCGTCGCAGAAGGAGATCTTCATACCCGGCGGCGCGATCTTCCGGGACCTCACCCGGCTGTCCGCGGCCGGGATTCCGACGATCGCGGTCGTCTTCGGGAACTCCACCGCCGGGGGCGCCTACATCCCCGGCATGTCCGACCACGTGATCATGGTCAAGGAGCGGGCGAAGGTCTTCCTCGGCGGGCCCCCGCTGGTGAAGATGGCCACCGGCGAGGAGAGCGACGACGAGTCCCTGGGCGGCGCCGAGATGCACGCGCGCGTGTCCGGCCTCGCCGACCACTTCGCCGTCGACGAGCCGGACGCGCTGCGCCAGGCGCGCCGCGTGGTCGCCCGCCTCAACCACCGCAAGGCGTACCCGGACCCCGGCCCGGCCGAGCCGCCCCGGTACGACCCGGAGGAACTCCTCGGCATCGTCCCCGGCGACCTCAAGATCCCCTTCGACCCGCGCGAGGTCATCGCCCGGATCGTCGACGCCTCCGACTTCGACGAGTTCAAGCCGCTGTACGGGACCAGCCTGGTGACCGGCTGGGCGAGCCTGCACGGCTACCCCGTCGGGATCCTCGCCAACGCGCAGGGTGTCCTGTTCAGCGCCGAGTCGCAGAAGGCCGCCCAGTTCATCCAGCTCGCCAACCAGCGCGACATCCCGCTGCTCTTCCTGCACAACACCACCGGCTACATGGTCGGCAAGGAGTACGAGCAGGGCGGGATCATCAAGCACGGCGCGATGATGATCAACGCGGTCAGCAACAGCAGGGTCCCGCACCTGTCCGTCATCATGGGGGCGTCGTACGGCGCCGGGCACTACGGCATGTGCGGACGCGCCTACGACCCCCGCTTCCTGTTCGCCTGGCCCAGCGCCAAGTCCGCCGTCATGGGCCCCCAGCAGCTCGCCGGCGTGCTGTCGATCGTCGCCCGCCAGTCGGCCGAGGCGAAGGGACAGCCGTACGACGAGGACGCGGACGCCGCCCTGCGCGCGCTGGTGGAGCAGCAGATCGAGTCCGAGTCGCTGCCGATGTTCCTGTCCGGGCGGCTGTACGACGACGGCGTCATCGACCCGCGCGACACCCGCACCGTCCTCGGCCTGTGCCTGTCCGCCGTCCACACCGCCCCCTACGAGGGCGCGCGCGGCGGCTTCGGCGTCTTCCGGATGTGAGGCAGAACGTGATCAGGACACTGCTCGTGGCCAACCGGGGCGAGATCGCCTGCCGGATCTTCCGCACCTGCCGTGCGTGGGGAATCCGGACGGTCGCCGTGCACTCGGACGCCGACGAGAACGCGCTCCACGCGCGCGTGGCCGACACGGCGGTACGACTGCCGGGCGCGGCGCCCGCCGAGACGTATCTGCGCGGCGACCTGGTGGTGAAGGCGGCCCTGGCCGCCGGCGCGGACGCCGTGCACCCCGGCTACGGCTTCCTCTCCGAGAACCCCGGCTTCGCCCGCGCCGTCCTCGACGCCGGCCTGACCTGGATCGGCCCGCCCCCCGAGGCGATCGAGGCGATGGCGTCCAAGACGCGGGCGAAGAAGCTGATGGGGCTCGCGCCCCTGGCCGAGGTGGGTGAGTCCGACCTGCCGGTGCTGGTGAAGGCGGCCGCCGGCGGCGGGGGGCGCGGGATGCGGGTCGTGCGCCGCCTGGAGGAGCTGGGCGCCGCACTGGAGGGCGCGCGCGCCGAGGCCGCGAGCGCCTTCGGTGACGGTGAGGTGTTCGTCGAGCCGTACGTCGAGAACGGCCGGCACATCGAGGTACAAGTGCTCGCCGACGCGCACGGCACGGTGTGGGCGCTGGGCACCCGCGACTGCTCCCTCCAGCGCCGCCACCAGAAGGTCGTCGAGGAGGCTCCGGCGCCCGGTCTCCCGGCAGAGCTGGAGGAGGAGTTGCGCACGCTGGCCGTACGCGCCGCGCGCGCCGTCGCGTACGTCGGCGCGGGCACGGTGGAGTTCCTGGTGGCCGACGGCAAGGCCCACTTCCTGGAGATGAACACCCGCCTCCAGGTCGAACACCCCGTCACGGAAGCCGTGTTCGGCCTCGACCTGGTCGCCGAACAGATCCGCGTCGCGGAGGGCCACCGCCTCGCGGCCGACCCGCCACGCGCGCGGGGCCACGCCGTCGAGGCCCGCCTCTACGCCGAGGACCCGGCGAACGGCTGGGCCCCGCAGACCGGCACCCTGCACCGCCTGACGGTCCCCGGCGTACGCCTCGACACGGGCTACGGCGACGGAGACGACATCGGCGTCCACTACGACCCCATGCTCGCCAAGGCCGTCGCCCACGCCCCCACGCGCGCGGAGGCGATCCGCCAACTCGCGGGCGCACTGGAGCGCGCGGTGATCCACGGCCCGGTCACCAACCGGGACCTGCTGGTGCGCTCGCTGCGCCACGAGGAGTTCACGAGCGGCCGCATGGACACCGGCTTCTACGACCGCCACCTCGCCGAACTCACCGAGCCCGTCCCCGACCCGTACGCCCCCCTGGCCGCCGCCCTCGCCGACGCCCACGGCCGCTCCCGCTTCGGCGGCTGGCGCAACGTTCCCTCCCAGCCGCAGGCCAAGCGGTACGCGATGGCGGGGCAGGAGCACGAGGTCCGCTACCGGCACACCCGGGAGGGCCTCGCGGCCGACGGGGTGCGGGTCGTGCAGGCCGGGCCGCACCTGGTCGTACTCGAAGTGGACGGAGTGGAACGGAAGTTCACGATCACCCGCTACGGCGAAGAGGTGTACGTGGGCGCCACCCGGCTCACCGCCCTGCCCCGCTTCCCCGACCCCACCGCCCAGCTCGCCCCCGGCTCCCTGCTCGCGCCGATGCCGGGCACGGTCGTCCGCATTGCCGAGGGCCTCACGGAGGGGGCAACGGTTCAGGCCGGTCAGGGCCTCATATGGGTGGAGGCGATGAAGATGCAGCACCAGATCTCGTCACCGGTCACCGGCGTGCTGAGCGCTTTGCACGCGGGGACCGGTCAGCAGGTGGAACCAGGAACGTTGCTCGCCGTAGTGCAGGAAACCTCTTCATAGGAGCCGCATGTCTCCCGTCGTCGAAACCGAAGAGCACCAAGCCCTCCGCTCCGCCGTGTCCGCCCTCGGCAACCGCTACGGCCGCGACTACCTCACCCGCGCCATCACCGAGGGCCGCCACCCCACCGAACTCTGGTCCGAGGCCGGCAAACTCGGATACCTCGGCGTCAACCTCCCCGAGGAGTACGGAGGCGGAGGCGGCGGCGTCACCGAACTGTCCATCGTGCTGGAGGAACTGGGAGCAGCGGGATCCCCCCTGCTGATGCTCGTCGTCTCCCCGGCCATCTGCGGCACCGTGATCTCCCGGTTCGGCACCGAGGACCAGAAACGCGCCTGGCTCCCCGGCATCGCCGACGGCACTCGCCTCATGGCCTTCGGCATCACCGAACCCGACGCCGGCTCCAACTCCCACCGCATCACCACCACCGCCCGCCGGGACGGCACCGACTGGCTGCTGACCGGGCGCAAGGTGTTCGTGTCGGGCGTGGACCAGGCCGACGCCACGCTCATCGTCGGCCGCACCCACGACGCCCGCACCGGCTCCCTCAAACCCTGCCTCTTCATCGTCCCGCGCGACACCGAAGGATTCTCCCGGCGCCCCATCGACATGGAGCTCAACGCCGCCGAGAAGCAGTTCGAGCTGGTCCTGGACGACGTACGGCTCCCGGCGGACGCCCTCGTGGGCGACGAGGACGCCGGCCTGCTGCAGCTGTTCGCCGGGCTCAACCCCGAGCGCATCATGACGGCCGCCTTCGCGATCGGCATGGGCCGGTACGCGCTCGCCAAAGCCGTCGAGTACGCCCGCGACCGCACCGTCTGGAAGACACCCATCGGCGCCCACCAGGCCATCGCCCACCCCCTGGCGCAGGCGCACATCGACCTGGAACTGGCCCGGCTGATGACACAGAAGGCGGCCCACCTCTACGACACGGGCGACGACCTCGGCGCGGGCGAGGCCGCCAACATGGCCAAGTACGCGTCCGCCGAGGCCTGCGTGAAGGCCGTCGACCAGGCCGTGCACACCCTCGGCGGCAACGGGCTCACACGGGAGTTCGGGCTCGCCTCGCTGATAACGGCCGCACGCGTGGCTCGTATTGCCCCGGTGAGCCGGGAGATGATTCTCAACTACGTCTCCCACCAGACCCTGGGCCTGCCCAAGTCGTACTGACAGGACCCGTGCGAGGAGGAACCGTGTTCCGCAGCGAGTACGCAGACGTTCCGCCCGTAGCACTGCCCATCCACGACGCCGTCCTGGGACACGCCGCCGGCTTCGGCGCACGCCCCGCCCTCGTCGACGGCACGGACGGCACCACCCTCACGTACGAGCAGGTCGACCGGTTCCACCGGCGCCTCGCCGCCGCACTCGCCGACGCGGGCGTCCGCAAGGGCGACGTCCTCGCCCTGCACAGCCCCAACACCATCGCCTTCCCGACCGCCTTCTACGCCGCCACGCGCGCGGGCGCCTCCGTCACCACGGTGCACCCGCTCGCTACGCCCGAGGAGTTCGCCAAACAGCTCGGCGACAGCCGCGCCGGCTGGATCGTCACCGTCTCACCCCTGCTGGAGACGGCCCGCCGCGCCGCCGAACTCGTGGGCGGCGTACGGGAGATCTTCGTCTGCGACAGCGCGCCCGGACACCGCTCGCTGATCGACCTGCTCGCCACCACCGCCCCCGAACCGCACGTCACCCTCGACCCGGCCGAGGACATCGCCGTACTGCCGTACTCCTCCGGCACCACCGGCATCCCCAAGGGGGTCATGCTCACCCACCAGCAGATCGCCACCAACCTCGCCCAGCTGGAACCGGCGGTACCGAACGGACCGGACGAGCGCATCCTCGCCGTGCTGCCGTTCTTCCACATCTACGGCCTCACCGCGCTGATGAACGCGCCCCTGAGGAAGGGCGCCACGGTCGTCGTCCTGCCCCGCTTCGACCTCGACACCTTCCTCGCCGCCATCGAGCAGCACCGCATCACCGGCCTGTACGTCGCCCCGCCGATCGTCCTCGCCCTCGCCAAGCACCCCGCGGTCACCCGCTACGACCTCTCCTCCCTGAAGTACGTCATCAGCGCCGCCGCCCCACTGGACGCCGCCCTCGCCCGCGCCTGCTCCGAACGGCTCGGCCTGCCCCCGATCGGCCAGGCCTACGGCATGACGGAACTGTCCCCCGGCACCCACGTCGTCCCCCTCGACCGGCTGCGCGACGCCCCCGCCGGCACCGTCGGCAGGCTCATCGCCGGCACCGAGATGCGCATCGTCTCCCTCGACGACCCCGGCAAGGACCTCGGCACCGGCGAGGCCGGCGAGATCCTGATCCGCGGCCCCCAGGTGATGAAGGGCTACCTCGGCCGCCCCGACGCCACCGCCGCGCTGATCGACGCCGACGGCTGGCTGCACACCGGAGACGTCGGCCACGTGGACGAGGACGGCTGGCTCTTCGTCGTCGACCGCGTGAAGGAACTCATCAAGTACAAGGGCTTCCAGGTGGCCCCCGCCGAACTGGAGGCCCTGCTGCTCACCCACCCCGGCATCGCCGACGCCGCCGTCATCGGCTCCCGCGACGACGACGGCAACGAGGTCCCGCACGCCTTCGTCGTCCGGGCCGAGACCGCCGACGACCTGACCGAGAACGAGATCATGCTCTACGTCGCCGAACGCGTCGCCCCGTACAAGCGCGTGCGCCGGGTCACCTTCCTCCACACCGTGCCCCGCGCCGCCTCCGGAAAGATCCTGCGCCGACAGCTCCGGGAGCGCACATGACCGCACCGATCACCCGCACACGCGCGCGTGGCGTCGAAACCCTCGGTCTCGACGCCACCGACACCCGCAACGCCCTGTCCGCCACCCTCGTGGACGGGCTCACCGACGCCCTGACCGACTGCGCGAAGGACCCGGACGTCCGCGCCGTCGTCCTCACCCACACCGGCACCACCTTCTGCGCCGGCGCCGACCTGCGCGACCCACCCCACCCGGACGCCCTGGCCGGCCTCCTCCGCCAGATCCTGGAGCTGCGCAAACCCGTCGTCGCCCGGGTCAACGGCCACGTCCGCGCGGGCGGCCTCGGCCTCCTGGCCGCCTGCGACATCGCCGCCGCCGCCACAACGGCCACCTTCGCCTTCACCGAGGTCCGCATCGGCGTGGCCCCCGCGGTGATCTCCCTCCCGGTGATCCCGCGCGCCGACCCGCGGGCCCTGGCCCGCTACTACCTCACCGGCGAACGCTTCGACGCGCGCGAGGCCGTACGCGTCGGACTGGTCACCGTCACCGCCGACGACGTCGACGAAGCCCTCGCCCCGGTCCTCGACGGCCTGCGCCGCGCCTCCCCCCAGGGCCTGGCCGAGACGAAATCGCTGCTCACGGCTAGGGTGCTGGAAACGTTCGACCGGGACGCGGCGGAACTGACCGCGCTCTCGGCCCGGCTGTTCTCCTCCGCCCAGGCCCGGGAGGGGATGACGGCCTTCCTGGAAAGACGGGATGCGGCATGGGTGGTGTGACCACATGAACACGACGGTGGAACGCGACCGCGTACCCAAACAGGACCGCAGCCGGGCCACCCGGCAGCGGCTCCTGGAGGCCGCCGTGGCCTGCCTGGCCGAACACGGCTGGGCGGGCTCCACCGTCGCCGTCGTCGCCGAACGCGCCGGCGTCTCCCGCGGCGCCGCCCAGCACCACTTCCCGACCCGCGAGGACCTGTTCACGGCCGCCGTCGAGTACGTCGCCGAGGAGCGCTCCACCGCCCTGCGCGCCCTCTTCCCGGCCGGCCCCGCCGACCGCCGCGCGGTGGTCTCCGCCCTGGTCGACCTCTACACCGGCCCCCTCTTCCGCGCCGCCCTGCACCTGTGGGTCGCCGCCAGTGACGAGGACCACCTGCGCCCGCGGGTGACCGAACTGGAGGCCCGTGTCGGCCGCGAGACCCACCGCATCGCCGTCGACCTGCTCGGCGCCGACGAGTCCCGTCCCGGCGTCCGCGAGACCGTCCAGGGCCTGCTCGACATGGCCCGCGGCCTCGGCCTCGCCAACCTCCTCACCGACGACACCGCCCGCCGGGAACGGGTCGTCGCCCAGTGGGCCGACCTGCTGGACCGGTCCCTGGGCTGAGCCGTCGTCAGTGGTGCCGTGCCAGTGAAGTGGGACACACCCGGATCCGGCAGGTGGCAGTACCCTTGCCGCATGCTTCCGATGCTCGTTCGACGCCGCCACGTGGACTACGTGCGCGTCACGAGCATGGGCTGTCGCCATTCGGCCTGATTCAGCCCCTTTTTCTTCCCCTTTTTACGGCATCCTGGGCGCCGCCCTTACCCTCGGCGGCCTGCCCGTGGCCCACACACCCCTGTGGACGCACCCATGACGACGCACACCGCGACGACGACCTCGTCGTACGACCAGCTCCCCGTGATCGACCTGTCTGCCGCCGACCGCGGCCCCCAGGCCCGCGCACTGCTCCACGCCCAACTGCACAGCGCCGCGCACGACGTCGGCTTCTTCCAGCTCGTCGGACACGGAGTGACCTCGGCCGAGACCGACGCGCTGCTCACCGCCATGCGCGCCTTCTTCACCCTCCCCGAGGCCGACCGCCTCGCCCTCGACAACATCAACTCGCCCCACTTCCGCGGCTACACCCGCACCGGCGACGAACGCACCGCCGGCGCCCGCGACTGGCGCGACCAGCTCGACATAGGCGCCGAACGCCCCGCCCGTGTCCCCGCCCCCGGCGAGCCCGCGTACTGGTGGCTGCAGGGCCCCAACCAGTGGCCCGCCGCCCTCCCCGAACTCCGCACGGCGGCCCTCTCCTGGATCGACAGGCTCAGCGGAGTCGCCCACCGCCTCCTGCACGAGCTGCTGACGGCCATCGGCGCCCCGGCCGACTTCTACGACCCGGTCTTCGGCGACCACGCCCACCCGCACCTCAAGCTCGTCCGCTACCCCGGCAGCGCGGGCGACGGCACCGACCAGGGCGTGGGCGCCCACAAGGACTACGGCTTCCTGACCCTGCTCCTGCAGGACACGGTCGGCGGCCTCCAGGTCCAGCGCGAGGACGGCCGCTTCCACGACGTCCCGCCCATCGACGGCGCCTTCGTCGTCAACCTCGGCGAACTCCTGGAAGTCGCCACCAACGGCTACCTTCTGGCCACCAACCACCGCGTGGTGAGCCCGCCCGGAGCGACGGAACGCTTCTCGGTCCCGTTCTTCTACAACCCCCGCCTGGACGCCAGGGTCGAGCCCCTGCCCTTCCCGCACGCCGCCGAGGCCCCCGGCATCACCACCGATCCCTCGAACCCCCTGTACGCCGAGTACGGCTACAACGAACTCAAGGGCAAGCTGAGGGCACACCCGCTGGCGGCGGAGAAGCACCACGCGGAGTTGCTGGCGGCAGCGTGAAAGACAGGCCCCGAAGGGGCCGTCTTTCAGGGGCGCGGGGAACTGCGCGACCAGCCACAACCGGCCCGCGCTCGCCCGCGCTCCTGAGCCACCCCTCTCAGTGGGCGATCTCTCCGTACCCCTCGATGTCCTCCGGCCTGCGCGGCCCAGGCCCCACATACCTCGCAGAAGGCCGTACAAGGCGTCCCGTCCGCTTCTGCTCCAGAATGTGCGCCGACCACCCGGCCGTACGGGCACACGTGAACATCGACGTGAACATGTGCGCCGGAACTTCGGCGAAGTCCAGCATGATCGCCGCCCAGAACTCCACGTTGGTGGCCAGCACCCGGTCCGGCCGGCGGTTGTGCAGTTCCTCCAGCGCCGCCTTCTCCAGCGCCTCGGCGATCTCGAACCGCGGAGCACCCAGCTCCCGCGCCGTACGCCGCAGCACCCGCGCCCGCGGATCCTCCGCCCGGTACACCCGGTGCCCGAACCCCATCAGCCGCTCACCCCGGTCCAGGGCCTGCCTGACGTACGCCTCCGCGTCCCCCGTCCGCTCGATCTCCTCGATCATCCCGAGCACCCGCGACGGCGCACCGCCGTGCAGCGGCCCCGACATCGCCCCGACCGCCCCGGACAGCGCGGCAGCGACATCCGCACCCGTCGACGCGATCACCCGGGCCGTGAAAGTCGACGCATTCATGCCATGCTCAGCGGCGGACGTCCAGTACGCGTCCACGGCCGCCACATGCTTCGGATCCGGCTCGCCCCGCCAGCGGATCATGAACCGCTCCACGACCGACTTCGCCTTGTCGATCTCCCGCTGCGGCACCATCGGCAGGGTCTGCCCCCGCGCCGACTGCGCGACGTACGACAGCGCCATCACCGCGGCCCGCGCCAGGTCCTCCCGCGCCTGCCGCTCGTCGATGTCGAGCAGCGGCTTCAGCCCCCACACCGGCGCCAGCATGGCGAGCGCCGACTGCACATCCACGCGGATGTCACCGGAGTGCACCGGGATCGGGAACGGCTCGGCGGGCGGCAGACCGGGATTGAAGGCCCCGTCGACCAGCAGCCCCCACACGTTCCCGAACGAGACATGACCGACCAGGTCCTCGATGTCGACGCCCCGGTAGCGCAGGGCGCCGCCCTCCTTGTCGGGCTCGGCGATCTCCGTCTCGAACGCGACGACTCCCTCAAGTCCGGGTACGAAATCGGACATCAGGCGGCTCCTCGTGATGTGGTCGGCGGCGGTCACCCCGGTGATGCCCCGATCGGCCGGTGGTCACCCAAACCGCAAGGGAACCAGCACGATAACCCCCAGTGTCACACTTGGGGAGCCCGTACGACACTCAGTGCCAGAGCGGTTCCGCACCGTCTCGACGGCACGCACCGCACGTACGGCAAGATGACCGCGTGACCGACCGCGAACCCCTCCTGGACCCCCTCTTCGACCCGGCCGCCATGCGCAAGCAGTACCGGGCGGAGGGCCTCGCCGAACAGGACCTCGCCACGCACCCGATGGACCAGTTCGCCCGCTGGTTCGAGGACGCCGCCCGGGCGGCCCTGCACGGCACGGTCTACGAACCCAACGCGATGGTCGTCTCCACGGCGGACGCGGCCGGACGCCCCAGCTCGCGCACGGTCCTGATGAAGCAGTTCGACACCGAGGGCTTCGTCTTCTACACCAACTACGACTCCCGCAAGGCCCGCGACCTCGCCGAGAACCCGCACATCTGCCTGCTCTTCCCCTGGCACCCGCTCGCCCGCCAGGTCATCGTCACCGGCACCGCCCACCGCACCGGCCGCGACGAGACCGCCGCCTACTTCCGCAGCCGCCCGCACGGCTCCCAGCTGGGCGCCTGGGCCAGCGCCCAGTCCTCGGTGATCGCCTCCCGCACCGAACTGGACACCGCCTACGCCGACCTGGAGGCCCGCTACCCCGAGGACGAGCAGGTCCCCGTCCCCCCGCACTGGGGCGGCTACCGCATCATCCCGCAGGCCATCGAGTTCTGGCAGGGCCGCGAAAACCGCCTCCACGACCGGCTGCGGTACGTCCGCCGGCCCGACGGCCACTGGGCCGTGGAGCGCCTCAGTCCCTGAGCGGCGCCGGGCCACCCGGAGGCCTACGTGTCCCGCACCGCCTCCGCCAGATCCAGCGCCGCCGCGATCCGGGCCGCCACATCCTCCGCATAGGCCGTGTCGGACCGCTCGAAGCGGCTGCGGCCCGAGCCGCGCAGGAACGTCACCACGCCCAGCGTCCGCCCTCGGCTGCGCAGCACCGCGCACAGGGCGTGCACCGCGTCACCGGGCCACTGCCGGGCCAGCGCCCACTCCCGCGCCTGTTCCGCCGGAACCGACCCGGCGTCCGCGCGCACGGCCCCGGCCCGCTCCACGCACTGCAGCGCCGGATGCCCAGCCTCGTACCGCACGGGCAGCCCGGCCGCTCCCGTCAGCAGGCTCGGCCCCGGCGCTCCGGCGGGCGTCGCGGCGAGCCGCACCAGCCGTACGGCCGCCTCCTCGTCGCCCCCCGGGCCCTCCGAGCGCGGGGAGGGCGCCGTACGGTCGATCAGCGCGTGGTCGGCGAAGCCCGCGAGGGCGAAGTCCAGGTGGACGACGGCCGCCTCGGCCGGGTCCTCGCACTCGGCGGCGGCCCGGGCGGCCCGGTGCAACTGGTTCGTACGGAACCGCAGCAGCGCCGCCTCCTGCTCGCCCCGCTTGGCCTCGGTGACGTCCTGGAACAGCCAGCCGACACCCAGCGGCACCGGCTCCTCCGCGAGCGGTGAGGCCAGCCGCACGAACCCGTTCCGCCAGCAGCGCCGCTTCTCGCCCTCCGCGGTGCGCACGGCCACCCACATCTCGGCGGGCGCGGGCGGCGCACCCTCGGCCAGCACATGGGTGAGCGCGGCCTCCAGCTCCTCCACACCCTGGGCGAGCAGCTCGCCGAGCGGCCTGCCCAGCGCGGACGTACGCCCGATCCCGAGGGCGCGTGCCGCGTGCGCGTTGACGACGGCCGGGCGCAGATCGGCGTCGATCAGTACGACGCCCCACGCCGCGTCCTCGAACAGCGCCTCGCTCAGCGCGATCGACCGCTCCAGATCGATCTGGGCGTGCACCTCGCTGAACGCGCAGTACACCCCGGCCGGCTTCCCCTCGGGCCCGCGCACGGCGGCCGACTGCGTCCGTACGAGCACCCGCCCGCCGCCCTTCGTGACCAGCGCGAACTCATGCACCTGGCGCCCGGGCGCGTGCATCGCCGACATCAGCCGGG
Source organism: Streptomyces sp. NPDC001851 (assembly GCF_040297165.1). Taxonomy (NCBI): domain Bacteria; kingdom Bacillati; phylum Actinomycetota; class Actinomycetes; order Kitasatosporales; family Streptomycetaceae; genus Streptomyces; species Streptomyces sp. NPDC001851. The sequence continues at coordinate 187,699 of NZ_JBEOYR010000002.1, read as the reverse complement.
CCTGCACCTCCTCGGCGTCGGCACTGCGCACCGCCCACCCGGCGAACCCGTGCCGCCCGACCGCCTCGGCGGCCGTCCAGCCGAGGATCCGCTCGGCTTCCCGGTTCCAGTGCGTGACGACCCCGTCCGCGTCGAAGGCGCACAGCGCCGCGTCCATGCCGTCGAGCAGCGCGGCGAGCAGATCGGAGCCCCCGGACTCACCGGGCTCGTCCGGCCCCAGCTCATCGGTGGTCCCACTCCGCCGCGAAGCACTCACCTGGACCCCCTGGAGGCTGCGTTACATCCGGCCTTCATTCAACTGGAACGTGACCCAGCCCACATCCTGTTCCCGCAAGATTGAGGGAGTCAATGCGCACCGGAAAAAGGGGTTGAGCGCTCCCCTCCGGCTTCCTAGGGTGTGGGGTACACGAGAAGGGAGGTGGTTCGGCAGATGTATGACAACCGGACGCGTGAGGTGGCTGCGGGCTAGCAGTCCGCCACCACAGCCAGTGCGGTGCCGGGCCAGCACGTGACAAGGCGTGCAGCCGGCCCAATCCCAAGCAGTCCACCCGACCCGCGAGCTCGCCGGTACGTCCGGCCGGCTCCTCCGCCCGGAGGCGGAGGACCCGAGCTCGCGGGTCGTCTGCGTTTCGGCGGCCGTCCGCGTCTCAGCGCCGGTAGAAGATCCGGTCGCCGTACTCCCGCAGCACGCGGCCGTTCCACTCGGGGCCGCCGTCGACGTTGCCGGAGCGCAGGAGCGGGGGTTCGATGCCGCGGGCGGCGAGGGTGGCGGCGGTGGTCGCGACGACGGCCTGCATCAGGGCGGTGGTGACGACCGTGGAGGCGGGGGCGAAGGGCGCGGGGATGGTGTCGAGGGTGAGTTCCGCGTCGCCGACCGCGATCTTGGAGTCCAGGACGATGTCGCAGTGGTCCTTGAGGAAGGTGCCGGAGGCGTGCCGGGACGTGGTCTGCGTGGCGTAGGCCAGCGAGGTGACGCCGATGACCCGCACGCCGAGGGCGCGGGCCTTGACGGCCATCTCCACGGGCAGGGCGTTGCGGCCGGAGAGGGAGATGATCACCAGCGCGTCGCCGGAGCGGATCGGTGCGGTGTCGAGGACGGCGCTCGCGAGGCCGTCGACGCGTTCGAGGGCGGAGCCGAGGGTGGCCGGGGTGACGTCGACGCCGACGACGCCGGGGACGGCGAGCAGGTTCATCAGGGCGAGGCCGCCCGCGCGGTAGACGACGTCCTGGGCGGCCAGCGAGGAGTGGCCGGCGCCGAAGGCGAACAGGCGGCCGCCGGCGGCGACGGTGTCGGCGAGCAGGGTGCCGGCCGCCGTGATCGACTCGGCCTCCTCCTCGCGGACCCGTTGCAGCAGGGTGATGGCGGCGTCGAAGAACAGGTCGGCAGGCGTGCCGTCGCTCATGCGGTGCCCCTTCGCAGCGTCTGTGTCGCGGATCACCGTGCGGTCTGGACCAGCGCGGTGTCAACACGGCCGCTGTGTCAGGCGCCGGTGTCGCCGTGATGACCTGTTCTGCGAGGGGTCGGGGGACTGTGCCTGGTACGCGGCTCCGCCGCGTGGGCGCGACCGGCCGCGGCGGACCCGCGCCCGGAGACGGCGAGGAGCCGCGCGGCGGCCCCCGTTTCCCCGGCGGCCCCCAGATGTCAGTGGGATCCGGCAGAATTGGTGCCAGGGCCAGCGCACGCGCCGGGCTGCCGGCAGAGGTAATCGAGGGGCACGTATGTCCGGACTGATCGACACCACGGAGATGTATCTCCGCACCATCCTCGAACTCGAAGAGGAAGGCGTCGTCCCCATGCGCGCCCGCATCGCGGAGCGGCTCGACCAGAGCGGGCCGACGGTGAGCCAGACGGTCGCGCGGATGGAGCGCGACGGCCTGGTGTCCGTGGCCAGCGACCGGCATCTGGAGCTGACCGACGAGGGCAGAAGGCTCGCCACGCGCGTGATGCGCAAGCACCGGCTGGCCGAGTGTCTCCTGGTCGATGTGATCGGCCTGGAGTGGGAGCAGGTGCACGCGGAGGCCTGCCGCTGGGAGCACGTGATGAGCGAGGCCGTCGAGCGGCGCGTGCTGGAGCTGCTGCGGCACCCGACCGAGTCGCCGTACGGCAACCCGATCCCGGGTCTGGAGGAACTGGGCGAGAAGGACGGCGCCGAGGCGTTCCTGGACGAGAGCATGGTCTCGCTGGCCGACCTGGATCCGGGCACGGACGGCAAGACGGTCGTCGTCCGCCGTATCGGCGAGCCGATCCAGACGGACGCGCAGCTGATGTACACGCTGCGGCGCGCGGGTGTGCAGCCCGGTTCGGTGGTGAGCGTGACGGAGTCGGCCGGCGGTGTGCTGGTGGGCAGCGGCGGCGAGGCGGCCGAGCTGGAGGCGGACGTCGCCTCGCATGTGTTCGTCGCCAAGCGCTGAGCAGGGGAAGACCCCGGCGCCTGGTGGCGCCGGGGCCTGTCCTCCCCTGTGCTGACCCGGAGCCCCGAGCTCTCAGGGTCATCCCCCTCGGACCGTTTTTCCCCGAGCGGTCCGCCTCCCGCCAGAAAAGATCCCCTGGGTGGCGGCGATCATTCCTTGAGGGGTGTCACTCGAATGAGGGGTGTTGTCCGCAGAGACAGATCTTTCGAATGGGTATTCGATAGTCTGCGGCGGCAGTACGACAGCGACAGCAGCGAGTTCGAGTACGGCGGTACGCCGGTACGAGGCAGGCGGAGCTGGGGGGTGCCAGGCCCATGGTGCGGCGCATGGACGTGACGGGAGCGGGCGGTGTGCGCCTGGCCGCCTGGGAGTTCGCCGACCCTCCCAAGACGGGCCCCGACGGGCCGGACGGCAGCCCGGCCCCCGGGCCCGGTGGTCCGGGCGTGCTGTTACTGCACGGTCTGATGGGCCGGGCCTCCCACTGGGCCTCGACCGCCCGCTGGCTCGCCGCCCGCCACCGCGCGGTCGCTCTCGACCAGCGCGGTCACGGCCAGAGCGAGAAGCCCCCGCAGGCGGCCTACACCCGCGAGGCCTATGTCGAGGACGCCGAGGCCGCCCTCGAACAGCTCGGTCTCGCCCCCGCGCTCCTCATCGGCCACGCCATGGGCGCGCTGACCGCCTGGCAGCTCGCCGCGAAGCGACCCGAACTGGTCCGGGGCCTGATCATCTGCGACATGCGGGCCTCCGCGCTGGGGGCCGCCTCGCAGCGGGAGTGGGCGGACTGGTTCAGGGCCTGGCCCGTGCCGTTCGCCACGCTCGCCGACGTACGCAAGTGGTTCGGTGCCGACGATCCGTGGGTGGAGCGGCCGAGTCCGGCCCGCGGCGCCTTCTACGCCGAGGTCATGCACGAGTCCGCGGACGGCTGGCGCCCCGTCTTCGAGCCGGAGCAGATGCTGCGGACCCGGGAGAGCTGGGTGCATGACGCGCACTGGGAGGAACTGGCGCAGGTGCGGTGCCCGGCGCTGGTGGTGCGGGGTGTGGACGGGGAGCTGGGGCGGGCGGAGGCGCAGGAGATGGTGCGGGTGCTTCCGGCGGGGGAGTACGCGGAGGTTTCTGACGCGGGGCATCTTGCGCACTACGAGGTGCCCTCGGCCTGGCGGGAGGCTGTCCAGCCGTTTCTTGACCGAGTGCTCGGGGATGTGAGCGCGTGAGCGTCTGCCGGGTTCGGTGCGTGGGCGGGTGCGGGTCCGTTGGTGGTTGCTCGCGCCCACGTGGCGGAGCCGCACATCGATACGGCCCCGCGCCCCTTGGCAAGCCGCAGGGTCCGGCGCTCACAGGCGCCCGGACCCCCCTAGCCCTTGCTGACGGCCGTCAGGATCTCCGGTAGCCGTGCTGCCGTTCTCGGAGCCGCCAGGCGCAGGCCCGCGAGAGTCAGACCGGTGCCGTACGCCGCCCCCGCCGGCAGGAGCAGCCACTCCCACCCCTTTGCGTCCGCGCTCACGTGGAGCCAGAGGGTGAGGGCGATGACGGGGGAGCACAGCAGGGCCGCCGCGATCATGCCGCCGAGGATGGAGATCCAGGCGAGGCCCGCCTGGCCCGGGGCGACGTTCTTGTGGCCCTCCTGGGGGATGGAGTACGGGAAGCGGGCCGAGGTCCAGGCGCCGGTCGCGAGCATCGCCCCGAGCAGCGCGAAGGACAGGCCCAGGACCTCCGGCAGCCGTGCCCAGTCGCCGAGCAGCGCTGTGGTCAGCACGGTCACGAGCGCCGCGTACGGCAGGGTGACCAGCAGCAGCGCCAGCGCCCGGCCGCGCAGTTCGGCGTGGGCGTCCCAGGGCGAGGAGATGGTGGTGGCCACCATCCAGAACGCGGAGGTGTCCTGCCCGAACTGGTTGTACATCTGGATGCCGAGCATCCCGGCCGCGAAGCACGCGAAGTAGACCGATCCCGTGCCCTGCACCGCGTTGAACACCGGCACGATCAGCCCGATGGCCAGCGCGGTGACCCAGGCGGCCTTGGTCTTCGGATCCCGCCAGAGGTAGCGCAGGCTGCGTTCCATGACCGTACCCGGGCGGCCCCGCGGCAGCAGCCGTCCGAGTCCGGTGGCCGAGCGGCCGCGCGCTCCGGCGTCGGCCGGCGGCAGTGTGGACGCGTCCGGCGCGGTCATCAGCCGGGAGAGGCTCCGCGCCCAGCCGGCGATCAGCGCCGCCAACCCGGCCGCCGTCACGGCGAGCTGGGCGAGCGCGATGCCGTACGAGCCCTCGCTCGCCGCGTGCACCGCCGCCACCGCCGACGCGGGCGGCACCCAGGACAGCACCTCCGCGACCGGCTGCAGGGGCCGCAGCCCGGCCGAACCCAGTTGCCGCGCGCCGAAGTTGACCAGCTGCGCCCCGATCGCGATCACCAGCCCGCTCAGCACGGCCAGATCGCGGCCCTTCCGGCTGGTCAGCAGCCGTACGTTGGCGGTGGCGACGGTCCGGGCCAGCGCCACGCAGACCAGCAGGGCGAGGACGACGGCGACGACGGCGCACGGATAGCCCGCCGCGCCGTGCGCCAGGGACAGCGCGCAGCCCGCGAGGACCAGCAGGGTGAACAGCGGGCCGGTGCCGGCCAGGGAGGCCGCGAGCAGCGCCCGGACCAGCGGCCGGGGCCGTAGCGGAAGCATGACCAGCCGGGTCGGGTCCAGTGTCTCGTCACCCGTCGGGAAGAACAGCGGCAGCACCGCCCAGCCCAGCGCCAGCACGGCCGTACCCGGTACGGCGACGGCGTCGGCGTGCGCGTGGCCGCGCAGCGTGAGCAGTCCCAGCAGTTGCAGCAGCGCGAACAGGACCGTGACGACCGCCGAGGCGACGAACGCGGCCCGCCGGCCCGCGGACTGCCGCAGCCCGTTCCGCAGCAGCGACAGTTTCAGCTGTACGAGGGTGGAGGTGAGGCTCGTCATCGGGCGGCCCCGCCGCCCAGCCAGTCCAGATCGGACCCGGTGTCCCGGCCGCTCGCCCCGACCAGCTCCAGGAACGCACCCTGGAGCGTCGGATGCGTGCCGCGTACCTCGGTCAGCGGGCCGGTCGCGCGGATCCGTCCGGCCGCCATCACGGCCACCCAGTCGCACAGCGACTCGACCAGCTCCATGACGTGGGAGGAGAAGACGACGGTGGCGCCGGAGGCCGTGTACCGCTCCAGGACGCCGCGGATGGTCTGCGCGGACACCGGGTCGACACCCTCGAACGGTTCGTCGAGGAAGAGCACGCCGGGATTGTGGAGGAGGGCGGCGGCGAGTCCGATCTTCTTGCGCATGCCGGTCGAGTAGTCCACGACGAGCTTGTGCTGGGCCCCGGCCAGGTCGAGGACGTCCAGCAGCTGGGTGGCCCGCTTGTCGACCTCGGCCCCCGGCAGCCCGCGCAGCCGCCCCGCGTACCCGAGCAACTCCCGCCCCGACAGCCGCTCGAACAGCCGCAGCCCCTCGGGAAGGACGCCGATCCTCGCCTTGACGGCCACGGGATCCCGCCACACGTCATGACCGACGACCTCGACGGTCCCGGCGTCGGGCCGCAGCAGCCCGGTCACCATCGACAGCGTCGTGGTCTTCCCGGCCCCGTTGGGCCCGACCAGCCCGATGAACTTCCCGGCGGGCAGGTCGAGATCGATCCCACCGACGGCAACTTGCTGCCCGAACTGCTTCCAGAGCCCTCGCACGCGCACCGCGACATCGGTCATGGAGGAAGGCTACGGTGCGGACAGCGCCCCGAGGGGGGCGCGGGGTTGACGGCTACCGGTCCCGCCCGCACGCGTACGCGAGCGGCGAGATCAACTCCTCCGCGTCCGGCAGCCACCGGTTCGCCGGCGTGGGCCGGCAGGCCCACTGCACAGCCCCCCGGGACCCGAACCGGGTCGGCGGAGCGGCCACATACGACCCCTCGCCCAGGACGGCCAGATCCAGGGACGGAAGCGACCACCCCAGCTTCCGCACCAGCTCCGGCACCTTCGCGGCCGCCCCCGGCAGCACGAAGAAGTTCATCCGCCGGTCGGGAGAGAGCGTCACCGGCCCGAGCGTCGACTCCATCCGCTCCATGCGGGCCAGCGCCAGAAACCCCGCGCTCTCCGGGACGGACAGCGCGTCGAACGTGCGCCCCGTCGGCAGCAGGATCGACGCCGTCGGCTGCTTCTGCCACATCCGGCGGGCGACGGTCGCGCTGCCGGTCGCCTGCGTCGCCCAGTCGGGGCGCGCGGGGTGCGCACCCGGCGCAGGGCAGGAGGCATCGCTGCACGAGCAGCGCTGCTGGCCGGCGACCGCTTCCAGCCAGGTGCCCGGGAACACGTCCCAGTGTCGTTCCTCGGCGTAGCGCACGGCGGCCTCCAGCAGCGATTCCCCGCGTTGCTTCGGAATCTGACCGGCAATCTGAGTGTTCTGGGCGCCCGCGATCGTCTCTTCCACGCCCCTCTCAACTCCCGCGCCCACCTGGAGTTACGGCTGGGCTGCGCGCGGGGGTGGAGCATCGATTCCGCAGTCGGGGCGCATGGGTGCACGGGTGGGGGCGCGCGGGAGGAAGCACGGCGCGAGCTGGGTAGCCAGGGAGGGGGTTGGCTGCCGTCGTTACCCCGGCAAACCGCACATGTCGCGCATTGACGGTATGTCAGCTGGGCAGTGATCTTTCCCGAACGGGTCACGCCCAGGGGATCGCAACGCAGGGGGTAGTACATGGCCGCAAGGCCTCTCGTGGCGAGGCAGCCGAACGAACGGCTGCAGGCGCTCATCCAGGAAGCGGGGTGCTCGAACGCCGGGCTGGCCCGGCGGGTCAACATGTGCGGCGCCGAGCACGGCCTCGACCTGCGCTACGACAAGACGTCCGTGGCCCGCTGGCTGCGCGGTCAGCAGCCGCGGGGCCGGGCCCCGGCGATCATCGCGGAGGCGCTCGGGCGCAAGCTCGGCCGTACGGTCACGATCGACGAGATCGGCATGGCCAACGGCAAGAACCTCGCCTCGGGGGTCGGTCTCCAGTTCTCGCCGACGGTACTGGGGGCCATCGAGCAGGTCTGCGAGCTGTGGCGCAGCGACGTGGGACGCCGGGACTTCCTGTCCGGCTCCTCCGTCGCCGCCTCCGCGCTGGTCGAGCCCAGCCGCGACTGGCTGATCTCGGCGCCGGACTCCCAGGTGGCCCGGCAGGCGGGCCCGCGGGTGGGGCAGGCCGACGTGGCGGCCGTACGGTCCATGACGCAGGCGCTGACCGACCTCGACCACCAGTACGGCAGCGGGCATGTCCGCCCGGTCGTCGTGCACTACCTCAACAGCGTCGTCTCCGGGCTGCTCGCGGGCTCGTACCGGGAGACGGTCGGGCGGGACCTCTTCGCGGCCGTGTCCCGGCTGACCGAGCTGGCGGGCTACATGGCGGTGGACACCGGGCAGCCGGGGCTGGCCCAGCGGTACTACATCCAGTCGCTGCGGCTCGCGCAGGCCGCCGGGGACCGGGGGTACGGCGGTTACGTCCTGGCCGCGTCCATGAGCCACCTCGCCGCGCAGCTCGGGAACCCGCGCGAGATCTCCCAGCTGGCGCGGGCGGCGCAGGAGGGGGCGCGGGGACATGTGACCCCGCGCGTGGAGGCGATGTTCCACGCGGCCGAGGCGCGCGGGCACGCCCTGCTCGGTGACGCCCGCGCGGCGCAGGCGTCCATCGGGCGGGCGGTGACCGCGATGGAGCAGGCCGACGACTCCGGCGCCGACGACCCGGTGTGGATCCGGCACTTCGACGAGGCGTATCTGGCCGACGAGCTGGCGCACTGCCACCGCGATCTCGGACAGGCCGAGCAGGCGGCCCGGTGCGCCGAGCAGTCGCTGAACGGACACCCCGAGACCCGGGTCCGCCGCCGTGCCATCGGCCATGTGCTGCTCGCCACGGCCCAGGTGCAGCAGCGTGAGATCGAACAGGCCTGCAGCACGGGCCTGAAGGCGGTGGAGCTGCTGGAGTCGCTGCGCTCCAACCGGGGCGCGGAGTATCTGGAGGATCTGCAGCAGCGCCTGGAACCCTTCCGGGAGGAGGCGGTGGTGCGGGAGTTCGGGGCGCGCCTCGACCTCCAGCAGGCGGCGTGAACACCGGCCCCGCGACCGCGTGAACGCACGGCGAACGGCACCCGGCGGTGTGCGGGTGCCGCATGCCGTGCCATACACAGCGCATCGCGGGGCGGTTTTGTTACCGCTGTCACAGGCAAGGAGATCGCGCCCTGAGCTGCATGGCACCCGGCTCGGGGGACCCGGTAGCGTGAGTCCGATTCACAAGGTCCCCCATTAGTAGGAGTCCCGGTGACGCAGAGTGGACGGGGCGAGGAGCCCTCGGCGCAGCCCGCGCGCGAAGGCATCGTGCTGCCCTCCGACGGCGGCGAGCCCTTGCTGCCCGGCATGACCGGCGCGCCCGCCCCCGCCGCCCCGGCCGGCGGTCAGGCCTGGAGCGGCTCCTGGGGGCCCGGGCAGCAGGCGCCCCAGCAGGGCCAGGGCTGGCCCCCGGCGGCGGCCCAGCAGTGGCAGGCACCGGACGCCCCGAACCAGCAGCTCCCGGCCGCGAACCCCGGCCCGCTGCCCCCGGAGGGCGCCCCGGCTCCGTCGTACGGCGGCCAGTCGCCGTCGTACGACCACCCCGGCGCCCAGGGCGGCGGCTACGGCGCCGCTCAGCAGCCCGGATACGGCACCTCCGCGCCGTACCAGCAGCACCACCAGGACCAGCAGCCCCCGCAGCCGCCGGCCGCCGCGCCGCTTCCGCCGGCCGTGCCGGACGCCTACCCGGCCGCCGGTGCCCCGCTGCCCCCGACGGCCGACGGCGCCACCCAGTACATCCCGCCGGTCCAGGCCGCCCCCGCCGACGAGGGCGCGACGCAGTACATACCTCCCGTACCGGCGGGCCCCGCCGAGGGCGCCACCCAGTACCTGCCGCCGGTACCGGCCGCGACGGACGAGGGCGCGACCCAGTACATCCCGCCGGTGGCCCCCGGCGCGCTGCCGCCCGAGTCCGCCGGCGAGGAGACGCGGTACCTCGGCCAGGTCCCGCGGCAGGCGCCGGCGCCCGTGCCGTCCGACTCGGAGGCCACCCAGTACATCCCGCCGTACGCCGCGCAGGCGCAGGGCGGGGACCGGCAGCCGCCGGCCGAGTTCGACAACCTCTTCCGCGGCGGCCCGGCGGACGGTGACGGCCCGGCCGGGTCCACCCAGCAGTTGCCGCGCGTCCAGCGGCCGGACGCCCACCCCGGCCCGGCGCAGCCCCCGTACGGCGCCCCCCAGCCGTCGTACGACTCCGGCTATGACGACGACCGGCCCCGCGGCCGCTCGCGGGTGCCGCTGATCGCCGCCGTCGGTGTCGGCATCGTCGTCATCGGTGTGGGCGCCGGCGTGCTGCTCAGCGGCGGTGGCGGCAAGGACCAGGGCAACGACGGCAAGACGGTCGCGGCCACCTCCCCGGCCCCCGGCCAGGGCTCCTCCGCGCCCGCCGACCCGGCCCGCCAGCAGGCGGTCGAGCTGGACAAGCTGCTCGCCGACAGCGGCAGCAGCCGCGCCTCGGTGATCGGGGCGGTGGCCGACGTCAGGAACTGCGACAACCTCGACCAGGCCGCCTCCGACCTGCGCGCCGCGGCCGGTCAGCGGGCCGGCCTTGTCACCCGGCTCGGCAAGCTGAGCGTCGACAAGCTGCCGGCCAGCGGCGACCTCACGGCCGCGCTGACCAAGGCCTGGCAGGCATCCGCCGCGGCCGACAACCACTACGCGGCCTGGGCCGGTCAGGCCAAGGGACGCAAGGTCTGCCGCAAGGGCCACGCCCGCGTCACGGACGAGACCCGGGCCGGCAACCGGGAGAGCGGCACCGCCAGCGTGCAGAAGGCGAAGGCGGCGGCGCTGTGGAACGCGATCGCGCGGAAGTACGGCCTGACCCAGCGCCAGCCCACCCAGCTGTGACCAGGGCCAGCCGGCTGTGACCAGGGCCACCCGGCTGTGACCAGGGCTGCGCCCCGGCTCTGAGGGACGCGCCGGCGGGCGTCACCGCACGTCGGCGTTCTCCAGCGTCTTCGTCATGTCGGTGATCCCGGCCCGGCCGCCGATGCCCCTGCGGGCCGCGACCAGGCTGCCGTCCTGCACCACCTGGAGGGTGACGTCGGCGTTGACCAGCCGCGGGAAGCCGACCGGGGCGAGCTTGCCCTCGTAGGGCCAGGCCAGGGTCGGGGTGAGCCCGCCGGTGGAGACCCGCAGGCCGTCGTTGAGGGTGCGCCGCACGCTGTCGGAACTCACCTCGCCGTCGCCGATCCTCTCCAGTACGGCCTTCAGCACGGTGTAGGCGATCCAGGTGGTCTGCACTCCGGCGTCCGCGGGGTCGATGCGGTTGTCGCCGAAGGCCTCTTCGTTGATCACCTTCTTCATCGGGTCCCACCGGGCGTCGGACGCCGGCGGATACCAGCCGGCGATGTACGCCCCCTCGTACGGCCCCGTCGCGCCGCCCGTGGCGTTGATCACGGTCTGGTCGACGCTGCCGAGCACGGTCCCGAGCCGTACCCCGGGGTAGTTCTCGCGTGCCCGCCGGAAGGAGTCCATGAAGGTGTCGGTGCGGTCGCCGAGCGCGGGCACCACACAGCCCTCCCGCACTCCGCCCTTGGTGGCGTACCGCAGTGCCTGATCGGCCTGGTCGCCGTACTCGGTGGCGTCCTCGGCGGCGAGGTGGTCGCCCGCGTTCGCGTGTTTGCCCTCCTTGAGGCCGGAGTCGAGCAGCGCGGGCAGCTCGTCGCCGGCGATGCTGTCCGGACGCACCAGGGCGACGTTGCCGCAGGTGTCGGCGAGCGCCCTGCCGAGACCGGCGAGCAGCGCGGGCTGGCCGCCGTTGACCGGGTACGACATCTGGCCGGTGAACTCGTCGTTGGTGACGCCGTAGCCGCCGATGTAGGGAATGCCGGCGCCCTCCAGCGGGGCGAGGTAGGAGTCGCCGAACTGGCTGTAGGAGCCGACGACCGCGACGACGTTCTCCTGGGCGGCGCGCCGGGCGCACTTGGCGGCGCCCACGCTGTCGTTGTGGTCGTTGCAGGTCAGGACCTGGAGCTTGTGGCCGTTTATGCCACCGTGCGCGTTGATCCACCTGGCGTAGGCGAGGGCCATCGCGGGCATGCCGGGCTTGTTGGTGGCGTCGGTGTCCTGCGGGGCCCAGGTCATGACCTTGACCGGGTCGCCCCCGGCGCCCCCCGTGACGCCGGGGACGACCCCGCATCCGGCGGTGAGCGACGCACAGAGGGCCACGGCGCCGGCGGACAGCGCGGTGGCTCTGCCGGGGCGGAGGGTCGAGTGGAGGAACGGACTAACGGTGCGTCGCCTGCCGGTCATGCACACGCACGATTCCCTCACACCGCTAACCGGGAAGTGACCCACGGTCAACGAAGGGTGACAGCGAGGTGAATTACAGGGGGTGGTGAGGCCGGTGTGACAGGGAAACGTACGATCGATGACCGTGCAAGGTTCGGAGAACTCTTCCCGTCGCGGCCGTCGCTCCTCCACCATGGGCGGCATGGCCCTAAGCGACATGCCGTGGTGGCGCTGGCGCAGCAATGTGCGCTCGGCGCTGCACATGCTCTCCGACCCGGTGTTCCAGCGCGACGTCTGGCTGGCCGGCGTGGACGGGTACGGCGACGTCACCGACGCCGTCTACCGGCTGGTGGAGGACACCTGGCTGGACAACTGGTCCGCGGAGAAGTACGTCGGCACGATATTCCGGGACTCGCAGGAGGCGGCGCTCGTCGACACCGCCGTGCTGCGGGTGCTGCGGATCATGCACCAGGTCGGCCCGGACGCGCCGGTCTCCGCGTACCTCGACCACCAGGGGTGGCCGGAGGCGGTGCGGGCGGCGCGGGACGCGCACCTGCGCCTCGCGGCGAGCGACGGGGACGATCCCGACACCCCTCCCCGGAGCCTTGAGGTGCTGCGGATCATGACGAGGTCCGCGTAGGCGGGGGCCGGGCTTTCCCGGGCCGGCGCCCGGCGGGCCGTCCACACCCGTCCCGTCCTGCGGGACGATTGCCCACGCGCCGTGGCCGTATGGGACCCTGTGGTGCATGAACGAGCAGTCCGCGTCCGTCGCCGCACCGGGCGACCAGTACGTCCTCACCCTCTCCTGCCCGGACAAGCAGGGCATCGTGCACGCCGTGTCGAGCTATCTGTTCATGACCGGCTGCAACATCGAGGACAGCCAGCAGTTCGGCGACCGCGACACGGGTCTGTTCTTCATGCGCGTCCACTTCTCGGCGGAGGCGCCGGTGACCGTGGAGAAGCTGCGGGCGAGCTTCGCGGCGATCGGTGACTCCTTCCACATGGACTGGCAGATCAACCGGGCCGACGCGAAGATGCGGATCCTGCTGATGGTCAGCAAGTTCGGGCACTGCCTGAACGACCTGCTGTTCCGGGCCCGGATCGGCGCGCTGCCGGTGGAGATCGTGGGCGTGGTCTCCAACCACACCGATTTCGAAGAGCTGGTGGGGTCGTACAACATCCCCTTCCACCACATTCCGGTGACGAAGGACACGAAGGCGGACGCCGAGGCGAAGCTGCTGGACATCGTGCGCGAGCAGGGTGTCGAACTGGTCGTCCTCGCCCGCTACATGCAGGTCCTCTCGGACGACCTGTGCAAGCAGCTCAGCGGCCGGATCATCAACATCCACCACTCCTTCCTGCCGAGCTTCAAGGGCGCGAAGCCGTACCACCAGGCGCACGCCAGGGGTGTCAAGCTCATCGGGGCGACCGCGCACTATGTGACCGCCGACCTGGACGAGGGGCCGATCATCGAGCAGGAGGTCGAGCGGGTGGGGCACGACGTCACACCGGACCAGCTGGTCGCGATCGGGCGGGACGTGGAGTGCCAGGCGCTGGCGCGGGCGGTGAAGTGGCACGCGGAGCGGAGGATCCTGCTCAACGGGCGCCGGACGGTGGTGTTCGCCTGACCCGCGTGGACGGCCGGTTCGCCGCCGTCCACCGGGACATGCCGGGGAGCGTCAGCCGAGGGTTCCGGGCGGGAACACGCTGAAGGTGCGCGCGCGCACCCCGAGTCCGGTGTCACCGTCCAGACCGGCGTCGTCGTCCCAGGTGATGAGCGCGGTCTCCGCGGGCTCGCCGAAGGCCGTGGCGGTGCAGGTGTTGAACCGGCGCCCGGAGCTCGCCGAGCTGACCCGTACCGGGTCGGTGAGCCGGCCCTCGGTCTCCGAGCAGACCACGGCCATCACGGTGGGCACCGTGCTGAACGTGTCGGCGCTCTCCTCGATCCAGGTCAACAGGAAGCGTCCGGACGGAAGGTGCGCCAGGGACGGCGCGGACCGGGTGAAGTGCTCGGGGTTGCCGGCGCTGAAGTCGATCACCTTGGAGCCGTCGGTGTTGAAGATGTTCGCCCTCACCGTGGTCTGTGGCTTCCCCAGGTCGCTGTCCGGGTGGTGGGAGACGGTCGCAGCGACGAACTGCCCGCTGTCCAGGAGCGTTGTCGCGTTGACTCCCTGGAAGCCGCTCACGTTCGGTGCGATCTCGCCGGTCAGCGCGTTTCCCTCGAAGTCGAAGAACCGGAGGTTGAGCCGGTTCCCTCCGATTGCGTGGGGGTCCGTCGTCCAGGCGGCCACCCAGTCGCCGTTCAGAAGGGTCGTGCTGGCGGGATTGAGGTGGAAGCCCTCGGTCGTGTTGACGGCCAGCTCCTCCCCGTTCGGCTGTCCGTCCGGGCTGAAGTGCCGCGCGCGGATGCGCCGGTCCGCCCGGGTGCCCGCCCAGGTGACCAGGACACCCCCGTCGACCATGGGCGAAAGGACCGGCTGGCCGTCGGAGTCGGCCTCGTTCGTGACCACTGCCGCCGGTCCGGCCGGGTGCCCGTCGGAGAGGCGCTGGAGCTTCACCGATGACACGCCGGGCGTGCTCAACGGTGTCTCCAGCCATACGGCGAACTGCTGGTCCCCCATCGACAGGACGGACGGCCACCGCGGGCGGACCTGTACGCCCCCCGCGGGCTGGGTGCTGACCGGGAACTCGTCGTCGAGCGGGGTGCCCGCGGCACCCACGAACCGGCCCTTGACGGTGAAGTCGTGCTCATCCGCCCACAGCGTCAGGTATTCGATGCCGAGGACGGAGGTGGCGGCAGGCATGTGCTGCTCACCGGTCTTGGTCGCGTTGAGTCCAAATTCGGCCATGACGGCGACCCATCTCGGGAGACGGAGAGGGAGTGGGGCGACCGGCCGAGCCCTAGGCAATCAGGGTCTCACGACCACAAGCACCCTGCATCCGGGGCGAATCCGGCTCCGCGCCGAAACCGCGGACAGCCCCTACATCCGGCTCAACGACGCGGCGGCGAACAGTACGTCCCTGATCGCGTCCCGGTCCCCGGCCTGCCCGGCCGCCGCCTCCTCCGGAGGAATGTGGCCCGCGGCCAGCTGGCAGAACTCCGTGCCGTCCAGGGCCACATGCGCCACCTCCAGGTCCGCGGAGCCCCGTGCCGCCGGGGAGTCCAGCGGAATCAGCCACTCGCCGCCGCCCGAGCCCTCGATCTCCAGGCGCAGGCTGCGGCCGGGCTCGCCGGCGAGGCCCAGGTGGCGTCCCCGGGTGGGCGAGGCCAGCCCCTGCTGACGGCGTTCCGCCAGGGCGGCGGGCAGCATACGGGCCGCGAGGTCGATCATCCTGTTCAGATGACGCGGCGCGGGCGGCTCGTACGGGTAGTCCACCGCCTCCGCGATGTCCTCGGCGTGGATCCAGCACTCGAAGGCCCGGTCCAGCATCGCGTCGTGCAGCGGCAGCTCGAAGTCGCCGTACGACACGGCGAGTCCGCCCGCGTGGCCGCCGGTGAAGGACACCGACCGCACCAGGCTGTGGCTCTGCTCCCGCCAGGGCCCTTGCACCGAGCCGGTGGGCGGGAAGCGGGAGGTCCGCCAGTACGCCTCGGTGCGCGCGGCCGGGCTTCTCGCCTGCTGCTGCGCCGCCCCGGCGCCCTCGGCCCCGGTGATCCCGGCCCCGGTGATCTCGGCCAGCGGGTCCTCCAGACCGAGCGCGACGGCGATCAGCCCGTCCACGGACAGCAGGTGCGCGATCACCCCGGCCACGGTCGTACGCCGGTTCCGCGCGCCGTCGGCCGCGAACCACCGCAGCCGCACCGGCGCATGCCACTCCGCGCCCCCGAAGTCCTGCAGCAGGGCGTCCAGACGGGCGGTCTCGGCGTCGTACGGCGCCGCCCACTCCGGCACGGGTATGCGCGGAGGCCGGCGCTCCAGGCAGCTCCCCAGGACGCGGGTGCGCAGCCCGGGATCCAGGTCGAGGGTCTCCGGCTGGTGCAGCAGGCCGACCGCCTCGCGCAGCCGGCGGGCCTCGTCGGCGCAGCTGCCGCACGAGCCGAGGTGGTCCTCGACGGCCGCCGTCTCCGCCGCCGAACAGGCGGCCAGCGCCCAGGCGCCGAGCAGCGATTTCAGGATGTCGTGCGGCAGGTCGAGCGGCACGGGCGCGGGGTCGGTGAGCTCGGGCAGCGGCAGCCCGCCGTCCTCGACGGAGGCGCGGGGCGTCGGTATGCGCGCGGGCCGGTCCGGCTCGGGTGCGCCGGCTCCGTCCGGGTCATGACCCGAGCCGCCGGCGCCGTCGAACCCCTCGCGCGGCTTCTCCTCCTCCTGCCCACCGCGCTCCTGCCCACCGCGCTCCTGCCCACCGCGCTCCTGTCTGCGGTGCTCCTGCCCCCCGCGCTCCTGCCTGCCATGCTCCTGTCCGCCGTGCTCGTCGGGGGCCTCGAACCCTCCCGCTCCGCTCACACCGCACCTCCGTGTCCCGGCGGTGTCCCGGCGTCATGGGCGGTGGAGAGCAGTTGCAGGCCGAGGCGGAGCCGGCGCCGGGCCTCGTCCTCGGTGACACCGAGGTCGGCGGCGGTCTGGCGGTAGTCGCGGCGCTGGAAGTAGGCCAGGTCGAGGGCGCGCCGCAGCGGGGCGGGCATGGAGTGGACGATGTAGTCGGCGCGGGCGGCGACCGAGGCGCGGCGCACCTTGCGCTCCAGCTCCGCCAGGGAGCCGCCGCCCCGCGGCAGCGCCGCGGTCTCGCTGTCGCGCAGCCGCTGCACGGCGAGCCGGTGGGTCACCCCGGCGACCCAGGTGCGCAGCGGGCCCTTCCTGGGGTCGTAGGTCTCCGGGTGTTCCCACAGGTGCGCGAAGACCTCGCGGGTGAGGGCGTCGGCGGCCTTCTCGTCGCCGAGGACGCGGTGGGCGAGGCCGTGCACGAGTGAGGCGAACCGGTCGTACATCTCGCCCAGGGCGGCTGCCTCGCCGCGGGCGAGCCGCTGCTGCATCCTGCGGTCCCCGCGGGGCGGTACGTCCTTCGTGGCCATGCGGTCCCCTCCCCTCACCCGTGTCCAGCCTGTCGGCACCGTCTTCCCGAATGTAGTCGGCACCTCTGACAGTGCACGCCCCTTTGTGTCAATGTGCGCCCCTCGAAGCACCGCTGGTGATAGTGCCCTTTTCACACAACCTTCACACGGGCTGTGCGCACCTCTGATCGAACAGGATCGGGAGTGACTGAAACGAGCCCCTTGTTGATCATGTCTGGTTTGCTGCTCGACGTTTCAGGGAACGGCCGCTGGGCAGCCGCGCGGAAGCAAGCGTAGGAACTGCTTCCGTTTCCGGGCGGTTCCGGGATCCGGCGAGCGGAGGGGCATGGCCGTGGCATTCAACGTGACCGGCGTCGAACAGGGCGAGTGGGCCGTGCTCCGGGTGACCGGGGAACTGGACCTGATGACCTCGCCGGTTCTGCGCCAACGGGTGCACGACGTCGTGGCCGAGGGGCATCACAGCCTCGTCGTCGACCTCTCCGACGTGTTCTTCTGCGACTCCAGCGGGGTCGGTGTCCTCATCGCCGCCCGCAGGCTCATCCGCTCCTGCCAGGGCCGCCTCAGGCTGATCCTGCCCGACCGGGGCGCCGACGACGGCTCGCACGTCAACCGGGTCCTCGGCGCGCTCGGGGTCCGCCGCCTCTTCGACGTACGCCCCGATCTCGCGTCCGCGACGACCGACGAGGCGGACCCGCTCTCCGCGTGAGAGCCACCGGAGTGTTCGCGGCAAGGACACACTGTTGTCGCAGAACTCCCCCGGTCCTGGCACAACCGCCGGATTCCCGCCGTCCGACGGACCTCCGCGTCATACGCTCGCTCGCAGAACGACCCCACGCAGACGTAAGGCGGCCCAACAGACATGGTCAGCACCGAGTACGAACGCAGGATCGCCGCCCGGTTCGCCACCTTCGACCAGGACGGCAACGGCTGGATCGACCGCGAGGACTTCAGCTCGGCGGCCAAGGCGCTGCTCGCCGAGTTCTCCGTCACCGCCCGCTCCGACAAGGGGCAGGCGCTGTACGCCGGCGCGGAGGCGTTCTGGCAGGGCATGGCCGGGATCGCCGACCGGGACGGCGACCAGCGCATCACGCGCGAGGAGTTCGTCACCGGCGCGGTCAAGCGGCTGCGCGACAACCCCGAACGCTTCGCCGAGATCGCCCGCCCCTTCCTGCACGCGGCCCTGGCCGTCGCGGACACCGACGGGGACGGCCGGGTAACGGCCGCGGACACCGTACGCGTGCTGCGGGTGTTCCACGTGCCGGAGGAGACCGCCCGGACGGTCGCCGCCGCACTGGACACCGACGGCGACGGCCTGGTGGGCGAGCCGGAGATCGTCCCGGCGTTCGCGCACTACTTCACCGTCCCGGCATAACCGCCGTCCCCTT
Source organism: Streptomyces sp. NPDC001851 (assembly GCF_040297165.1). Classification (NCBI taxonomy): domain Bacteria; kingdom Bacillati; phylum Actinomycetota; class Actinomycetes; order Kitasatosporales; family Streptomycetaceae; genus Streptomyces; species Streptomyces sp. NPDC001851. The sequence goes on along the minus strand of NZ_JBEOYR010000002.1, from coordinate 169,581 downwards.
GCCAGGGGCCCGCTCCCCGCGACTTCGCAGTCGCCCTCGAAGCGCTCGTGCCCCTTCGCGCCGGGGCCCTGACCGTGTCGTACAGGGGCGCCGCGGGTATATCCGCAAGGGATATCCGTGAGCCTCTCGGAGGAGCAGATGCAGCCCCAGGGTTCCGCTACCCCCCAGATACCTCCTGGTGCACAGGTGCCTCAGCGTCAAATCGAACACGAGATAGCCACCTTGTTTGAGGAATACCGGACCTTACGCGAAGAAGTCACACAACGCGTCGCATCGCGCATGCAGATGATCGGGTTCGCCGGCATCATCTCCGCCTTGCTGGCTGTGTCGAACAAACGCGCCTTCAGTGCCCCGACCGTGTACATCGCCGTTCTCGTCCTGTTGCTGGCCGTGCTGTGGTTACGCGGATTCAACAGGGCGATCCAGCGCATCGGGCGGCACCTGCGCACGCTTGAAGCACGCATCAACACGCTGGCCACGCAGGCGTGGGGAGCACCCGACGCACTGCTCACCTGGGAAACCGGGACCCAGGACGGAAGGATGCGAGTGCGGGGACTGCCTGGCCGGGTTGGCCGCCTCGGAGGCTGGTACGTGCCATGACGTACCTGCCATGACGTTCGGCCAACACTTGCGCCGGCATACGCCGTCCAACGCATGGCCGGTAGTGCAGGATGTGACCCATGGCAACAGTTGTGGCCTTTCACGCCCACCCCGACGACGAGGTGCTGATGACAGGCGGCACTCTGGCGCGAGCTGCCGCGGAGGGGCACCGGGTGGTGATCGTTGTGGCCACCGATGGCGCGACGGACGCTGTCGAACCGGACGAACCGCCCCGCATGAGAGAGCTCCGCGCCAGTGCGGCAGTGCTGGGGGCGGCTCGCGTAGCGCACCTGGGATACGCGGACAGCGGAAACGGGAAGGTGCTCAGTGCGGATCCGCCGGACCGGATGCGGTTCGCGCGCGCCGACCCGCAAGAAGCCGCCGAGCGGCTTGCCGCGATCCTCCGCGAGGAACGGGCACAGGTGCTTCTGAGCTACGACGCCAACGGGGGCTACGGTCATCGCGATCACGTCAGAGTGCATGAGGTCGGAAAGCGCGCCGCAATCCTGGCCGGCGTGGAGCAGGTGTTTGAAGCGACGATTCCGCGTGACCTGGTGGCCCGGGTTCTGAAGTTCGCGGACTGGTTGAGGCTACCCGTCCGACATGACGCCGTGGCTCCCGGCACCGCTTATAGCGCGCGCTCTGTCATCACGCACCGAGTGAACGTGGCAAAATTCGCCCGGCAGAAGCAGGCGGCACTCGCCGCACACCAGTCCCAGGTGAACGGGACTGGTCGTCTGGCTCCCGTCATGCGGGTACTGATCCGGCTCCCCGCCCCCCTGTTCGGGGTCCTGCTCGGCCGGGAATGGTTCATCGACTCCACGGGCACGGCATCATCCGACGTGGTGGGCATCTTCGACGGCGCTCGGAAGGCGATGTGACCGTGGTTGTCCGCTCTTACGGGCAGCCATCCGGCGAAGCCTCCCGCCTGCACCAGCCTCACTTGCCGGCTTCAGGGCCGTACCACTGAAGTGCCTGGCCGGTGACGGCGGCGATGCACTCGAAGTCCCGGTCGCGGTGCAGCAGGGTGAGCCCCTGCAACTCGGCCGTGGCGGCCACCACCAAGTCGACGGCCCCGGCGCTGCGGTGCTGTCCGCGCTGGGTGAGAAGCTCCTGGACCCGCCAGGCTCGATCGTAGGCGCGGTCGTCGACCGGCACCCAGCCGAAGAGCAGGCGCATGTCCTCGATGCCTTGTGCGCGGTCGGCAGGGGAACGCGCGCTGTAGAAGAACTCCAGCTCGGTGATGGGGCACGTGGCGATGAGCCCGGCGGCTGCCGCCTGGTCCCATCCGTACCGCTCGGCGTCGCCGCGCAGCAGTCGGGCGAGCGCACTGGTGTCGATGAGGTATTGCGCGGCGTTCACCGGCGGTAGTTCCCCTTGTCCTCGAAGAGGTCGAGGTCGAAGGCGCCCTCTTCCGCCGACGCACGTAGGCGGGTGAGCGCCAGGGCCCGCCGCCGGTTCTCCAGCACCTCGCGCAGCGCGGTGTTGACCGTCTCCTTCTTGGTGCTGGTACCGAGGGCCTTGGCCACGTCCGCCAACAGCTGATCGTCCAGATCGATCACGGTTCGGCTCATGCATGCACCTCCATAGATATCAATAGTGCCATCCAATATATCTCGATCTATGTGACCGCGTCCAGGGCGCGGCCCGGCGGAATGCGCTCCCCGCGCAGGCGCGATGCCGTGAGCGTCGATGTGGATTCCCGACCGCGCGTTCCGGGGTGTCGGCAGTCGGTGCGATGCTGGCAGCGGAGAGGGGGGGGAGTCATGGGCGTCGGGGGAGGCCGGCTCCGGTCGGTGGGCCGGGTTCTGGCGTGGGCCGGTGTGGTGGTGGTGCCGGTCGGGCTGGCGTGCGCAGTCGGGTTCCAGCTGTGGCCGTGGGGATCCGGGACGGGGTGGGAGGACGGGGAGGCGGATCTCGCTGTCGTCGGCGCGTACGCGGTCCTGGTCTTCGTGCTGGATCACGGATCCTTCCGCGGCAGGGACGGCCGTGAGGCGCGTGAGGCGGCCGTCGTCGCCGCGGCGGCGCTGGCCTTCCTGGCAGGCGCACTGGGGGCGAGCCAGGATGCGGTGCACGAGTGGCGGGCCGCCCACGTCCCGACCGTGCCGGTCACCGCATCCCTCGACGGATGCCGTGAGCTCACCAGCGGCACCTCAGCAGACACGACGGTGTACCGCTGCCAGTACCACTGGTCGTTCCAGGGCCATCCCCGGCAGGAGGAACGCGACGCCAAGAACCTCTACCCGGACGGCCACACCCTGACGGTCCTGATGGACCCGGCCACCGGCGACCTCGTCGACACCGGCCCGAGCAGGTTCTGATCCCGCTCCGTCCCAGGTGGGCGTGAGCGAGGTGGGTTGCCCGAGCGGCCTAAGGGCACGGTCGTGAAAACCGCTCCCGCAGCTTGTACTTGAGAACCTTCCGCAGCGTGTCGTTCCGCGGCAGCGCCTCCACCACCTCCACCCGCTCCGGCAGCTTGTGCACCGACAGGCCCGCCGAGTGCAGGTAGGAGACGACCGTCGGCAAGGTCAACTCGGCGGCGCCCGGCGGCTGTTCCACCACCGCGCAGACCAGTTCCCCCCGGTCGGCGTCCGGCAGGCCGATCACCGCCACGTCCGCCACGGCCGGATGCGCGGCCAGCAGGTCCTCGATCTCCCTGGCCGAGATGTTCTCGCCCTTGCGGATGATCACGTCCTTCAGGCGGCCGGTGAGGACCAGATGGCCCGAGTCCGTGACGTGGCCCAGGTCGCCGGTGCGCAGGAAGCCGTCGGAGTCGAAGGCGGCGGCCGTCTGGGCGGGGTCCAGATAGCCCTGGCAGACGGCCTCGCCGCGCAGGCGGATCTCGCCGTCGACGATCCGGATCTCCATGCCGGCCGGCGGGCGGCCCTCGGTCGTCGCCAGGTTCTCGGCGCTGTCCTCCGGATCTCCCATGGTGATCATCGGGACCTCGGTCATGCCGTAGCCGTGGGTGAGCTGGACGCCCATGTCGCGGACCACCGAGTGGTAGATCTCGGGCGGCTTCGGTGCGCCGCCGCCCGCGAGCAGGCGCAGGGACGGGATCAGCTTCTCGCCCGGCTGTCTGCGCTGCTCGGCGAGGAGCAGGGAGTAGAAGGCCGTGGAGCCGCCGGCCACCGTGACCCCGTGCCGCCGGTACTCCGTCAGCGCCTCCGGCAGGGCGAAGTGCTCGAACATCACCGCCGGGAAGCCGTAGAGCAGGAGCATCACCAGGTAGTCGGGGCCGCCTATGTGGGCGTACGGGAAGGCGATCGAGCCCACGTCGGCCGCCGTGGGCCGCAGCGCATGCGCCAGGCAGGAGCCGCCCGCGATCAGGGAGCGGTCGGTGTGCAGTACGCCCTTGGGGTCGGAGGTGGTGCCCGAGGTCCAGTGGATCCAGCGGACGGAGGTGCCCTCGGGGGGAGGAGGGGGGAGCTTCGACGGGTTGCCCTGCGGGAGGTCGTCGTACGCCTCGAAGATCCCCTTCGCGCCGAGCCGGCGCGCCATCTCCGTGTGGTCGTGGCCCCGCCACACGCCCGGGACCGCGAAGAACTCCGCCTTCGACTCCCGCAGCGCGAAGCCGACCTCCCGGTCCCGGTAGAAGGGGATGACGGGGGACTGCACGGCGCCCAGGCGGGTCAGGGCGAAGGACAGCAGGGCGGTCTCGATGCGGGTGGGCAGCTGCCAGGCCACCACCGTGCCGGGGCGCACGCCCATGCCGTACAGGCCGGCCGCCACCCGCTCGGCCCCCGCGCGCAGCTCGCCGAAGGTGAGGGCGCGGTCCTCCTGGAGCAGCACCGGGCGGTCGGGGGTGAGGGCGGCGCGGCGGACGACCAGGTCCCACAGCGTGCGGGCGGAGCCCAGGGAGTGCGGGGTGTCGTTCATGTCTGCCCCCTGACCGGCTTGGCTGACGTGGCGTCAGGTGGCATGGTATCTGACGGGTCATCAGATAAGTACCGTCCGGCGGAGGGGAACCATGGCCACCGAACTGCCCCGCATCATCAGCGTCGACGACCACGTGATCGAGCCCGCGCACCTCTTCGCGACCTGGCTGCCGCAGAGGTACCGGGACCGCGGACCGAAGCCCCTCACCGCCGGCATCGGCGAACTCGCCTACACCGGTGGCAAGTACCGGATCACCATGGACCCGGACGGTCCGCCGACCGACTGGTGGATCTACGAGGACCTGAAGTTCCCGTACAAGCGCAACATCGCCGCCGTCGGCTTCGACCGGGATGAGATGACCCTGGAGGGCATCACCCGGGAACAGATGCGGCGCGGGTGCTGGGACCCGAAGGCCCGCCTCGCGGACATGGACCTCAACCACGTCGAGGCCAGCCTCTGCTTCCCGACCTTCCCCCGGTTCTGCGGACAGACCTTCGCCGAGGCGCACGACAAGGAGGTCGCCCTCGCCTGCGTGCGCGCCTACAACGACTGGATGGTGGAGGAGTGGTGCGGGGACAGCGGGGGGCGGCTGATCCCGCTGTGTCTCGTTCCGCTGTGGGACGTGGAGCTCGCCGTCGCCGAGATCCGGCGCAACGCCGCGCGCGGGGTGCGGGCGGTGACCTTCTCCGAGATCCCCACCCACCTCGGGCTGCCGTCCATCCACTCCGGCTACTGGGACCCGTTCTTCGCGGTCTGCCAGGAGACGGGCACGGTCGTCAACATGCACATCGGCAGCAGCTCGCAGATGCCCGCCGCGTCGCCGGACGCCCCGCCCGCCGTCCAGGCCTCGCTCAGCTTCAACAACGCGATGGCCTCGATGACGGACTACCTCTTCAGCGGGGTCCTGGTGAGGTTCCCGTCGCTCACACTCGCCTACTCCGAAGGGCAGATGGGCTGGATCCCGTACGCCCTGGAACGCGCCGACGACGTGTGGGAGGAGCACCGCGCCTGGGGCGGGGTCAGGGACCTGATCCCGGAGCCGCCGTCGACGTACTACTACCGGCAGATCTTCTGCTGCTTCTTCCGCGACAAGCACGGCGTCGCCTCGCTGGACGTGGTCGGCCGGGACAACGCCACCTTCGAGACCGACTACCCGCACGTCGACTCGACCTTCCCGCACACCAAGGAGGTCGCCCTCGACCATGTGAAGGGCCTGGACGAGGAGACGGTCTACAAGCTGATGCGGGGCAACGCCATCCGCATGCTGGACCTGGACTTCGACAAGTAATGGACCTGTCGTACACGCCGGAGGAGGAGGAGTTCCGGGCCCGGCTGAGGGAGTGGCTCGCCAAGGTGCTGCCCGCCCTCCCCGCCAAGCCGTCCCCCGGCGACTGGCCCGCGCGCAGGGCGTACGACCTCGGCTGGCAGCGGATGCTGTACGACGCCGGGTACGCCCACGTCCACTGGGACGCCTCGCCGACCACCCGGCTGATCTTCCTGGAGGAGACGGAGAAGACGGGCGCGCCCTATGTGGGCGCGAACTTCGTCGGACTGCTGCACGCCGGCCCGACCATCGCCGCCGAGGGCACGGACGAACAGCGGGCGCGCTGGCTGCCGCCGATCCTGCGCGGCGAGGAGGTGTGGTGCCAGGGGTTCAGCGAACCGGGCGCCGGCTCCGACCTCGCCGCGCTGCGCACGCGCGCGTGGCGTGACGGCGACGACTACGTGGTCACCGGGTCCAAGATCTGGACCTCCCACGCCGAGGTCGCCGACTGGTGCGAACTGCTGGTCCGCACCGACCCCGAGGCGCCGAGGCACAAGGGCATCACCTGGCTCGCGATGCCCATGGACGCGCCGGGCGTCACCGTACGGCCGCTGCGCACGCTCGCCGGGTCGGCGGAGTTCGCCGAGGTGTTCCTGGACGAGGTCCGGGTTCCTGCGGCGGGCAGGGTGGGCGCGGAGAACGACGGCTGGCGCGTGACCATGGTGACCCTGTCCTTCGAGCGCGGCACGGCCTTCGTCGGCGAGGTCGTCGCCTGCCGCCGGGTGCTGCGCGAACTGGCCCGGACCGCACGGGGGAACGGCCGCTGGAACGACCCCGTGCTGCGCCGCCGGCTCGGCCGGCTGGAGGCGGAGTTCCGGGCGCTGTGGCGGCTGACCCAGTGGAACGTGAGCGAGGCGGAGGCGAACGGCGGGGTGCCGGGCGCCGGCGGCTCGGTCTTCAAGCTCCGCTACTCCCACGCCCGTCAGGAGCTGTACGACACCGCAGCCGACGTGCTCGGCCCGGACGGCCTCGACCTGGACCACCCCTGGGTCCTGGACCGCCTGTCGTCCCTGTCGTACACGATCGCCGCCGGCACCTCGCAGATCCAGCGCAACATCGTGGCGGAACGGATCCTCGGCCTGCCGAAGGGGAGATGAGCGTGCGTTTCCAACTGAGCGACGACCAGCGCGCGTTGCGGGCCGGTATGCGGGAGTTGCTCGACCGGCGGTTCGGGCGGGAGGCGTTGCGTGCGGCCGTCGACGCGCCGGGGCGGCTCGACCGGCGGCTGTGGCGGACGCTCGGGGACGCGGGGTTCTTCGCCCTGCGGCTGCCCGAGGCGGACGGCGGGGCCGGGCTGGGCCTGCCGGAGGCGGTCCTCGCCTTCGAGGAGGCGGGCCGCGCCCTCCTGCCCGGCCCCCTCGTGCCCACCCACCTGGCGGCCGGCACCGTCCCGGGCGCGGCCACCGGCGAGACGGTCGTGACCGCCGTGGACGGGGGAGTGGTGGAGTGGCTGGAGGCGGCGGACGTCGTCCTCGGGGACCCCGAGGGTGCCGTCCCCCTGCGCTCGGTGGACCCGCTCACGCCACTGCACCGCGCGGCTGCGGGCGGTGGTGCGGCGGGGGCGGCCGGCCTTCTCACCGCCGCCGAGCAACTGGGAACCGCCGTGCGCGTGACCGAGCTCGCCGTCCAACACGCCCGTACCCGCGAGCAGTTCGGCCGCCCCATCGGCTCCTTCCAGGCGGTGAAGCACCTGTGTGCCGACCTCCTGGTGCGAGCCGAGACCGCCCGTGCCGCGGTCTACGCCGCCGCCGTCACCGCCGACCCCGCGGACATCGCCGCCGCCCGTCTGCTCGCCGACGAGGCGGCCGTACGCGGTGCCCGCGACTGCCTCCAGGTGTACGGCGGCATGGGGTTCACCTGGGAGGCGGATGTCCATCTGCATCTGAAACGGGCCTGGGTGCGCGCGCGTCGTGGCGGCGGGAGCACGGAGAGTGAGGAGTTCCTCGCCGCCGGCCTGGCGGTCTGACGGGTCGGCGGCGCTCTGGGCTGCAGCGGCGGCAAAGCCTTGGCCCAGGATGTCGCGGATCGTGGCACGCCGGTGTCACGGAGCGTCGATATCGGGTTGTGTCCTTCGCGGGACTCGACACGGCCCGGAGTCGGGCGTCCGCTCCGGTACCTTGTGTGGGATGCGAGTGGCTGTGAGCACGAGCCGGGCCGGCGATGCCCTTGGGGCGGTGCCGGGTCGCGCGGTGCGCGCCGCTGCTCGCGGGGCGGTTGTGGCTTCGGTCGCCGCCTGTTCGACTCCCCGGAGCGAGCGTCGCACAGTATGCCTCGCGCGTACTCCTTCGCGCGGGAATATGCCCGAAGCGCTTGTTGGGGTGACTGTACGTCAACCATGCTGTCGCGTAAGGGAATCACGTTCCGTGACCCTTGCTCTGGCCGTTGTCCTGGCCATGCAGAAAATGGCTACGATCGTGGCCCTCGCGATCGTCGCCGCGGCATCCGCCGTGGCGGCCGGTCGGCGCGGGTTCATGTGTCCGCCGGTTCGGATGGTGTGAGCGGTGCAGGTGCTTCAAGTGCAGCTGGAGATCCGGCCCGACCCCACGGAGGTGGGACGGGCCCGGAGATGGGCCCGCTCCCGGCTCGCGGGGCTGGGCATAGCGGCCGACGAGCCACTGGCCGAGACCCTGATCCTGCTGGTCTCCGAGCTGGTGACCAACGCCGTGGTGCACACCGGGCACGCGGCCGTGCTGCGGCTCTCGCTGCCCGTCGCGACGGCCGGGACCGCGGATCCCGTCGTCGCCGTGGACGCCGCCGCGGCGGACGCGGCCGGGGCGACCGATGCCGCCGTGGTCACCGGTGCCGGGACGGCGGACGCCGTCGAGCCGCCCGCGGGGGCCACGGTGCGCGTCGAGGTGGCCGACCGTTCCTCCCGCGCCCCCGTGCCGCGCTGCGCCGGCAGTGACGCGACCGGCGGCCGTGGCCTGGCCCTCGTGGACTGCCTGGCCGATCGCTGGGGCTGGAGCCCGGAGGGCCCCGGCAAGAGCATCTGGTGCGAACTGGACCGCTGTGCGCAGCCCGGCCAGAGCGCAGGGGTGGCGTACGGGGGCGGAGTGTCCGCGTACGAGGGTCTCGCCTACGAGGCGGTGTAGCACCCGGCGCGGTGGTGCGCCGGGGGTGCATCCGTGCGCGGGTGCCGCGAACAGGGCGTATGCAACAAATCCCCGTACCGGCGTTGACGACCCGTGACCGGCTGATCACGCTGGTGGGCGACGATTCGCCGCGAGGGGACGGCGAGGGCTTGGGTGACGGCGGCCCTCGCCGAGTGTGGGTCGCACCGGTGGGCGGCGCGTACGCGTGACCGTGGGGGGAGGCGCGCCGCCGGCCGGTCCAGCGGGGCCACGGGTTTCTCAGAGAACGGCCACGGGTGCCACCGGCGTTCCCGTCGCGCCGACGAACGGCTCGGGCATCGCCGACAGCAGGAACGCGTACCGCCCCGCTTCTCCACAGGCTGTGGACAACTCTTCGAGATTCCAGTTCTGGCCCTGGAGCATCCCCATCTCCACCAGATCCAGGGCGTGCACCGGCAGCCAGAGATTCTCCGACTCGGGCGGAAATATCTCAAAAGTGAGCGTGTCGTTCGCGACCGCCGCCACATCGCGCGCGTGGAACCACTCCGGCGTACGCAGCGACAGCCCCGGTGACGGATGGCCGTACCCGTGCCGGTCCCCGGCCAGATACAGCTGCACCTGCCCGGTACGGACGAGCACGATGTCCCCCGCCCGGACGCGCACCCCGCCGAACTCCTCCGCCGCCTCCAGGTCCTCCGGCGTGACCGCGTGCCCCCCCTCCAGCCGCGCCACGCCCCGCGCGCGTGCCACGTCCAGCAGCACCCCGCGCGAGACGATGTGCCGCGCCTTGTCGATCCCGCCGAACTCGGCACCGCCGTGCGCGGTGACCGTGTGTGCCGGGCGGCCGTTGTAGAGCTTCCCCGAGTGCGAGACATGGCTGAGGGCGTCCCAGTGGGTGCCCGCCTGCAGCCCCATGGTCACCGCGTCGTCGCTGCACGCCACCGTGCCCGGCCCGAACAGCTCCTGGTTGATCTGCACCATCGTGTGCAGTGGGTTGACGCGGCCCGGGATCGCGCCGGTCTGCACACCGTCCTGCCGGAGCGGGAGGGCGAGGGGGACGCGCCGGCCGGTGCGGACGCCGGCGGCGGCCTGCCGCACCACCTCGTCCGTGATCAGGTTCAGGGTTCCGATCTCGTCGTCGGCTCCCCAGCGCCCCCAGTTGTTCACGCGCTCGGCGATCTCGTGGAACTCGGCGGGCAGCGACATCGGGCCCTCCCCGGGGCTTGTCTCCGACTGTCTGACGGGTCATAAAATCTAACGGTCCGTCAGAAACAGCGGGAAGGGGCCGGGCGTGGGGAACTTCTTGGCAGGCAAGGCCGTCGCCGTGACGGGCGCCGGACGCGGGATCGGCCGGGCGGTGGCGCTGGCGGCCGCCGCCGAGGGGGCGAAGGTCGTCGTCAACGACTACGGCGTCTCCGTGGACGGGGCCTCGCCCACGAGCGAGGTCGCCGAAGCGGTCGTCAAGGAGATCGAGGCGGCGGGCGGCGAGGCGGTCGCGGTCGCCGACGACATCTCCACGATGGCGGGCGGGCAGCGGGTGGTGGACGTCGCGTTGTCGGCGTACGGCCGGCTGGACGGGGTCGTGTGCGTGGCCGGGATCCTGCGCGAACGCATGCTGTTCAACATGACCGAGGAGGAGTGGGACCCCGTCGTCGCCACTCATCTGAAGGGGACCTTCACGGTGTTCCGGGCGGCGTCCGCGGTGATGCGGAAGCAGCGTTCCGGCACGCTGATCGGCTTCACCAGCGGCAACCACCAGGGGTCGGTGTCCCAGGCCAACTACAGCGCGGCGAAGGGCGGGATCATCTCGCTCGTGCGGAGCGCGGCCCTCGGTCTGCACAAGTACGGGGTGACCGCGAACGCGGTGGCGCCGGTGGCTCGTACGCGCATGTCCGCGAACGTTCCCATGGAGCTGACCGAGATCGGCGAGCCGGAGGACGTGGCCGCGCTGGTGGTGTACCTGCTCTCCGACGGGGCTGCCGCGCAGGGCGTCACCGGGCAGGTGTACACCATCGCGGGGCCGAAGATCGCGGTGTGGGCACAGCCGCGTGAACTCCGTTCGGTGTACGGGGAGGGGGCCTGGACGCCGGAGCGGATCGCTGAGCTTCTGCCGGGATCGGTGGGGGTGGATCCGATGCCGATGCTGTCCCGGCTCCCGGCGATGGAATCGGCGGCGCGCAGTGGTACCCGGCCGAACGCCCACTAGCCCGGGGGCCCTCAACCAAGGCGGATTTCCATGGATTTCGGGTTCAGCCAAGAGGACGAGACGTTTCGTGCGGAGGCTCGCGACTGGCTCGCCGCCCACGCCGGCCCCTCGACGGACCGCCGCACGTGGGAACGCACCCTCGGCAAGGCGGGATGGATCGGGCTCGGCTGGCCGGAGGCGGGATACGGCAACCGGACCGCCACCCTCACCCAGCAGGTCGTGTGGGCCGAGGAGTACGCCCGTTCCCCCGCACCGCCCCGCTCCGGGCACATCGGTGAGAACCTGCTCGCCCCCACCCTCGTCTCGTACGGCACCGACGAGCAGAAGTCCCGCTTCCTGCCGCCCATCGCGGCCGGTGAGCAGCTGTGGTGCCAGGGCTACAGCGAGCCCGGCGCCGGGTCGGACCTGGCCGGGGTGCGGACGGCAGCGGTCCGTGAGGGCGACCGCTACCGGATCAGCGGGCAGAAGATCTGGACCTCGCTCGCCCGCGAGGCCGACTGGTGCTTCGTGCTGGCCCGCACCGACCCGGAGTCCAGCCGCCACCACGGCCTGAGCTTTCTGCTCGTCCCCATGGACCAGCCCGGCCGCATCGAGGTCCGCCCCATCCGGCAGATGACCGGCACCAGCGACTTCAACGAGGTCTTCTTCGACGGGGCGTACGCGCGCGTGGAGCACGTCGTCGGGGGAGAGGGGCACGGGTGGGCGGTGGCCATGGGCCTGCTCGGCTTCGAGCGGGGCGTCGCCACGCTCGCCCAGCAGATCGGGTTCGCGGAGGAGCTGGCCGCCGTCGTCCGCGCGGCGGTGGAGAGCGGGGCGGTCCACGACCCCGTCGTACGGGCCCGGCTCGTACGGCAGTGGGCCGAGCTGCGGACCATGCACCGGCACGCCCTGCGCACCCTCGGCGGTGCGGCCGGTCCCGGCGCGCCCAGCGTCGCCAAACTGCTGTGGGGCGGCTGGCACCAGCGGCTGGGCGAGCTCGCCGTACAGGTGCGCGGGGCGCGGGCCGCCGTCGGCCCCGCCGACTGGTCACCCACGACACCGTACGAACTCGACCCCGGCCAGCACCTGTTCCTCTTCTCCCGGGCCGACACGATCTACGGCGGCTCGGACCAGGTCCAGCGCACGATCATCGCCGAGCGCGTGCTCGGCCTGCCCAGGGAGCCCAAGGGGGCCGTGTGATGCGTGGAGTGGTGTTCGACGGCAAGCAGGTGCAGGTGGTCGACGATCTCGCGGTGCGGGAGCCGGGAGCCGGTGAGGTGCTGGTGGCGGTCGCGGCGGCCGGGCTGTGCCACAGTGACCTGTCCGTGGTGGACGGCACCATCCCCTTCCCGGTGCCGGTGGTGCTGGGCCATGAGGGCGCGGGGGTCGTGGAAGCGGTCGGTGTGGGCGTCACCCATGTCGCGCCCGGCGACCATGTGGCGCTGTCCACGCTCGCCAACTGCGGCACCTGCCCGGAGTGCGACCGCGGCCGGCCGACGATGTGCCGGCAGGCGATCGGGCGCTCGGGGAGGCCGTTCACGCGGGGCACGACGCTCCTCCACCAGTTCGCCGCCAACTCGGCGTTCGCCGAGCGCACGGTCGTCAAGGCCGTACAGGCGGTACGGATACCGAAGGACATCCCCCTTCCGTCCGCCGCGCTGATCGGGTGCGGGGTGCTCACGGGCGTGGGCGCGGTGCTGAACCGGGCCCGGGTGGAGCACGGGGACAGCGTCGTCGTCATCGGCACCGGCGGCATCGGGCTGAACGTGCTGCAGGGCGCGCGGCTCGCGGGAGCGCTCAGGATCGTCGCCGTGGACGCCGACCCGGCCAAGGAGGAGATGGCCCGGCGGTTCGGCGCCACCGACTTCCTGACCTCGGCGGACGGCGTCCGGGACCTCCTGCCCACGGGCGCCGACCACGCCTTCGAGTGCGTCGGCCGGGTGGAGCTGGTCCGGCAGGCGATCGACCTCCTCGACCGGCACGGGCAGGCGATCCTGCTGGGGGTGCCCCCGGCGACGGCCGAGGCGTCCTTCCTCGTCTCCTCCCTCTACCTGGACAAGTCGGTCCTCGGCTGCCGCTACGGCTCCTCGCGCCCGCAGCGGGACATCGCCCGCTACGCCGAGCTGTACCGCCAGGGCCGCCTGCTGCTGGACGAGTTGGTGACGGCCGCCTACCCGGTGGAGGACTTCGCCAAGGCCCGCGCGGACGCGGAGGCCGGACGGGTGGCCCGCGCGGTGCTCACGTTCTGACGCCGGTCCGGAACGTCCGGCGATAGGCGGTCGGTGTCACCCCGAGCGACTGCTGCAGGTGCTGGCGCATCGACTGGGCCGTGCCGAAGCCCGCCTCGCGGGCCACCTGGTCGATGGACAGGTCGGTGGTCTCCAGCAGGTGCCGGGCCCGTTCGACGCGCTGCTGGGTGAGCCACTGCCCGGGGCTGATCCCGGCCTCCTCACGGAACCGGCGGGTGAAGGTGCGGACCGACATGGCCTCCTGCTCGGCCATGTCCCGCAGCTGGATCGGCTCGTGCAGCCGGCCCAGCGCCCAGGCGCGGGCGGCCGTGGTCGTGGCCAGCTGCGGGTCGGGCACCGGGCGCTCGATGTACTGGGCCTGGCCGCCGTCGCGGTGCGGCGGCACGACCGTGAGCCGGGCGACCTCGTTGGCGACCGCCGCACCGAAGTCGCGGCGCACCATGTGCAGGCACAGGTCGATCCCGGCGGCGACCCCGGCCGAGGTGAGCACGTCACCGTCGTCGATGTACAGCACGTCCGCGTCCAACTCGGCCTTCGGGAACATCCGCTGGAAGCGCTCGGCGTGGGCCCAGTGCGTGGTCGCCGGGCGGCCGTCGAGGAGCCCGGCGGCGGCGAGGACGAAGGCGCCGGTGCAGATGGAGGCGAGCCGGGTACCGGGGCGGATCCGGGCGAGGGCAGCGGCCAGGTCGCCGGTGAGCCGGCCCTCCTCGAAGACCGGGCCCAGCGCGTACGACGCCGGGACGATCACCGTGTCGGCCTCGGCGAGCGCCTCCGGGCCGTGGGCGACGTGGATGGCGAAGTCGGCGTCCGTCTCGACCGGGCCGGGCGGCCGTACCGAGCAGGTCACCACCTCGTACAGGTGCCGGCCCCGCTTGTCCTTCGGACGGCCGAAGATGCGGTGCGGGATGCCCAGTTCGAAGGGCAGCAGGCCGTCGAGGGCGAGCACCGCGACCCGGTGCGGACGGAACTCCTCGGAACCACTCATGGCCCGATCCTAGCGAATGCTGTCTTCCGGGCCACTCGATGTGTCCGCGGGGAGAAAGGACGCTGGATGACGTGACTCAGACAAGCCCCGCCGCAGCCCCCGTCCACGCCCCGCCCGTCCGGCAGCGCCGTGTGCACCGCGCCTGGTTCGTCGCCGCCGTCACCTTCGTCACGATCATCGGCGCGGCGGCGTTCCGTTCCCTGCCCGGCCTGCTCATCGACCCGCTGCACGAGCAGTTCGGCTGGTCGCGCGGCACGATCGGCGCGGCCGTCTCCCTCAACCTCGCGCTCTACGGCCTCACCGCACCCTTCGCCGCCGCGCTGATGGACCGTTTCGGCATCCGCCGGGTGGTCGCGGTGGCCCTGACCGTGATCGCACTCGGCTCGGGTCTCACCGTGTGGATGACGGCGGCCTGGCAGCTGTGGCTGTGCTGGGGCCTGCTGGTCGGTCTCGGCAGCGGCTCGATGGCCCTGGCCTTCGCCGCCACGGTCACCAACCGCTGGTTCACCGAGCGGCGCGGCCTGGTCAGCGGCATCCTCACCGCCGCGTCCGCCTCCGGCCAGCTGATCTTCCTGCCGCTGCTGTCCTGGCTGACCGAGCACCACGGCTGGCGCCCGGCTGCCGTGACGGTCTCGCTGGCCGCCCTGGCCGTCGTCCCGTTCGTCTGGCTGCTGCTCCGCGACCACCCGGCCGACGTGGGCATGGCCCCGTACGGCGCGCGGGAGTTCGTACCGAAGCCGCCACCGGTCACGGGCGCCGCCCGCCGCACCCTGAAGGTCCTCTCGTCGTCCGTCCGCACCGGCACCTTCTGGCTGCTGGCCGGCACCTTCGCGATCTGCGGCGCCTCCACCAACGGCCTGATCCAGACCCACTTCGTGCCCGCCGAGCACGACCACGGCATGCCCGTCACGACGGCGGCCTCGCTGCTCGCGGTCGTCGGCGTGTTCGACGTGGTCGGCACGATCGCCTCCGGCTGGTTCACCGACCGCTTCGAGCCGCGCCGCCTGCTGGCGGTGTACTACGCCCTGCGCGGTCTCTCCCTGCTGTTCCTGCCGATGCTGCTGGGCCCGTCCGTCCGCCCTCCGATGCTCTTCTTCATCGTCTTCTACGGCCTGGACTGGGTGGCCACCGTCCCGCCGACCCTCGCCCTGTGCCGGGAGCAGTACGGCGAGGACAGCGCCATCGTCTTCGGCTGGGTGCTCGCCTCCCACCAGATCGGCGCGGCCCTCGTCGCCTACCTCGGCGGCCTCGCCCGGGACGTCTTCGGCTCCTACGACGTCGTCTGGTACGCCTCCGGCACGCTGTGCGCGGCGGCGGCCCTGATGTCCCTGGTGATCCGCCGCCGCCCGGCCGGGCTGGTCCCCGCGATATCCTGAACGGAAGCTTGCAGAAAGGGAAGTTGATGACACTCGGCATGGTCCTCGGCGACGCGTTCCTCGTGCCCGCCCACGCAGGAACCACCTCCCGAGGAGCATGCCGTGTCCGTGCCCTTGGTCCGCTGGACCGAGAACGCCCCCCTGTCCGCCCGCTGGCACTCTGAGAGCGGCTTCCCGCCGCCCCGCCGGCTGATCGTCGCCGACGACCGCGTCCGCGCCGCCACCGCCCACCGTCTGATGGCCGAGGGCACCGCCCTGCTCTGGCGGGGCGACTACCACGGCGCCCACCGGCTGCTGACCGCGCTGTCCCGCCGTATCGACCGCAAGGCACCGCAACCGGCCCCCTCGCCGGCCGAGACCTTCCACCGTGGGCGCCGCTTCCGGGCCCACCGGGCCCGGCTGCTGGGCCGCCTCCTGGTCCTCCTCGAACCGGACCACAGCCTCGCCCTGCGCCGCGCCCCCGACGTCCGCCGCGCCTGCACCGGCGCCTACGGCCCCCCGACCGGCCCGGCCCTCGTCCCGCTCCGGGAACTCCTGGGCGTCCTCGGCGCCCACCAGTGGCGCGAGAAGGGCGTCCCCGTACCGGCCCTGGGCGACGCCCGCATCCACCCGCACTACGGCGTGTTCGCTCCGGTGCGGGGCGAGTACGTCGACCTGGTGGCGGAGGCCGCGCTGCCCGCGGCCGGTACGGGCCTCGGGCACGACACCGCGTCCGACTCCACCACCGGCCCGCACGCGCCGTCCGCTGCCGGCGTGGCACCCGACTCCGGCACCGGCCGGGGTGCGCCGCCCGCAGGCCGTACCGGTCCGGGGTGCGATACCGCCTTCGACCTCGGCACCGGCACCGGCGTGCTGGCCGCCGTGCTCGCCCGGCGCGGAGTGCGCCGCGTCATCGCGACGGACCTCAGCCCCCGGGCCCGCGCCTGCGCCCAGGACAATCTCGCGCGCCTCGGCCTCGCGGACCGCGTCACGGTCACCGGTCCGGAGTTGTACCCGCCCGGCCGGGCCGCGCTGGTCGTCTGCAACCCGCCCTGGCTCCCCGGCCGCCCCGCCTCCACCCTCGACCAGGGCATGTACGACCCCGGCGGCACCATGCTGCACGCCTTCCTCACGGGCCTGCCCGCGCACCTGGAACCCGGCGGCGAGGGCTGGCTGATCCTGTCCGACCTGGCCGAACACCTGGGCCTGCGCACCCGCGCCGAGCTGCTGGGAGGGATCGAGAAGGCGGGCCTGAGGGTGCTGTCCCGCACGGACACCCGCCCCCGCCACCGGCGCGCGACCGACCCGGACGATCCCCTGCACGCGGCCCGCGCCGCCGAGGTGACGTCGCTGTGGCGGCTGGCGCCCAGGTGAGTCCTAGAGGCCGGGGCCGAGCCGGGCGAACCGCCCCCGGTGGAAGAGCAGCGGGTCGCTCGGCTCCTCCGGGGCGCCGAGGGCGTTCACCCGGCCCACGACGATCAGGTGGTCGCCCCCGGTGTGCACGGCGTGGACGGTGCAGTCGACCCAGGCGGCGGCACCGGTCAGGCGCGGGGAGCCGGAGACGGGCGCCGCGTCGTACGCCACCCCGGCGAACTTGTCCGCGCCGCTCACCGCGAAGGCCCGGCACAGCTCGTCCTGGCCGGCACCGAGGACGTTGACGCAGAAGACGCCCGCGCGGGCGATGCGCGGCCAGGTGGTGGACGTACGGCCGACCATGAAGCAGACCAGTGGCGGTTCGAGGGAGAGGGAGGCGAAGGACTGGCAGGCGAAGCCGGCGGGGGGCCCCGAGGGGTCCGCCGCCGGTGCCGTGATCACGGTCACGCCGCTCGCGAAGCTCCCCAGCACCCGGCGGAACTCGCCCGGATCCACCGGCGCCCGCTCGTCCTCCCGCACGCACCGCAACTCCGGGCGTGGCAACGGCTCCACGGGCCCCGGACCCAGATAGCGGACGGCGGCCGCCGCCGCCCCTGCGTGTCCCATCACGCCTTCCATTGAAGCTGACGGTACGTCAGATGGGAAGTCCGGTGAAGGGCTCCGTGCGGGCACTTCATAGGGTGCGGTCATGGGGTGGGAGAAAGTACGCGAGGGGCTCCGGGTGATTCGGCCCCTGATGAGCGACCTGGCCGCCGCGATTCCGCTGAACGCGGCACAGCTGCCGGCGGCCGGGCTGCTGTGGGGGATCTGGACGGCCAGCAAGGACCAGTACGACACCACTTATGGCGGCGCGTGGGGGATCCTCTGCCTGCTGGTCTTCTCGCCGCTCCTGCTGCCGCCGCTGGGCCTGCTCGTCTCCGCCGTACTGACGCTGCCCGCGAGCGTGGTCGCCCGGCTGCTGGTGCGATGGTCCGGCGGGCCGGAGTGGGCCTGCCGTACGGTCGCGGCGGCGGCCACCGCCGTCGGCTGGGGTGCGGTGGCAGCGGCTCTCCTGCGCTGGCCGTTCGTCACCACGGCCTCGGTCCTGACCGCCCTCGGCCTGCTGCCCGCGCTCGGCATCACCTACGTCCGCACGCGCTCCTGGTCGGTGTGGGGCCTGTGGTGGCGCTCGGCACTTGCCTGTGCCGGCCTGCTCGCCCTGACGCTCGGTGGCGGGCTCGCGGTTTCTGCGACCGGCCTCGTCCCGCAGTACGAGCCGCCCGAACTGACCCCCGCGCAGCTCAGCGGAGTCTGGCACGGTGTGAACGGCGCCAAGCTGCGTCTCGTGCCCGGCGGTCGTGCCGAGGCCCGCAGTCTGCCCAGCGAGCCCACGGACAAGGACTGGGCGGCCCACGACTACGTGATCTGCGCGGGCTCCGGCACCTGGAAGTCCGACACCGACCCGGACGGCAGCAACCGCCCCGGCATCCTCCTGCACCTCGACACCGACTGCGGCCTGGACACCCACTGGTGGGTCGGCGGCACCGAGGGCGCACCCCAGCTGTTCGCCGTCCTGGGCGACCCCGACGGCGGCACCCTGCGCACCCTCGACCGCGCCGGGGACTGACCCTCACCGCCCCCGGAACTCCGCCCCCCGCCGCTCCCTGAACGCCCGCAGGCCCTCCTGGGCGTCCTCGGTCGTCATGTTGATCTCCTGGGCCCAGGCCTCCGCCGCGAAGGCGGTGGCGCGGTCCGATTCCAGGGAGGTGTTCACCAGGTGCTTGGTCAGGGCCAGGGCACGGGTGGGGGCGGAGGCCAGGCGGGTCGCCCAGTCGCGGGTCGTCTTCGCCAGGTCGGCGTCGGGGACGACCCGGTTGACCAGGCCCAGGCGTGCCGCGTCCGGTGCCGGGAGCGTGTCGCCGAAGAACATCAGCTCCTTCGCCCGCTGGGGGCCCAGCAGGCGGGGGAGCAGGTAGGCGCCGCCGGCGTCCGGTACGAGACCGCGGCGTACGAACACCTCGATGAAGCGGGCCGACTCGGCGGCCAGGACCAGGTCGCAGGCGAACGCCAGGTGCGCGCCGAGGCCCGCCGCCGTGCCGTTCACGGCAGCCAGTACCGGCTTCTCGCAGTCCAGTACCGCTGCGATCAGGCGTTGCGCGCCCTGGCGCAGGAGGCGGGCCACGTCGCCCGGGAGCCGGTCGCCACCGGCTCCGCCCCGCAGGTCCGCGCCCGCGCAGAAGCCGCGGCCCGCGCCGGTGAGGACCACCGCCCGGACGTCCGGGTCGGCCGAGGCCTCCGTGAGCAGGTCGATCAGCCGGTCGCGGAGGGCCGGGGTGAGGGCGTTCAGGGCGTCCGGGCGGTTCAGCGTCACATACGAGACCTGGTCGCGGACCTCGTGCTCGATCCCGCTCACCGGCACACCACCAGCGCGTCCAGCGCCACCGCGCCCTGCCCGCGGGGCAGCACCATCAGCGGGTTGATGTCCAACTCGGAGACCTGATCACCGAGTTCGAGCGCCATGCGCTGCACCCGCAGGACCACCTCCACCAGCGCCTCGCGGTCGGCCGGCGGGCGGCCCCGGACGCCGTCCAGCAGGGCCCGGCCGCGCAGTTCGGTGAGCATGGCGCGGGCCTGGTCCTCGCCGAACGGCGGAACGCGTACGGCGGCGTCGTGCAGGACCTCCACCAGGACGCCGCCCAGGCCCACCGTCACCGTCGGGCCGAAGAGGTCGTCATGCGTCATCCCCACGACCATCTCCACGCCCTGCTCCACCATCTGGCACACCAGGATCCCGTCCAGCGGGACCCCCTCGTAGCGGGCGATGTCGGTCAGCTCGCGGTAGGCGTCCCGGACCTGGCTGGCGGACGTCAACCCGACCTTCACCAGGCCCAGTTCCGTCTTGTGGGCGATCTGGGCGCCGGACGCCTTCATCACCACCGGGTAGCCGACCTGGGCCGCGGCGCGTACGGCCGCCGCCGCGCTGGTCACCAGCTGCTCGCGCGGCACCCGGATGCCGTAGGCGCGCAGCAGTTGTTTGGCCGCGTGCTCGCTCAGCTGCCGGCCCGGGTGCATCAGCGCCTCCGCCTTGCGGTACGACGGCGAGAGGGTGCGCGGGGCCTCGTCGAAGGGGGAGCGGTAGTCGCTCACGAAGGCGTGGTGGTCCAGCCAGGCGCGGACCGCCCGCAGGCAGTTGCCCACCGTGCGGAAGGTCGCCACCCGGGAGGAGCCGAGCAGCACCTCGCGGTACGCCGCCTCCGTGCCGACCGGCGAGCCCCACACCACGCACACCAGCTTGTCCGTCTCCTCCGCCGCCTCGACCAGGTCCGTCACGAGCTTGTCGCTCAGCGGCGGGAAGGGGCCGGTGACCGGGCAGATCAGCGCTCCGATCGACGGGTCGGCGAGGAGCGCGTCGATGATCTTCCGGCCGCGGTGGTCGCCGACCGGGTGCCCGCCGTTGTCCACCGGGTTGGCCACGCTCAGGTACTCCGGTATCCACTGGTGCAGCTCGGCCTGCCGCTCCCGCGACAGCCGCGGCAACCGCAGCCCCAGCCCGGCGGCGAGGTCGGCGACGTGCGCGCCGGTGCCGCCGGAGATGGAGTACACCGCGACCCCGTCCGCCAGCGGGGCCCGGGCCCGCGCCAACAGGGCGGCGGTGTCCTGGAGTTCGTCGAGGCCGTCGACCCGCACGACCCCGAACTGGCGCATCGCCGCGTCCACCACGTCGTCGGCGCCCGTGAGCTTGCCGGTGTGCGAGGCGGCCGTACGCGCGCCGGTCTCGGTGCGGCCGACCTTCACCGCGACCACCGGTACCCCGCGGCGGGCGGCGCGGTCGGCGGCCAGCAGGAAGGCACGGCCGTCCTTCAGGCCCTCCAGATAACAGGCGATGGCGCCGACCTCGGGCTGCTCCGCGAACCAGGAGAGGAAGTCGGCGGTCTCCAGGTCGGCCTCGTTGCCGGTGGGCGCCCAGTGGGAGAGGCGGATGCCCAGCTCCTGCAGGGCGAAGACGGGGCGGCCCTGGTGGCCGGACTGGGTGATCAGCGCGATGGCGGGCCCGTCGAGGTCGTCCCGGAAGTGCTCGAAGGCGTTCAGGTTGGTGTTGGGGCCGAGCAGCCGCAGGCCCGAGCGGCGTACGGCGTCCGCGAGCCGCTGCTGCGCCTCGGCGCCCGCCTCGCCGGTCTCGGCGAATCCGGAGGCGAAGGCGACCGCGAACCCGACCTTCGTCTCCGCCAGTTCCTCGATCACCGGCAGCGGGTCGGCCACCAGCAGGACGGCGAGGTCGACCTGTGGGGGCAGCTCGGCGACGGAGGCGGCGCAGGGGATGCCGAAGACGGACGGGCGGGTCGGATGCACCGGGTGCACCCGGGCGCCGACGCGCTCCGCCCACGCCAGCAACTGCCGGGTGATCCCGGTGTTCGGCCGTCCTTCCGTGTCCGAGGCGCCGATCACGGCCACCGAGCCGGGCCGGAAGAAACGGGCGAGGTCGGGTACGTCCGCGTACAGCGGGCGCCCGCTGACGTCGAGGTCACAGGCCCGGTCGTGGACGGCGGGGCCGGGCCGCTGCTCGCCGCAGGCGATGACCCGGGCCCGGCGGGAGCCGGTGGTGAGGGTGCCGTGGGTTGATCCAAGCATCGGTCCGCCCCGCTCCTGTGAGACAGCAAAGTAAACTGACGCTCTGTCAGATTACAAAGGCGACGCTCCGTCAGGAACGGGTCGGACCCGCAAAGTTACCGCCGGGTGCGCAGCTGCCCGGCCACCGCCTTCGCGATCTTCCCGGCGTCGAGCGCCATCTCCCGGAACATGCCGCTGATCGGATTGGTGAACCCGGTGAAGTACAGGCCGGGCGCCTGCGCGGGCGTACGGCCGCCGTGCGCCACCGGCTTCCCCCGCCCGTCCAGCACCCCGAGATGCCCCACCAGATCCTCCAGTGCCCGGGTGTACCCGGTTGCCGCGATCACGGCGTCCGGCTCGATGCGGCTGCCGTCGGCGAGGGCGACCTTCCCGGGATTCCCGCCCTCGAAGGACTCGACGGCGGCCACGATCTCCACCTTCCCCTTGCGCACGGCGTCGATCAGGCCGACGTCCTGGACCGGGATGGCGCCCTGCCTGACCCTGCTGTACAGGCCGGTGTCCGGGCGGGGCAGGCCATGGGCGGACAGGTCCGGCACGCCCACCTTCGCCTGCAGTCGGCACAGCTGGTCCACGAGTCCCACCGGCAGCCGCCGTACCAGCACGCCCGAGTACTGCGCGGGCCAGCCGAGGGTCGAGCGGCGCACGATGTGCGGGACGGTGCGGACCGCCAGCCGCACCCGCGCCGCGCCGCCCTCCACCAGGTCCACGGCGATCTCGGCGCCGGTGTTGCCGGCGCCGACGACCAGGACGTCCCGGCCGGCGTACGGCTCGGCGTTGCGGTAGGCGCCGGCGTGCAGGAACTCCCCGCCGTACGCCGTCAGGCCCGGCCAGTCGGGGATGCGCGGGGTGTGGTTGTAGCCGGTGGCGACGACCACCGCGCTGCCGGTCAGCTCGCGGCCGCCGGAGGCGTGCAGCAGCCAGCCGGTGCCGTCCGCGGTCCGTTCGACGCGGAACACCTCCACCCCGGTGACGATCTCCAGCTCGTGGTGCTCGGTGTACTTCTCCAGGTAGCGCACCACGTTGTCGCGGGACACCCAGCGCCCGAACTTCCGGGGGATCTTGAGGCCCGGCAGGGCGGACAGCCGCCGTGTGGTGTGCAGGTGCAGGCGGTCGTAGTGGCCGCGCCAGGAGGCACCCACCCGGTCGGCCTTCTCCAGGACCACCGCCCGTATGCCCCGGGCCCGCAGCGCGTGGGCGGCGGCCAGGCCGCCCGGACCGGCACCTATGACATAGACCGGGCGGTCGGCGGGGGTTGCGGAGAGCGGTACGGAAACGGAACGGGAGTCGGCCATGCTCGGAGCGTAATCACCCACTTGGTTGATGGGTCTCGGTCAAGACCGGAATTGGTTGCGGATTGATCACGGCTGTAGGAGAAGTGGGTGGGGCCGGTGACGTAGGACACCTGGTTGTGGCCGTACGGCGATCGGCCCCGCCGTACAGCTGGGCTTCACCCGGTACCTGACGTACCGTCAGATACCATGGACTCGATATGGCTCGACGGCGCTCAGTGGCTGGCGGTGCTGCGGATCGGCCTCGGTCTGTGGTGGCTGGAGAGCTGGCGGCACAAGGACAAGAAGGCCTGGTTCGAGCGGGGCAGCGGCATCGCGTGGGCGGCGGATATCGCGGAGAAGCACCGCTGGGCGCCGGTGCGCTCGGGCTTCGAGACGGTGGTGAAGCCGCGTCCGAGGCTGATGGCGTACGTCGTCGCCTACGCCGAACTCTCCCTCGGGCTCGGCCTGATCCTCGGGTTCCTGACCCCGGTGGCCCTGATCGGCGGACTGCTGCTGAACGCGGTCTACCTCGTCCTGATGATCCATGACTGGGCGGAACAGGGCCAGAACTCGATGATGGCGCTGATCTCGCTCGTCGGCTTCTTCGGCATGTCCTGGCAGGCGTGGTCGCTGGACGCGTGGCTGGGGTGGTGGCGATGAGTGCGCCGCGCCACGACCTCCCCGAGCCCGACGCCTTCACGCGCCCCTACTGGGAGGCGGCCGAGCGGGGCCGGCTGCTGATCCGCCGCTGCGGGGCCTGCGGCCGGGCCCACCACTACCCCCGCGAGTTCTGCCCGCACTGCTGGAGCGAGGAGGTGACCTGGGAGGAGGCGAGCGGCCGGGCCACGCTCTACACCTGGTCCACGGTCCACCGCAACGACCTGCCGCCCTTCCGCGACCGCACCCCCTACGTGGCCGCGGTCGTCGACCTGGCGGAGGGCCCGCGGATGATGACGCAGGTGGTGGGCTGTGCCGGGGAGGACCTGCGGGCCGGGATGGCGCTGTGTGCGACGTTCGTGGAGGGGAAGGCGGTGTTCCGTCCGGAGGGCTGAGGTCCTGGGCGAAAACCGGTGTCCCGACCGGGGGCTCGCGCCGATCACGGGCCGTATGCGCCCTGACGACTGGTATCTCACCGAGGACCTGGACGAGTTCCTCGCCCGCGCCGGCGGCTTCCTGCGTTCCCGTCCCGCCCTGCACACGGTCCCGCTGACGGTGGCGGACGCGCTGCGCCGCCGCGGGCTGCACCTCTACGGCGAGGAGGCCCCCGTCTTCGGCCTGCGGGAAGCGGACGACGGCACGGTACGGGCCGCTCTGATCCACACCCCGCCCTTCCCCGTCCACGTCACCGCGCTCACCCCGCGGGAGGCCGACGCCCTGGTGGTCCGGTTCGCCGGGCTGGGCCGCCCGCTCCCCGGAGTCTCCGGCCCCCAGGAGACGGCGGAGTCCTTCGCGGCGGCCTGGCGGCGGCACACCGGCGCGGCGGTCGCCCTCGACCAGCGGCAACGGCTCTACCGCCTGGGCGAGTTGACCGCACCCGAGCCCCGGCCGCAGGGGCGGGCGCGGATCGCCGGGCCGGGCGACCGGGACCTGCTGATCCGCTGGTTCGAGGAGTTCGTGAAGAGCACCGGCAGCGTCGGCCAGGACGCGGGCAACTGGGCCGACGCCCGTATCTCCTACGGCGGCGTCACCCTCTGGGAGACGGCCGACGGCACCCCGCTCGCCATGGCCGGAGCCACCCCCGAAACGGCCGGCCAGGTCCGCATCGCCCCCGTCTACACCCCGGCCGGCCTGCGCGGACGGGGATACGCCGGCGCCGCCACGGCGGAGGTGAGCCGGGCCGCGCGGGAGGCGGGTGCCGCGGAGGTCCTGCTCTTCACCGACCTCGGCAACCCGACGAGCAACGGGCTGTACCAGCGCATCGGCTACCGGCCGGTGGCGGACTTCACGGTGTGGCGGTTCGGAGGTGCGGAGGGATGAGAGGGGCGCCGGCAGGAGGGCCTCACGGCCACAGCAGCGCCCTGCTCCAGCCGAACTCCGTGCTGCGGTACTCCAGGCGTACATGGCGCCGGTCCGGGTCGCCCTGGAAGAACTCCACCGTCTCGGGGTGCAGCCGGTACAGCGTCCAGGTCGGGGACGGCTCGGCCGGGTTCTCGCGGGCCCGCTCCCAGGCCGCCTCCGACGCCCGCCGCAGCTCCTCCAGCGAGGTCAGCTCCTCGCTCTGCCGGCCGGTGAGCGCCGCGGCCAGCGCCCCCGTCGAGCGGGCGTGCAGATCCGCCTGGCTCTCCCGGGACGGCGCCGCCGTCACCGGTCCGCGCACCCGCACCTGGCGGCCCAGCACCGGCCAGTAGAAGGCCAGCGCCGCGTACGGGTGGGTGCCCAGCGCCCGGCCCTTGCGGCTGGAGCGGTGTGTGGCGAAGGACCAGCCGTCCGCGTCGGCGCCGTGCAGCATCACGATCCGTACGTCCGGCCTCCCCTCCCCGTCCACCGTGGCCAGCGACATCGTGTGCGGCTCCGGCTGCCCGGCCCGCACCGCGTCCGCGAACCAGCTCGTGAACAGGGGCAGCGGGGTCGGCGGTGCCGTGTCCGGGACGAACGGGCGCAGGTCCGTGACGTCCGGGTCCCATACCCGCAGCGACCTCAGCAGCGCGTGAAGATCCGTTTCCATGCTCCGAGTATCGCCACCGCGCCGCCCGCCGCCGCGGGCGCGCCCGGCCGAGCCCGGTCGTCCGTTCGGCGGCCGTCCCGCGACGCGCACGAGTGCTTCCGGATGCGCGGACGCCGGGGCACGGGGAGGCTCGGAGCCACGGGCTTCGGGAATGACGGTGAGGGGCGATGATCGTAACGGTGGTGTCGATACCGGAGGGGACCCTCACCCGTACGGATGTCTCCGGGGCGCGGGAGCGGCTGGCCGCGGACCGTTTTCTGCTCGTCGACATCGAGCTGCCGGCCCAGGCGCCGGGAACGCCGATCGCCGGCCAGCTGGGCCTGGACGCCGAGGACCTGGACTGGTTCGGCAGGCCGGACGAGCCCGCGCGGGCCGAGTTCCTGGGGGACCGGGCCTCGTTCGTCGTGCCGGTGGTCCACGAGGACGACATCGCCCACCTCCACGTGGTGGTGACGGAGCGGTTCCTGGTCACCGCGCACCGGGGTCGGGCCGGGCTGGCCAGGAGCTTCACCGCGGTGTTGCGGCACGAGCGGCCGGAAGACACCGTGGCCGTGCTCTTCCTCCTGCTCCAGGAGGCTCTGACCACCTTCCGCCGGGCCGCCGTGCAGGCCCTGCTGCAGACCGAGGAACTCGAAGACGACATGTTCGAGTACCGGCGCCCCGAGCACGTCCTCCGTCTGGCGCGGCTGCGGCGGCGCTCCGCCCTCCTGCACCACGCGCTGCTGCCCTATCTCCAGGTGACCGACGAGATCATCACCCGACGGATGATGAGTCCGGCCTTCCCCGAGGAGCGGCAACGGCGCGCCCAGGAGTTCCAGGCCGCCGGGAGGCTGGTGCTCGCCGACATCGAGTCCCTCCAGGACGCCGCCCGCCGGGCCTTCGCCAGCTACTCCTCGCTCGTCGCGGGAGAGCAGAACGGGGTGATCAACCGGCTCGCGATCGTGTCGGTGATCTTCCTGCCGCTGTCGTTCCTGACCGGGTTCTTCGGCATGAACTTCACGTTCCTGACGAACAGGCTGGAGACCAGGGACGAGTTCTGGCTGCTCGCCGTGGGGCTGCAGGCGGTCGCCGTGCTCGGCTCCCTCTACGTCCTGCACCGCACCCGCATCTGGCGCAGACTGCGGGACGACGACTGAGGAGGGCCCGTCACCGGCCCAGCACCACCGTCCCCGACGAGCAGAACCACCCGCCGGTCCCGGAGGCGACCCCGAGTCGCGGCAGCGACCCGTCCGCCGCGTGGACCTGGCGCTCGCCGGCCTCGCCGCGCAGCTGCCGCACCGCCTCCACCAGCAGGAACAGCCCGCGCATACCGGGATGCTGGGCGGACAGCCCGCCGCCGTCCGTGTTCACCGGCAGCCCCCCGCCCCGCACCAGCAGCCGGCCCTCCTCCACGAACGCCCCGCCCTCGCCCTTCGCGCAGAAGCCCAGGTCCTCCAGGGTCACCAGGGTCATGTAGGTGAAGGCGTCGTAGAGCTCCGCGAAGTCGATCTCGGCGGGGCGCACCCCGGCCCGCTCGAAGGCGAGGCGGCCGCTCACCGCCGCCGGGGACACCGTGAAGTCCGGCCACTCGGACATCGCCGCGTGCGAGACGTGCTCACCGGTGCCGAGGACCCAGACGGGGGGCGTACGGCAGTCCCGTACGTACTCCTCGGCCGCCAGCAGGACCGCCGCGCCGCCGTCCGAGCGCAGGCAGCAGTGCAGCCTGGTGAAGGGGTCGGCGATCATCGGGCCGGCGAGGACGTCGTCGACCGTGATCGGGTCGCGGAACATCGCCTCCGGGTTCAGCGCCGCGTTGGCCCGGGCCTGGACCGCCACCTCGGCCAGCTGCTCGACGGTCGTGCCGTGCTCGGTCATGTGGCGGCGGGCGGCCATCGCGTACTTGGCGATCAGGGTGTGGCCGTAGGGGACCTCGAACTGCAGCGGGCCGCGGGCGCCGAAGGAGAGGTCACCCGTCCTGCGGCCCGCCCTGATGTCCGCCCGGGCGGTCGAGCCGTAGACGAGGAGGACGGCGTTCGCGTGGCCCGCCGCTATCGCGTCCGCCGCGTGCCCCGCCATGACCTCCCAGGTCGAGCCGCCGACCGAGGTGGAGTCCACCCAGGTGGGGCGCAGGCCCAGATACTCGGCCACCTCCACGGGGGCCAGGGCGCCGAGCCCGGCGGAGGCGAATCCGTCCACCACCTCACGGCCGAGGCCCGCGTCGGCCAGGGCGCGGCGGGCCGCCTGCGCGTGCAGGGTGTAGGGCGTGGCGTCGTCCACGCGTCCGCAGTCGGAGAGCGCAACGCCCACCACGGCGGCCTTCCGGCTTCCCGGAGTCATCAGAGCCCACCTTCCCCTGTGCATATCGTTCCCGGACTCCTAATATGACGGCCCGTCAGATGTGGAGGGAAGAGCCATGGACACGCGCCTCACCGCCGAGCAGGGCGAGATCCGCCGCACCCTGCGCGAGCTGCTGCACAAGCGGTGCGGCCCGGCGGAGCTGCGGAGCGCCGCCGACAGCCCGGCCGGCCACGACCCCCTCCTGTGGTCCGCCCTCGCCGACCGGCTCGGCCTGCCCGGGCTCGCCCTGCCCGAGCGGTACGGCGGTGTCGGCTGCTCGGTCACCGAACTGGCCCTCGCCTGCGAGGAGACCGGCCGCTGCCTCGCCCCCTCCCCGCTGCTCGCCACCTCCGTCCTCACCGCCCCGCTGATCCTCGCCCTCGGCACCGAGGCCCAGCGCGCCGCGCTGCTGCCCCGCCTGGCCGCCGGCACCCGCACCGCCGCCCTCGCCGTCCCCGGCCCCGCCCTCACCACCGCCCTCGCCCTGACCGGCGACAACGGCGGCTTCCGCGCGGGCGGCGGACGGGCCGGCGGGGTCCAGGCCCGGCGTGCCGACGGCGACTGGCGGCTGTACGGGCAGGCCGACCAGGTACTGGACGGGCACAGCGCGCACCTGCTGCTCGTCGCCGCGCACACCGGCGGCTTCGCCCGGTCCCGGACCCTGCTGTTCCTGGTGCCGGGGGACGCGCCCGGTGTCGTACGGACCCGGCAGACCGCGCTCGACGCCACCCGGCCGCAGGGGCGCGTACAACTGAGGAACGTGCGGGCCGAGTTGCTCGGGCAGGAGGAGGCGGACGTGCTGCCGGCTCTCGCCGCGCTCGGGGAGTCGGCCGCGGCCGTGCTCGCCTGCGAGGCGGTGGGGGCGGCCGAGCGGGTGCTGGAGCGGACCGTGGAGTACGTCGGACAGCGCGAGCAGTTCGGCCGGCCCGTCGGATCCTTCCAGGCGGTGAAGCACCGGCTGGCCGATGTGCATGTGGCGGTGCAGGCGGCGCGGTCGGCGGCGTACTACGCCGCGTGGGCCGGGGCGCAGGGGGAGCGGGACGGCGGGCTCGCGCTCGCCCAGGCCCTGGAGGCGTTGCGGCTCGCCGCCGCCGAGGGGATCCAGCTGCACGGCGGGATCGGGTTCACCTGGGAGCACGACGCCCAGCTGTACTTCAAGCGGGCGGCCGGGGACGAGCTGCTGTTCGGCCCCGTGCACCGGCTGCGGGACCGGGCGGCCGAGGCCGCCGGTCTCTTCACGGGCGGCGAGGTGGCGGTCCGATGACCGGGATCGGCGTGCGGCTCGTGCAGCGGGTGTCGTCCACCCGGGCCTTCGCGAGGGCCGCCCCGCATGTGGTGCCGGCCCTCGACCGCGCCGTGCACCGGCTCACCCGGGGCCGTCTCCTGCTCAGCGCCCGGATGCTGCCCGGGGTGATCCTCACCTCCACCGGCGCCCGCAGTGGACTCCTCCGCAGGACGCCGCTGGCCTGCATGCCCGAGGAGGACGGCAGGGGCTGGATCCTGATCGGCTCCAACTTCGGCCGCACCGGACACCCCGCCTGGACCCACAACCTGCTGGCCCACCCCGAGGCGTCGATCAGCTGGAAGGGCCGGGACATCCCGGTCACGGCACGACTCCTCGCGGGGCAGGAGCGGGCGTCGGCCTGGCGGGCGGTCCTCGCGTTCTGGCCGCCGTACGCCGCGTACCAGGCCCGGGTGGCCAGGGAGATCCGGCTGTTCCGGATCACCGCGCGTCCCTAGGGGCTGTCGTCACATTCCCGTCTGCCTGGCGGCGCCATGCACGCTCCCCCGCTGCCTCAAGGGCGCGGGAGGTGCCCCCACTCGCCGCACCGGGCGCGGACCCGAGTACGTCCAGTACGCGGGTCCACGCCCGGCACTCCTCCAGCCTTCGGCCGGGGGGACCCCCAGAGCACGCACCTGACGCCGCCAGGCCGCCCTTCGGGCAACGACGGGAATGTGACGACAGCCCCTAGAGCGTCGCCAGCCGCTCCACCAGCAAGAACGCTCCGATCCCCAGCATCGCCGCCCCCGACGTACGGGTCACCGCGCGCGCCGCGGCCGGCCTCGCGGAGAGCAGCACGCGGGACAGGACGCCGACCGTGAGGTAGACCACCGCGCAGCACGCCATGTGCAGCAGGCCCAGCGCCGCCGTCTGGACCGGGACCGGCAGGTGGGTGCCGCGGAGGGTGAGGAACTGGGGGAGGACGGAGAGGTAGAGCAGCAGGCCCTTGGGGTTCAGCCCGCTGATCGTGGCGCCCCGGAGGAAGAGCCTGCCCCCGGCCGGTGAGGCGCTGTCCGCGCCCGGTATCGCCGGCCGGCGCAGGACGCCCCAGCCCAGCCACAGCAGGTAACCGGCGCCCGCCACCGTCAGCGCCGTCAGCAGCCGGGGCGAGCCCGCCACCAGGACCGCGAGGCCCGCCGTCGCCAGCGCCGTGTGCAGGGCATAGCCGCAGACCAGGCCGGCGACCGCGCGCGACACGGGGCGGCCGCGCAGGGCGGTCGTGATGACATACGCCCAGTCGGCGCCCGGCACACACACCAGCAGCAGGTCCACGGCGAGGAAGGAGAAGAGCAGTCCCGAGTCCATGGTGGGGACATTAGGCGTGAATGGCCCGAAAGTGTTCCCGAAGTTTGCCCTTCCTCTCGCACTCTGGGGGAAGATCTGTCCCATGGACGACGTGGACCGGAAAATCCTTGCCGAGCTGCAGCAGGACGGGCGGCTGACCGTGACCGAGCTGGCCGCCCGGGTGCGCCTCAGCGTCTCGCCCTGCCACCGCCGGCTGCGCGAGCTGGAGCGTTCCGGAGCCATCCAGGGCTACCGGGCGGTGGTGGACGCGGCGGCGCTCGGGCTGAACTTCGAGGCGCTGGTCTTCGTGTCGATGCGGCAGGAGGACCGGGACACGGTCGCCGAGTTCGAGCGGGCGGTCGGCGAGCTGGAGCACGTGCTGGACGCCCAGCGGCTGTTCGGCGAGCCCGACTACCTGCTCCGGGTCGCCACCGCGGACCTCGCGGCCTTCCAGCGGCTGTACGACGAGCGGCTCGCGGCCCTGCCCGGAGTGCAGCGGCTGACCTCGACGCTGGTGATGAAGCACGTGGTACGGGACCGTCCGCTGCCCGCATAGCGGAGCAGGCGGCGGCTCACCGCGCGCGGAACGCGAGTGAACCACCGCCTGCCAGACAGGACTTGGGATCCGGAAAAAGGGACGGCTTCCTACTTGCTCGGTTTCTTCCCGGTCACGCCCAGATGGACCAACAGGGCGAGGTTCGGCTTGAGTTCGGCCTGCTTCACACCCCAGGACGAGAAACCCTTCTGGTGCGCCGCCACCGCCGCGAGCATCGCGACCAGCGAACCGGCCACCGCCGCCGGGTTCACGTCCTTGTCGACCCTGCCCTTGGACTGCAGCTCGGCGATGGAGTCGGAGAGGGAGTTGTTCACCGAGTTCAGGATCTTCATGCGGAGCTTGTAGAACCGTTTGTCCCCCTCCGCGGCGCCGAGGTCGACAACCCGCAGGATCGCGTCGTTCTTGCGCCAGAACTCCAGGAAACCGTCCACGAGTTCCTGGGCGGTCTGCCATCCCGACTTCCCGGCCCAGGACCGGCCCTCCAGCAGTTCGGTCAATCCCGCGCCCTCGGCCGCCATTTGCTCGGCGAGCTCCAGGACGGCACCTTCGACGTCCGGGAAGTACTGATAGAAGGTCGCGGGCGAAGTACCCGCCTTCCGGGCGACATCGATGACCTTGACGTCCCGGTAGGGGGAGGAGCTGAGCATCTCGCTGAGGCAGTCGAGCAGCTTCTGCCGGGTCGCCTGCCCACGCCGGCCGGCCACGCGGCCGTCGACGGTACGCACTTGTCCTGTCATGCCGTCAGCTTACCGACGGGTGATCGGAGCGCGATTCGGCCGACTGCAAATGGGGTGCACGGGTGCTCTGAGGATGGTGTGCCTGGTCTGCGCGGTGCGCGCGGCCCGGTTACTTTGACGGCATGGCCGAAAACAGGGCATCCGGGAACGAAGAGGCACCAGAGGCGTACGGGGAGGGCGTGCCCTGCTGGGTGGACGCCCAGCTCGCCGACGTCGAGGCCGGCAAGCGGTTCTACGGTGACCTCTTCGGGTGGACCTTCGAGGACGCCTACGGCTCCTCGGTGTGGGCCCGGCTGGAGGGGGAGCCCGTCGCCTCGCTGGCCCCCAAGATCGACGGCCGTATGCCCACGGTCTGGACGGTCTCCTTCGCCACCCCGGACGCCGGAGCCCTCGGCCGGCGGATCACCGAGGCCGGCGGGCAGCTGGTGATGGCCCCGTTCCCGGTGGGCGACCTCGGCGTCGCCGCCCTCGCCGCCGACCCCGAGGGCGCGGTGTTCGGGCTGTGGCAGCCGGGCCGGCACCGCGGCTTCGGCCGGCGGCGCGAACCCGGCACCTTCGTCTGGGCCGAGCTGTACACCCGGGACACCGCCGCCGCCAACGCCTTCTACGGCGGCCTCTTCCACGAGGCCCTCTTCGGCGAGGGCGCGGAGCCCGACTTCGGGCGGGCCCACGTCACCGAGGTCTTCCCGGCCGAGATGCCCCCGCACTTCCTCGCCCACTTCAGGGCGGCGGACCTCGACGACGCCCTCGGGGCCGTACAGCGGCTCGGCGGCCGGGTGCAGGCGCCACCCTTCGAGACGTCGTACGGACGCGTGGCCGTCGTCACCGACAATCAGGGGGCGTCCTTCGCACTACTGCAGCGCTGATCCGTCCGGTTTGGAAGGATTGGTGGGGAGACACCCCTATTCTCACCGGGTTCGCAACCAGCGGCCCGGCCAGGAAGAATCAGGGTGCGTGCCGCCACGGCGGTGCGGTGGTGAGACGCTGCACTTCGGTCGCGTACATAAGTGGGTGGCGCGGCTCGTACGGGGAGGTGGCAGGCAAGTGGTGGATCAGCTGACACAGCACGATCCGCGGCGGATCGGGCCGTTCGAGGTGCTGGGCCGGCTGGGCGCCGGCGGCATGGGGCTGGTCTATCTCGCGCGCTCGGCGTCCGGCCGGCGCGTGGCGATCAAGACGGTGCGCACCGAGCTCGCCGAGGACCAGCTGTTCCGGGTCCGCTTCACCCGCGAGGTGGAGGCGGCCCGGGCGGTCTCCGGCTTCTACACGGCCGCCGTGGTCGACGCCGACCCGCGCGCCGCCGTGCCCTGGCTCGCGACCGCGTACGTCCCCGCGCCCTCCCTTGAGGAGATAGTGAACGACTGCGGGCCGCTCCCGGCCCAGGCGGTGCGCTGGCTGGCGGCAGGCGTGGCGGAAGCCCTCCAGTCCATCCACGGCGCCGGGCTCGTCCACCGCGACCTCAAGCCCTCCAACGTGCTCGTGGTCGAGGACGGCCCCCGGGTGATCGACTTCGGTATCGCATCCGGCGTCTCGAACACCCGCCTGACCATGACGAACGTCGCGGTCGGCACCCCCGCCTACATGTCCCCGGAGCAGGCCAAGGACTCCCGCAGCGTCACCGGCGCCAGCGATGTCTTCTCGCTCGGCTCCACCCTCGTCTTCGCGGCCACCGGCCACCCGCCCTTCCACGGCGCCAACCCGGTCGAGACCGTCTTCATGCTGCTGCGCGAGGGCCCCGACCTCACCGGTCTGCCCGACGAACTGCGCCCGCTGATCGAGGCCTGCATGCAGATGGAGGCCCCCGCCCGGCCCACCCCGGCCGACCTCCAGACCCAGCTGGCCCCCCATCTCTTCGGCTCCGGCTCCGACGACAGCGGCACCGCCTCCGCCTGGCTTCCCGAGAAGGCGGTCGCCCTCATCGAGGCCCGGGGCCGCGGCGGCCGGCCCGCCGTCAAGCCGGCCCCGGCGCCGACCGGCGGCCCCCGCAGCGGCGGCCGCTCGGCCGTACCCCCGCCGCCCCCGTACGACCCGCCCGTCCCCGCCGGTGCTTCCGCCGCCCTCCCCGACGCCGGCCCGGTCCGGCTGGCCGGCGCCCAGGTGCCCATCGGACCCGGCCCGCGCGTAGCCGACGCCCGTGCCGCCGCCGTCAAGGCGCCCCCGCCGGAGGCCGGCCTGGCCGCCAGCTGGTCCCGCCCGCACACCGGCGTCGCCGGCGCAGACCCTGCCGCACCACCCGCCCCGCCCCAGCCCCCGGAGCCGGCGAGCGGCTGGCGGCCCTGGCGGTTCCGCATGTCCAACGAGGTCTGGGGCACCCCCGCCGTCGACGGCGACCTGGTCTACGTCACCTCCTTCGAGGTACACGCCCTGGACGTGGGCACCGGCCGCCGTCGCTTCAAGACCAGGGACGTCGCCTGGTCGATGGCGGTCGCGGACGGCCGTATCCACGCCTCCGACGGCCCGACCCTGTTCGCCCTGGACGCCCGCGAGGGCACCGACCTGTGGCGGCTGTCCACGGACGCCTGGGTGTACTCCCTCAAGGCCGACCACGGCACGGTCGTCACCGGCACCCGCGGCGGCGGCGTGCAGGCCTGGGAGGCGTCGGGCGGGCAGAAGCTGTGGGAGATCGCCGGCTGCCAGACCGCCTTCGAGTCCCCCGAGGCCGGCCCGCTCGTCCACGACGGCACGGTCTACGTCTGGCAGGACGCCCGGCTGCGCGCCCTGGAGGCCCGCACCGGTGAGGAACGCTGGTCGTACCCGGTCGGCGACGCCGCCTCCTGCGGCGGCGTACCCGTCCGCCTCACCCCGGCGCCCGACGGCTACGTCTACGTCTCGGCCGGCACCCGCGTCCTCGCCATCGAGGCGGCGAGCGGCATGGTCCGCTGGCACTTCGAGGCGCCCGCGGTCTTCCTGTCCCCGCCCGCCTTCACCCCGGGCCCGGCGGTGACCGGCGGTGGCGTCTACCTCGCGGACTACCTCGGCACCGTCTACGCCCTCGACGCCACCGACGGCCGCGACCGCTGGCGCATCGCCACCGAGGCCCGCTCCTCCGTCGAACCGGTGCTCGTGGCGGCCGGGCACGTCCACGTGGGCAGCGGCAAGGGCCTGTACACCCTGGACGCGGTCACCGGCACGCCCAAGTGGCGCTTCCAGGCGGGCGGCGACGTGGTGGGCGCCCCCGCGGTGGCCGAGGGCCGCATCCACTTCGGCTCCACGGACCACCTGCTGTACACGTTGAAGGCCGACGACGGCCGGCTCAGGTGGAAGCTCGCCACGGGCGGCGAGATCACCGGCTCCCCGGTCGTCAAGGACGGGGTGGTGTACGCGTGCAGCAAGGACCGGTGCGTGTACGCGCTGGACGCGGAGAAGGGGACGGGAACGGCACGCACCGCGTGACGGCCGGCGGGGGTGCGTGACGGCCGTCGTACCGGTGTGTCACGGAAGGGCTCCAGACGGCGGCCGTCCCAGGGCCGACGCTACCCCCGGCGTACGGCCGCCGCCATGTGGTTTCGCCCGGCCGACAAGGTCATGGGCATGCCGATGCGGCCGGCGGCGCGCACGCTCAGGTTCACGGCCGCAGGGGTACGACGAGTCCGGGCGGCGGTACGCGTACGGGCGGTGGCGCGCGGGGCCGCCTCGTCGGCCGGGACGGCTAGCGCAGCCGGAACTCCCGCCGCCTTCCGGTGAACAGCTCCGCCTGCCGCTCGGCCGGCAGGTTCCCGAGCGCGATGAGATGCGGTGCCTGCGTGAACGCCTGCGCGAGCGCCGCCTCCTTCGCCGCCCACAACGCCCGCACGGTCCCCTGCACCCCTTCCGCCGGATACCCGGCGATGACGGCGGCGCAGCGCACGGCGGCCGCCAACGCCCCGCCCGGCTCGGTGACTTCCGAGACCAGCCCGATCTCATGGGCCCGCCGGGCGGAGATCCGCTCGGCGGTGCCCATGAGCATCATCCGGGCCGCCTCCCCGTACGGCATCCGCGCGGCCATCAGCACGGACTCATAGGCGCTGACCATGCCGTACGTCGTGTGCGGATCGAAGAACTCGGCGGCCGGATCGGCGACGACGAACTCGCTCTCGCCCAGCAGGTAGAAGGCACCCCCGCAGGCCATCCCGCACACGGCGGCCACCACCGGCTTCCACAGGCCGTTCGCCTTCGGCCCGATCCGCAGCAGCGGATCGTCCTGCATGTACGGCGACGAGGGCTGCGGCACGGCGACGCCCCGGTCGATCCCGGTGCAGAACGCCCGCTCCCCGCTCCCGGTGAGCACGACGGCCCGCACTGAGTCGTCGAACCGCAACGCCCGCCACACCCCGGCCAGTTCGCGGACCATCTCCAGATCGACGGCGTTGAGCCGGTGCGGCCGGTCGAGGGTGACCACGGCGACCCCGCTGTCCTTGTCGGCGTCCACCCGTACGGTGCTCACGCGAGCACCCACTGCGGGAGCCCGCCGTCGCCGAAGACCGCCTGCACCCGGGCGCCGATCCTCAGGTGCCGGGGATCGACGGAGTCCAGCCGCGCCCCGGCACGGGCGACCACGTTCCCCACCAACCGGATCCGCGGGTGCTCCTCCAGCTCCACCACGACGACGTTGTACGGCGCCTGCTCGGCGTAGTCGGGCAGCAGCGGCGGGTGCGGCACGACGTACGACCAGATCCGCCCGCGCCCGCTGGTGAGCCGCCACTCGTCCGAGAAGGACTGGCAGTGCGGGCAGCAGGGGCGGGGCGGGAAGCGGGGTTCGTGACAGTCGCCGCAGGCCTGGACGCGCAGTTCACCGCGGGCCGCGTACTCCCAGAAGGGGGCGCCGTCGGTGTCGGTGACGGGAGTCAGCACGCTGGATCAACTCCTCAGCAGCAGAGCGGAGGTCGGGACGCCTTCCCCCGCGGTGACCAGACAGGTGGCGGCCCCCGGAACCTGCGCGGTACTGGTTCCGCGCAGCTGCTTCACCCCTTCGGTGACGAGGTTGAAGCCGTGCACGTAGGCCTCGGAGAGCCCGCCCCCGCTGGTGTTGAGGGGCAGCCGCCCCCCGATCTCCAGGGCGCCGCCCTCGGTGAACGCCCCGCCCTCCCCTCTCCCGCAGAAGCCGTACCCCTCCAGGGAGAGCGGAACGAGGGCGGTGAACGCGTCGTAGATCTGCGCCACGTCGACGTCCTCCGGGGTGAAGTCGGCGTGCTTCCACAGCTGCCGGGCCGCGGTCCAGGCGGGGCCGGTGAGGGGGTCGTCGTTCCAGTAGTTGACCATGCCGTGGTGCTGGGCGGGCAGGCCCTGGGCGGCGGCGTGGACGTACACGGGCTTCCTTGCGCAGTCCCGGGCGCGTTCCGCGGACACGAGGACACAGGCGAGGGCCCCGTCCGTCTCCAGGCAGTTGTCGAAGAGGCACAGGGGCTCGCTGATCCACCGGGAGCTCATGTACATCTCGCGGGTCAGCGGTCGTTCGTACATCACGGCGGCCGGGTTCTGGTTGGCCCGGTTCCGGCAGGCGAGGGCGACGTTGAAGAGGTGATCGCGGGTGGCGCCGTACTCGTGCAGGTAGCGGCGGGTGAGCATGGCTATCTCGTCCGCCGGGCGCAGAAGGCCGAAGGGGCGGGTCCACTGGGCCGGAGTGGGCAGCTGCACGGTGGTGTTGGTCCAGGGCCGGGGCCCGCTGCCGCGCTTCCGTGACCGCCAGGCGACCCCCACCGTGGCCTGCCCCGAGGCGATGGCGGCGGCGAGATGCGCCACGGTGGCGCAGGAGCCGCCCCCTCCGTACCCCACCTTGCTGAAGAAGGTCAGGTCGCCGAAGCCCACGGCCTTCGCCAGCTCCACCTCGTCGGTCTCCTCCATGGTGTAGGAGGCGAGTGCGTCGACCTCGCCGGGTGCCATCCCCGCGTCGTCGAGCGCGGCGAGCACGGCCCGGCAGGCGAGCGTCTTCTCGTCCTCCGCGAGGTGCTTGGCGAACGCGGTCTGCCCGATCCCGACGATGGCGGTGGCGTCCTTGATCCCGGTTACTGCCACGGCGTTCCCCCTCACGACATCCTGACAGGGCGTCAGGTTACCGCTAATCTGACGGTCAGTCAGCTAGGTGGGTGCAGGGGGCCGGTGATGAGCGACTGGGACGACCGGGGTGGCTGGGACACCATTCCCGAGCTGGTCCGATGGTCGGCCGAGCGGTACGCGGACACGGAGGCGGTGGTCGAGGGCCGTACGAGGATCACGTACGCCGAACTGGGCGCCCGGGTGGAGCGCGCGGCGGCGGCCTGCCTGGCGAGCGGGGTGCGGGTCGGCGACCGGGTGGCGGTCTGGGCCCCCAACTCCCTGGACTGGATCGTGTCGGCCCTCGGCGCGGTGACGGCGGGCGCGGCCCTGGTCCCGCTGAACACCCGCTTCAAGGGCACGGAGGCGGCGGACGTACTGCGCCGCAGCGGCGCCCGGCTGCTCTTCGTGACGGGCACCTTCCTGGGCACGTCGTACGTGGCGAGCTTGCGCAGGGCGGCGGGGAAGGGGGAGCCGGGGGCACCGCTCGGAGGGGGCGGCCGGGATGGCCGGGGCGTTCGGGATGGCCGGGGTGACCGGGGCGGCCCGCTGCCAGGCCTGCCGGAACTGCAGGACGTGGTGGTCCTGTCGGAGGACGCGCCGCCGGACTTCCGGACCTGGAAGGACTTCCTGGCGGGAGGGGAGGGGGTGCCGGCGGCCGAAGTACGGGCTCGGTCGGAGGAGGTGGACGGTGCCGACCTCTCGGACATCATCTACACGTCGGGTACGACGGGCTGCCCGAAGGGCGCGATGATCACGCACACCCAGACCCTCCGGGCGTACGAGATCTGGGCGGACCTGGCAGGCCTGCGCCCGAAGGACCGCTACCTGATCATCAACCCCTTCTTCCACACCTTCGGCTACAAGGCCGGGGTGATCGCCTGCCTGATGCGCGGGGCGACGATGATCCCGCAGCCGGTGTTCAACGTGGAGACGGCGCTGGTGAACATGGCGGCGGAACGGGTCTCGGTGCTGCCCGGCCCGCCGACCCTCCACCAGTCCCTGCTGGACCACCCGTCCCGCGACGCCCACGACCTGTCCGCGCTGAGGCTGGTGGTGACGGGAGCCGCGGTGGTGCCGTTGCACCTGGTGGAACGCCTGCGAGGCGAACTGGGCGTCGACACGGTCCTCACGGCGTACGGCCTCTCGGAGGCCAGCGGCATCGTCACGATGTGCCGGCGCGGCGACGACCCGTCGGTGATCGCGTCCACCTCCGGCCGCGCGATCCCCGGTACGGAGGTGCGGTTGGTCGACGCTTCCGGCACCCCGGTGCCCACCGGCACCCAGGGCGAGGTGCTGGTCCGGGGCTTCAACGTCATGCGGGGCTACTACGCGGACGCGGCGGCGACGGCCGAGGCGATCTCCCCGGCCGGCTGGCTGAGCACGGGCGACGTGGGCGTCCTGGACGAGCGGGGCAACCTGCGCATCACGGACCGCATCAAGGACATGTTCATCGTCGGCGGCTTCAACGCCTACCCGGCGGAGATAGAGCAGCTGCTGGGCCTCCACCCGGACGTGCGCGAGGCCGCCGTGATCGGCGTCCCCGACGCCCGCCTCGGTGAGGTGGCCAAGGCGTTCGTGGTGCGTAGACGGGGTTCGCCTCTGACGTCCGACGACCTGATCGCCTGGTCCCGCCGCGAGATGGCGAACTACAAGGTGCCGAGGCTGGTCGAGTTCGTGGAGGAACTGCCGAGGAACGCGAGCGGGAAGGTGGTGAAGGGCGTTTTGCGGGGGAGGGGGTGAGGGGCTGAGGGGGGAGGGGCTGAGGGAGTAAAGGGGTGAGGGGGTGAGGAGGAGGGGTTGATGCCGAGGTGTTGGTCAGTTGCCGTGGGGCCGCCCGCTTCTTCGGCCAGTGTCGTGCTTCCGCGAGGCGAGTCAAGGGCGCTCCCGTTCCGCTGCGCTCCACTCCCGCGTCGCCTTCGGCGATGGCCCTCCGGGCCACCCTTGACACGCCTCGCTCCAGCACGGGTGAGAAGCGAGCGGGCAGCCCGGGGAAAGTGGCCGGCTGGGCGGCGTCGGTCCCTCGGGTCGGCTGCGTTCGCATCGTCGACGAGGGACGCGGTCGCGCCTCGCATGGACGCCGGGTGGGATCGGCGGCTGACGGGTTGGGGGTGGGGTTGGGGGTGGGGGTGCCCGTTCGTCCCACCAGTCCCACCAGTCCCTCCGGTTTCGGAGGTACGGACGACTGGATGTAATGGGCGGGCTGGGTATGGGATGGCCAGGACTTGAGCATGAGGCGTGGCCCAACTCATCCGATTGACCTGGTGATTGCGGGTCCCAGCCCCTTCTCTCTCCCCTCCGGGCCATCGCTGACTCCGAGACTCCGACGGCGAGCCCTCTACCACCGGGCGCCAGTCACTGAGCGCGCCGAACGCCCCGAACGCCCCGAGCTCCCCGAGTACGCCGGGCGAACCTGGCGCTTGCCCCCGCCGGGGCAGCCTTACGTTCGCCCCCGCCGCCCCCGCCACCACCCGCACCCTCCACCCACGACCCACCACCCCCACCCGCCATGGCTGCCGGCGTGCCCCCGTCCTCCGCTTGCGCCCCTTCACCCCGGCTCGCGACGCAGTGGGCGGTGGGGGTGACGCCGGTCGGGGCCCCGTTCTTCCGGGCCGCTCGCTCGCTTCTTCCCCGTGCTGGAGCGCCCTTTACTCGGCTCGCGGAAGCACGACACTGAGAAAGAAGCGGGCGGCCCCCACGGTCACTCGGAATCGCCGGTCAGTTCGGCGAGGGTGGCCCTGATCTCCTCGACCATGTAGGCAGGGCGGTGGAACACATCCTCGGCGCTGAAGCGGAGGAGGCTGCGGATCTCCGGGCACCGCAGGAGCTGGTTGTAGCGCGCGATGTCCTGGCGGTGGGCGTCACGGGTGCCGTGATAGGCGTAGCCCTCGATCTCCACGCCCAGCCCCGCCGGCCTGAACAGGAAGTCGACGATGCGGCGGCTGCCGTCGGGGGTGCGCAGCTCGGCCTGGCTCTCGGGATGGAGACCGGCGTCGTACATATGGAGTCGGGCCACGGTCTCCGCAGGGGAACCGGCGTGCGGATCGCACAGGCGCAGCCAGTTCCGGGCCCGGACCGATCCCTGTGCCCGCCCTGTCGACTGCAGCGCGGCGGCGATCTCGTCCCGCCGGGTGAGCGGTGCGCGGCGGACGTGTCCTACCCGCCGGTACGTCAGTGCCGAGTCCACCGCGACGACCGCCTCGTCCCTCGGACCGCGCCGGAGCAGGTCGGTGAGCGTTCGGGTGGGGGTGGTGAGCCGTAACCCCTGCCGCTCGACCACGTCGCCCGTACCGAGCGGCTGCCGGTGTACGCGTACGTCGCTGCTGAAGCGGCGGAGGGTGCGCTGCGGGTCGATGAACTCCAACGGCGGCTTACGGCCACCGCCCAGCATCTCGATCCGCCGGAGAGCAGCCGCTGAGCTGTGGCTCACGATCAGCCGGGGCTCGCGGTGGAGCACGGCCCGGAGCCGGGTGAGCAGGTCCGGATCCCGGCCCGGCTCGGCCCACGCGCCGGGCCGGAGCCGGGTCCAGCCCTCCGCCCGCAGCGCGCGCGTGAGACAGCGCCGGGGCCAGCCGGCCTCGACGGCACGCGCGGTGAGGAGGACACCCCTGTCCGCCAGGGCCCTCAGGTCCCTTCGCTCCACCCAGGCAAGATCGCAGAAAACGCGACCTGCCGCTTGCCCTGTGGACAACCGGGCGGGGGCGCCTTGGGCCGGCCTGGACCTTCCTCTGGACACACCTCGGCCGCGACGGCTCCCCCTCGGCGCCGTCGCGGCCGGTTCCCCCGTGCGAGGAGGTCAGGGCTTGGTCGGCCTGAAAGGCTCCGACGTGGCGTGCAGGTCCTTGGTCTCGATGGGCTCCTCGGTGGCGTGCAGGTCCTGGGGCGTCGCGGGCGCATCCGTGGCGTGCAGGTCCGCGGGCGACACCGCGGCGTCCTTCGTGCCGGTGGCGTGCAGGTCCTGCGGCTTGACCTCGTCGCTCATGTGCGTCAACTCTCCTTGAGAAGGTGCAAGTAGGTGGATCGGCCGGACCCGTCCGGTCACTCCCCCGAGTCCGGCCGGACGGGTCCTTCCGGGCCGCTCACCCTAGTTCGTCAGTGCGAGGGCCTCTCCGGTGACCCGCCTGCCCCCCGACGCGGCGGATCGACTGCTTCGAGGATGCCGCGAGGCGATAAACGAATGATGAACGGCTCCGTCCGGGCTCAGGCCGCCTGGACCGGCGGCAGCAGTGTGCGCACTTCTGCGGCCTCGGGCGAGCCCAACTCGTCGTAGATGCGCACCGCTTCCTGCCAGCAGACGCGTGCTCGGCCGTGCTGCCCGATACCCGCGAGTGCCCGGCCCAGAACGGTCAGGACGTTG
This sequence comes from Streptomyces sp. NPDC001851, assembly GCF_040297165.1. Classification (NCBI taxonomy): domain Bacteria; kingdom Bacillati; phylum Actinomycetota; class Actinomycetes; order Kitasatosporales; family Streptomycetaceae; genus Streptomyces; species Streptomyces sp. NPDC001851. The sequence goes on along the minus strand of NZ_JBEOYR010000002.1, from coordinate 127,474 downwards.
CCTCGCCGCCATTCCCCGCCGATGCCGCGCAACACGGTCAGTGCCATCTCGGCGTTGGCTGCGGCCTGAGCGGCCCGCCCGGCGGTGAGGTCGACCTCGGCCAGACGGAACAGGCTCATGCCCTCCCACAGGCGCTGCCGGCTGTCACGGAACACCTCCAGGGCTTCCTGCAGCCGGCCGGCCGCGCACTCCAGCTCGCCGCTCTGGGTGAGCGCCAGCCCCAGGGCATAGCGGGCGTTGGCGCCGCGCATGGAGTTCCCCATGGCGTCGTATATGTCGATGCCCTGCTGTGCGAGCGCGACCGCGCTCGTCGTCCGGCCGGTGGCGAGGTGGATGCGGGAGAGGTTGCACAGGGCACTGGCCTCACCTGGGCGGTCACCCAGGATGCGGAAGTGTTCGATGGCCTGGGAGAGGTGTTCCTCGCCGTCCTCGTGGCGGCTCTGGTAGAGCGCGATGATTCCTCGGGCATTGCGGGTCCAGCAGACGGGCAGCAGGTCCTCGGTCTCCTGCGCGAGGGCTGTCGCACGCTCTGCCTCCTGGTCGGCGAGTGCGAACCGGCCGCTCACGTGGTGCACGTTCACCAGAGTCGTCAGGGCCCTGGCCTCCGCTCGCACAAGTCCCATCGACTGTGCGGAGTCCAGCAGCGCGTTCGCAGTGGCCTCGTACTCCTTCGAGTTGGCGCCCGATTCCGACAGATCGTGGGCGGACCACAACAGGTCGATGGACCTGGCGAGGGTGTGGGGGCTGCCCGCGTTCTGGCGTACGCAGGCCAGCAGGCAGATCGCCTCCGCGTACAGCCAGTCCTGAGCGCGATGCCGCTCCTCGAAGCTCAGCCCCGGATACTCGGTGGGCTCCAAGTGATCCACCAGCCGGTCCCCCGGCCGTTCGATGGCGTAGACCCGAGCCGCCGTGGCCAGATAGAAATCCAGCAGCCGCGACATCGCGGCCTCCCGCTCGCCGGGCGGCTGTTCGTCCCTCTCCGCGCAGGCACGCGCGTAGAGTCGGACCAGGTCGTGGAAGCGGTAGCGGCCGGGGGCGGCGGACTCCAGCAGGGATGTGTCGACCAGGGACTCCAGGAGGTCCTCCGTCTCCTCCGACGGGAGGTCGAGGACCGCCGCCGCGGCGGACAGGGAGATGTCCGGGCCGTCGGCCAGACCCAGCAGCCGGAACGCCCGGGCCTGGGCCGGTTCCAGCTGGCCGTAGCCCAGTTCGAAGGTGGCCTTGACCGCCAGGTCGCCGGCCTGGAGTTCGTCCAGGCGGCGGCGTTCGTCCGCGAGCTTCGCCGCCAGGACCGAGACGGTCCACGTACGGCGGGCCGCCAGGCGGGATGCCGCGATGCGGATGGCCAGGGGGAGGAAGCCGCAGGCCGCGACCACGTCCAGCGCGGACTCGCGTTCCGCCGCCACCCGTTCCTCGCCCACGATCTTCGTGAAGAGGGCGAGGGCCTCCTCGGGAGACATCACGTCCAGGTCGACCAGGTGCGCGCCGGCCAGGTCGAGCATGCGGACCCGGGATGTCACCAGGGCCGCGCAGCCCTCGGTGCCGGGCAGCAGCGGGCGTATCTGGGCCGCGTCCTTCGCGTTGTCCAGCAGGACCAGGACGCGGCGGCCGTCCAGGACGGAGCGGTAGAGGGCGGCGCGTTCCTCCAGGCTGTCCGGGATCGCCGAGTCGGAGGTGCCCAGCGCGCGCAGGAAGGAGCCCAGTACCGTCTCCGGTTCCGCGGGGCGGGGGCCCGCGCCCTGGAGGTCCACGTACAGCTGGCCGTCCGGGAAGGTGCCCCGCGCCCGGTGGGCCACGTGCACCGCCAGGGTCGTCTTGCCGACGCCGCCGATGCCGGCCAGTGCCGAGACCGCCATCACCCGGCTCGTCGTCCCCGATGCCTCCGACGCCGACGACAGCACCTCGCTCAGTTCGTCGACGAAGGCCGCGCGGCCGGTGAAGTCGGGGACGGAGGCGGGGAGCTGGGCGGGGCGGACGGGGACCACCGCGGGTTCCGCCGCGGGGGACGAGGGCTCTGCCAGGGCCGGGTCCGCCTGGAGGATGCGCTGCTGCAGCTCCCGCAGGCCGGGGCGGGGGTCCACGCCCAGTTCCTCGGCCAGCAGGCGGCGGGTGTCGGCGTAGACCGCCAGGGCCTCCGCCTGCCGGCCGCTGCGGTACAGGGCCAGCATCAGGAGCTCGCGGAGGCGTTCGCGGAGGGGGTGTGCCGCCGTGAGGGCCGTCAGTTCGGAGACCGCCTCCGCGTGGCAGCCCTGCTCCAGGTCCATGTCCAGGCGGGATTCCAGCAGGCCGAGGCGCCATTCCTCCAGGCGGACCCGCTGGGTCTCGGCGTAGGGGCCGGGGACGCCCGCCAGCACCTCGCCGTCCCACATGCCGAGGGCCTGGTTCAGCAGCTCGCGGGCCCGGCACAGGTCGCCCGCGCCGCGGGCCTTCTCCGCCTCCGCCGCCAGGTCCTGTGCGACCGCCAGGTCCAGGACGCCCTCGCCCGGCGCGCGCACCGCGTAGCCGCCGGACTCGCTGACCAGGACCCCGGGGTCCAGGATCTTGCGCAACCTCGACGCGTACGTGCGCAGTGCCGCCAGCGCCTGCGACGGCGGCTCGGTGCCCCACACCGCGTCGATCAGCTCCGGTGCCGTGGCCGTGCGGCCCTCGCGCAGCAGCAGGGCGGCCAGCAGGGCGCGCTGCTGGGGGGAGCCCGTGCTGAGCTGTTCCTCGCCGCGCCAGGCCCGCACCGGGCCGAGCACGCCGAACCGCAGCGCCGCCTGCCCTGTGACGGTCACGGAGCCGGGACGCCGCTGTTCAGGCACTCGCGGCCCACCATCCATGCGCTCGTCCCCCTCGACATCTCGAACAACTCCGTCAGTTTGCCTTGTTCGGGCCGGTTCCGTCAGCCGGGGGAGGCGCCGATCGCAGGGTGGTGCGGCTCAGTCCACAAAGCCCTCACACCCTCTTCGCAGCCCTGGGGGGTTCGTCCGCGATAGCTGACGGAGCGTCAGATCGGCGCTACCTTGAGGCCATGGAGACCACACAGTTCCCGCTGATCATCTCCGTCGACGACCACACCGTGGAGCCCGCCGGCGTGTGGCAGGACCGGTTGCCGAGGAAGTACCGGGACGTCGGGCCCCGGATCGTGCGTGCGCCCCTGAAGGAGATGACCTTCCTCGGGGGGCGGTTCAAGCCCGTCATGGGCGAGCCCGGCAGCAGCGAGGGGCCCCTCGGCGACTGGTGGGTCTATGAGGACCTGCGGCGGCCCCTCACCCGCCTCGACACCGCCGTCGGCTGCGAACGGGACGAGGTCAGGCTGGAGGTCATCACGTACGAGCAGATGCGGGCCGGGTCGTACGACGTGTCCGCCCGGCTCGCCGACATGGACGTCAACCACGTCCAGTCCGCCCTGTGCTTCCCCACCTTTCCCCGCTTCTGCGGGCAGACCTTCACGGAGGCACGGGACAAGGACCTGGCGCTGCTCTGCGTCCGCGCCTACAACGACTGGATGGTGGAGGAGTGGTGCGGCCCGGACGCGCACGGCCGGCTCATACCGCTCACCCTCATTCCCCTGTGGGACGCCGGGCTGGCCGCCCAGGAGGTCCGGCGGAACGCGGCGCGAGGGGTGCGGGCCGTCGCCTTCTCCGAGATACCCCCGCACCTCGGCCTGCCCTCCGTCCACACCGACGACTGGGACCCGTTCCTCGCCGCCTGCGACGAGACCGGCACGGTCATCGCCATGCACATCGGCTCCAGCAGCCGTATGCCCTCCACCTCGGCCGACGCCCCGCCCGCCGTCGGTTCCACCATCACCTTCGCCAACTGCTGCTTCTCGATGGTGGACTGGCTGATGAGCGGGAAGTTCGAGCGGTTCCCGCAGCTCAGAGTCATGTACGCCGAGGGGCAGATCGGCTGGATTCCCTACATCCTTGAGCGCGCGGACGTGGTGTGGGAGGAGAACCGGGGGTGGGGCGGGGTCGCCGGCAAGGTCACCCGGCCGCCCTCCGAACTCTTCGCCGGGCATGTCTACGGCTGCTTCTTCGACGACGCCTTCGGGCTCAGGAACCTGGACGCCATCGGGGTCGGCAACGTCCTGTACGAGACCGACTACCCGCACTCGGACTCCACCTGGCCGAAGTCCCGCGAGGTCGGTGAGGCGCAGATGGGGCATCTGGCGGCGGATGTGGTCGAGCGGATCGTGCGCGGCAACGCCATCGAGCTGCTGGGACTCACCCCTGAAGGCCTGTGGCGGTGAGCGCCCTGGCGTACGGCGTGCAGCTGCCCGTCCAGGCGCAGAGCACCCTGTTCGCGGAGGGCTGGGAGGCCGGGGCCGGTCCGGAGGACCTGGTGGCCGTCGCGCGGGCCGTGGACGGCGCCGGGTTCGACTACCTCGCCTGCTGCGACCACGTGGGCGTCCCGCGCCGGCTCGCCCCGGCCATGAGCACGGTCTGGTACGACCCCGTCACCACCCTCGGCCACCTCGCCGCCGTGACCGAACGGGTCCGGCTGCTCAGCCATGTGGCCGTCGTGGGGCTGCGGCACCCGCTGGTCACCGCCAAGCAGTACGCCACCCTCGACCACCTCTCCGGCGGCCGGCTGGTCCTCGGGGTGGGGGCCGGGCACGTCCGGGAGGAGTTCGAGGCGCTCGGGGCGGACTTCGAGCGGCGGGGGGCCGTGCTGGACGAGGTGATCGACGCGCTGCGGGCCGCCCTGGGGCCGGAGGAGTTCCCCGAGCACCACGGGAAGCTCTACGACTTCGCCGGGCTGGGGCAGCGGCCCCGGCCCGCGCAGCCGTACGTCCCCCTCTGGGTCGGCGGCTCCTCGCCCCCCGCCGTACGCCGGGCCGCGCTCAAGGGCGACGGCTGGCTGCCCCAGGGGGATCCGCGGGAGCGGCTGCCCGCGCGGATCGCCCGGATACGGCGACTGCGCGCGGACCACGGCATCGAGAGGCCGTTCACCGTCGGTGCGATCACCGAGCCGCTGTACGTCGGACGGCCCGGCTGGGAGGTCGGGCGGCGGACCGTCGCCGGGGCGCCGGAGGAGATCGCCGAGTCGCTGCGGGCGTACCGGGCGATGGGCGTGGACCAGATCCAGGTGCGGTTCCGCAGCCGGAGCCGTGCCGAACTCATCGAGCAGATCGGGCTCTTCGGCGCGGAGGTCGCACCCCGGCTGCAGTGAGGAGGGCACCATGGGCAAGCTGGACGGGCGGGTCGTCATCGTCACCGGGGCGGCGCGCGGGCAGGGCGAGCAGGAGGCGCGGCTCTTCCGGGCGGAGGGCGCGCGGGTGGTCGTCGCCGATGTGCTGGACGACCAGGGGAAGGCCCTGGCCGAGGAGATAGGCGCGCTGTACGTCCACCTCGACGTCGGCACCGAGCAGGGCTGGCGGGAGGCCGTCGAGGCGGCGAAGGGGGCGTACGGGCGGATCGACGGGCTGGTGAACAACGCGGGCATCCTGCGGTTCAACGCCCTGGTGGACACCCCGCTGGACGAGTTCATGCAGGTCGTGCAGGTCAACCAGGTCGGCTGTTTCCTGGGGATGAAGGCGGTGGCGCCGGAGATGGCCGACGGGGGCACGATCGTGAACACCGCGTCGTACACGGCCCTGACCGGTATGGCGGCCGTCGGGACGTACGCCGCCACCAAGCACGCGGTGCTGGGGCTGACCCGGGTGGCCGCGCTGGAGCTGGCGGCCCGGCGGATCCGGGTCAACGCCGTCTGCCCGGGCGCCATCGACACCCCGATGTCCAACCCGGCCCGGCTGGACCCCGGCGCCGACCCGGAGGAGATGGGCCGGGCGCTGGACGAGCTGTACCGCAAGCTCGTACCGCTCGGGCGGGTCGGGCGGCCGGAGGAGGTGGCCCGGCTGGCGCTCTTCCTCACCTCGGAGGACTCGTCGTACATCACCGGGCAGCCGTTCGTGATCGACGGGGGATGGCTGGCGGGGGTCTCCATTATCTGACTCACCGTCAGCTATTGACGGTCCTGGCGCTCGGTGCGACAGTCGGCCGACGGACTTGTCTGACGGGGCGTCAGACAACTGGGGAAGGTGAACCGCCGTGGAATTCGGGCTCTTTGTACAGGGATACGTGGGCAAGCGCGCCGAGACCGACCCGCTGGCCGAGCACAAGGCGCTGATGGAGGAGACCGAGTACGTCATCCAGGCGGACAAGTCCGGCTTCAAGTACGCCTGGGCCTCCGAGCACCACTTCCTGGAGGAGTACTCGCACCTGTCGGCCAACGACGTGTTCCTGGGCTACCTGGCGCACGCGACCGAGCGGATCCATCTGGGCTCGGGGATCTTCAATCCCCTGGCCCAGGTCAACCACCCCGTGAAGGTCGCCGAGAAGGTCGCCATGCTGGACCACCTCAGTGAGGGGCGCTTCGAGTTCGGCAGCGGGCGGGGCGCCGGCTCGCACGAGATCCTCGGGTTCATACCGGGTGTGACCGATATGAACTACACCAAGGAGATCTGGGAGGAGACCATCGCCGAGTTCCCGAAGATGTGGCTCCAGGACGAGTACGCCGGCTTCCAGGGCAAGCACTGGCAGCTGCCGCCGCGCAAGGTCCTGCCGAAGCCGTACGGGAAGTCCCACCCGGCGATGTGGTACGCGGCCGGGTCTCCGCCGTCGTACGCCATGGCCGCGAGGAAGGGGCTCGGCGTGCTCGGCTTCAGCATCCAGAAGGTCTCCGACATGGAGTGGGTGCTGGAGCAGTACAAGACGGCGATCGTGGACGCGGAACCCGTCGGGGACTTCGTGAACGACAACGTGATGGTGACGACCACCGCGATCTGCGCGCCCACACACGCCGAGGCGATCGACATCGCCGTGCACGGGGGGCTGCACTATCTGCCCTCGCTGGTGTTCCGGTACCACGACACGTTCCCGCGGCCCGAGGGGTTCCCCGTCTGGCCGGAGACGCTGCCCCCCTACACGCCGGAGTTCGTGGAACTGCTCGTGGAGGAGGAGCTGCTGATCTGCGGGGATCCGGACGAGGTGCTGCGGCAGTGCAAGCGGTGGGAGCAGGCGGGCGCCGACCAGCTGAGCTTCGGGCTGCCCGTGGGGGTGCCGAAGGAGGAGACGCTGCAGACGATCCGGCTGATCGGGGAGCATGTGATTCCCAGGATCGACACGGATCCCGTGCACCGGACGACTCGGTTCCGTCAGGCCGTCTGAGGGGGTTCCGGGCATGCTGGACCACCTGATCAAGGGCGCCACCGTCGTGGACGGGACGGGCGCCCCCGCCCACACCGCCGACGTCGGCATACGGGACGGCCGTATCGCCCGCGTCGGCCGGATCACCGAGGGTTCCCGCACCACCGAGGACGCCGCCGGCCTCGTCCTCGCCCCCGGTTTCGTCGACCCCCACACCCACTACGACGCGCAGCTCTTCTGGGACCCGTACGCCACGCCCTCCCTCAACCACGGGGTGACCACGGTCGCCGCCGGGAACTGCGGCTTCACCCTCGCGCCGCTCAACCCGTCCCGCCCCGGGGACGCCGACTACACGCGCCGCATGATGTCCAAGGTGGAGGGGATGTCCCTGGTGGCGCTGGAGGAGGGGGCGCCCTGGAGCTGGCACTCCTTCGGTGAGTATCTGGACGCCCTGGAGGGGCGGATCGCCGTCAACGCCGGTTTCATGGTCGGGCACTGCGCCCTGCGGCGGTATGTCATGGGGCCGGACGCGGTCGGGGGACAGCCCTCCGAGGAGCAGCTCGGCGCGATGGTGGGGCTGCTGCACGAGGCCATGGACGCCGGGGCCTGGGGCCTGTCCACCACCCAGTCGTCGACCCACTCCGACGGGGACGGGAAGCCCGTCGCCTCCCGGCACGCGGGGCCGGCGGAGCTGCTGGCCCTCTCCCGTGCCGTCGGCGAGCACGAGGGGACGCAGATCGAGGCGATCGTCGCCGGCTGTCTGGACCAGTTCAGCGACGACGAGATCGAGCTGCTCGTGGAGATGAGCGCGGTGGCCGGGCGGCCGCTCAACTGGAACGTGCTCACCGTCGACGCGGCCGTCCCGGAGCGGGTGCCACGGCAGCTCGGCGCGAGCGAGCGGGCCCGGAAGGCGGGCGGCCGGGTGGTGGCGCTCACCATGCCGATCCTCACCCCGATGAACATGTCCCTGGGCACGTTCTGCGCCCTCAACCTGATCCCGGGCTGGGGGCCGGTCCTCGGACTGCCGGTGCCGGAGCGGATCGCCAGGCTGCGCGACCCCGCCGTCCGGGAGGAGATGCTGCGGCGGGCCCGGTCCAAGGAGGCGGGCGTCTTCCGCCGGCTGGCGAACTTCGGCCGGTACGTCATCGGCGACACCTACAGCGAGGCCAACCGGGGGCTCACGGGACGGGTCGTGGGCGACATCGCCGAGGAGCGCGGCCAGGACCCCTTCGCCTGCCTGGTGGAGATCTGCGCCAACGACGAGCTGCGTACGGTGCTGTGGCCGATGCCGACCGACAACGACCCGGCCTCCTGGGCGCTGCGCGCCGAGACCTGGCGGCACGAGGACGTGCTGCTCGGCGGCTCGGACGCGGGCGCGCACCTGGACCGGATGTGCGGGGCGCCGTACACCACCCGGTTCCTCGGGGACTGTCTGCGCGGCCGGAAGCTGGCCGGGCTGGAGCAGGCGGTGCGGATGCTGACCGACGATCCGGCGCGGCTGTTCGGGCTGCGGGAGCGGGGGCGGGTGCGGGAGGGCTGGCATGCGGACCTCGTCCTGTTCGATCCCGGGCGGATCGACGCCGGACCGGCCCGGCTGGTGCACGACCTGCCCGGTGGCAGTCCCCGCCTGGACTCCGAGGCGATCGGGGTGCGGGCCGTGTGGGTCAACGGGGTCGAGGCGATCCGGGACGACGTGGTGACGGGGGCCGTACCGGGGAAGGTGCTGCGGTCGGGGACCGACACCCGGACGGTGGGTACGCGGTGAGTCCGGTGAGCGACGGGCAGCGGCTGTTCGTCGGCGGGGAGTGGGTCGAACCGGACGGCGGGCACTACCCGGTGACCGACCCGGCCACCGAGGAGACGGTCGGCTGGGCGCCGGAGGCCTCACCTGAGCAGGCGCGGGCGGCCTGCGCGGCGGCCCGGGAGGCGTTCGGGGCGTGGTCGCGGACCCGGCCGGAGGAGCGGGCGGCGGTGCTGCGGCGGGCGGCCGGCCTCATCCGTGACCGGATGGAGCCGTACGCCGAACTGGCGCGCGCGGAGACCGGCGCGACCACGGCGACCGCCCGGGCGATGCAGGTGGGGGTGGCCGCCGCCCGGTTCCGCCGGTACGCGAGCGTGGAACCCGCCGAGTGGGCCGTCCCGCCGCAGATCAACGAGGCCGGGCCGATGGGGAGGGCCGCGGTGATGGGCGCCCTGGCGGTACGGCAGCCCGTCGGGGTCGTCAGCTGCATCACCTCCTACAACAACCCCTGGGCCAACCCGGCCGGCAAGGTCGCCCCCGCTCTGGCCATGGGCAACACGGTCGTGGTGAAGCCCGCCCCGCAGGACCCCCTCTCCGTCTACCGGATGGCCGAGGCCCTGGAGGCGGCCGGGGCGCCGCCGGGCGTGGTGAACGTCGTCTCCGGGCGGGAGGTGGCCGTGGGCGAGGCGGTGGTGGCCTGCGACGACGTCGACATGGTCAGCTTCACCGGGTCCACCGCGGTCGGCCGGCGGATCGCCGAGGTGTGCGGGCGGGACATGAAACGCCAGCTGATGGAGCTGGGCGGCAAGGGCGCGGCGCTCGTGTTCGACGACGCCGACCTCCACTCGGCCGTCGCCGGCATCGGCACCACCTTCTCCTTCTACAGCGGGCAGATCTGCACGGCACCGGCACGGGTGCTGGCCCAGCGCGGGGTGTACGAGCGGCTGGTGGACCAACTGGCCGGATACGCCGGTCGGTTGAAGGCCGGCGACCCGCGGGAGCCGGACACGGTCGTCGGGCCGGTGATCTCGGCCGAGCACCGGGCGCGGGTCGAGTCGTACGTCGAACTCGGCCGGAAGGAGGGCGCGACGCTGATCACCGGCGGCGAACGGCCCCCGCTGGAGCGGGGCTTCTACGTCTCGCCGGCCCTCCTCGCCGACTGCACCAACGCCATGCGGGTGGCCCGGGAGGAGATCTTCGGGCCGGTCGTCGTGGTCGTGCCCTTCGAGGACGAGGAGGAGGGGGTGGCCCTCGCCAACGACTCCGACTACGGCCTCATCGACTACGTCTGGTCCGGCGATGTGGCCCGCGCCTTCCGGGTGGCCCGTCAGCTGCGCGCCGGCGGCGTCGGCGTCAACACCGTCGGCCGCAACATGGAGGCCCCGTTCGGCGGCTTCAAGAAGAGCGGCGTGGGCCGCGACGTGGGCTCCTACGCCCTGCACGCGTACAGCGAGGTGCAGGCGATCGTGTGGCCGGGGTGAGAGGGCAGGGTCCCTCCGGGCCGGCTCAGTCCTCCAGATCCACCCGCACCGTCAGCAGGTCCGTGCCGAACGCCCGTACCGCCGCGCTGTTGAAGCGGGGCAGGGAGCGCAGGCGGGCCACCGGGTCGTCGTCGGGGAGGAGGTGTGCGGTGCCGTGGTGCCAGCGGCCGGCGATGCGGACGCGGACCCTGGGGTCGGCCTGGATGTTGCGGACGTACTGGGACCTGTGGCCGAACTCGGAGACCAGCCAGAAGGAGTCGCCGACCCTGCGGCCGCCCACCGGGGTCTGCCGGGGCAGGCCGGAACTGCGGCCCGTCGTCTCCAGGAGGGTCTGGAACGGCAGCCGCCGGTTGAGCGGGTTGGCGATGTGCCGCTGGAAGGCGGTCACCACGCGGTGCTTGCGGTCTGCGGGGGCTGACATGCTGGTCGCTCTCCTGGTGTGACGGCACGGCGGCGTGACGGGGAGGGTGTGTCGGCTTGGTGCAGGGCCTGTGACCCACGACTTTCAGCCAACTGTCGCGTGTTAGCCTCCCCCGCAGTTGTGATCATTGCAATGGGGGAGCCTGATGGGCGCGTCTTCGGACGGCTACACGGTGAAGTCCGGGATGTCCGGACAGGCCAACGAACTGGACGCCGCGGGCAACGACGCCGGGAAGATCCGCGAGGCCATCCAGCCCGGCATGTGCTACATGGACGACGCGCTCGGCGGCCCGGACGCCGCCGCGGCGTTCAACGCGTACGCCGCCGCCTGGGAGGCGGAGGTCAAGGCCCTGGAATCGGCGCTGCACGAACTCGCCGACAAGGTACGGCTGGCGAAGGGCGCGTACCACGGCAGCGACAGCCTCGTCGACACGAGCGTCCACAGCGTGGCCGTCGGGGACGGCAGCCTCGTCAGCACCATGCCCTCCCACGCCGGCCGCCCGTCGGCGCTGGCCGGCTACTGAGGGGGCCGGCGATGACCGAGTCCACGGGTGACCGCCGCACGCGGCTGGGCGAGCTGTGCAAGACGATCGCCGGCGCCGACAGCAAGAACGACCTGATCGACGCCATCAACGACGCGCTCGCCGTCTCCGCCCCGGTCGGCAACACGGCGACCCTGGAGTCCCTGGGCAAGCTGTACCAGAAGCAGGACCTCGGGGACCTCTACAAGCGCGTCGACCGGGTGGCCAAAAAGGGCCTGCCGGACGTCTGGACCGGGAACACGAGTGTTCTCGCCTCGGACGCGGTGGCCGCCGCCGGGCGGGCCGTCAACACGGTGAGCCGGGCCTGCTACGGCGGCGGACAGGCGCTGCTCACGTTCGTCGACGCCCTCAAGGACGCCCAGAGCCAGGACAGCGGCGGGCGGGAGACGCTGCGCGAGGCACTCGGGATACTCGGCAGCAAGGACGGCTGGTTCGACGACCTCTACGAGGACGACGACGAGGAGGCCGTCCGGCTGAAGGCCCGTTCCCTCGCCTCCCTGGGCGCCGAGGACATGCACAAGGCCGCGATCGCCGCCGACGACGCCGTCCACGCCGTCACCAGGGACCTGAACCGGTGGACCGCCGAGGCCCGCATGCGCAAGCTGGGCACGGGCAACCTGACCGCCGTCGACAAGCTGGTACTGGCCGAGACCAGTTCCGTCGACGGCGACCCCGTGCTGAACGAGATCCTCACCGCGCACGACCTGGATCGCGCCGGCCGGCGCATGGACGGGCTGAGCGCCGCCGACCGGGCCGCCATGGACCGGATGCTGGCCGGGTCGGACAGCCCGCAGGAGCGGGCGTATCTGATGAAGGCCCTGGCCGCCGGGCACAGCGTGGCGGAGATCGAGCAGTTCCAGGGCAAGATCCAGGGCCACGACCCCGAGTGGCTGCGCCGGCATCTCACGCCGGTCGTCACCCAGGTGGACAGCATGGACGACGAGGGCCTGGCCCCCGACGGCTCCAACAACAACAAGGACTACGTCACCTTCGACGGGCAGCGGTGGATCCAGGGCGGCAACGGCGCGGAGGGCACCTGTGTGGCCTCGTCCACCGTCACCGCCCGCGCCATCGTCGACCCCCTCTACGCGCTCGGCCTCACGGGCGGCCCCAGCGGGCAGGAGGACGACGCCGAGGCCTTCAAGCGGCGCCTGGTGGCCGAGCAGCACCGGCTGCACACCGAGGGCCACGGCGGTGACCACTGGGGCGGCATGGGCCCCGACGGGCAGGAGCACATCGCCGACACCACCATCGGCGCCGCCACCGGCGACGACTACCAGCGCCACGACCTGGCGGGCGCCGCCGACCGCAAGGCGGTGCTGAGCGATGTCGAGAAGGCGGTCGCGGACGGCCGCCCGGTCCCCGTCGACGTCCAGGGCAAGGACGGCGCCCACGCGATGACCATCATCGCCCAGGAGGGCGACAAGCTGCAGGTCTACAACCCCTGGGGCTCGACGACCTGGGTCAGCGAGAACGACTTCATCAACGGACACATGGGCAAGGCAGCGGACAGTGGACTCAACGACGCGTACAGCGTGTACATCCCGACGGCCAAGTAGGCGCAGTGGCCTGCGCCGGGGCAGGGCGGCGGGCGGCGCCGCCCTGGCGGTCGCGCTGCTCACGCTCGTCGCGGGCTGCGGGTCCGGCACCGGCGAGCCCGCCCCCGTCGCCCACCCCACCGGCAACCCCCGCATCAGCGCGAAGGTCGGGGAGCGCTTCACGCTCACCGTCCACCAGAACGCCTCCACCCGTGAGCACTGGTACCTCTCCGGCCCCAGGCCCGACGCCGCCGTGGTCCGCGAGCGCGGGCAGCGCAGCACCCAGGGCTCCCGCGAGAAGCACATGGACGGCGCCGGCAGCAGCCTCACCTTCACCTTCGAGGCCACCGGCAAGGGCAGCACCCGGATCGTGCTGACCCACTGCACGTTCGCCACCACCTGCGACGAGGACGGCGGCGGCACCCCGGCCCCGGCGTCGACCGCGCCGTACCGGCAGTCCGCGCCGGAGCGCGTCACCTACACCGTCACCGTCCGCTGAGCCGGCCGACACCACCGACACCGGAACATGAACCCCGCATCGCACCCCGCCCCGCACCCTCCGGACCGCACCGACGACGAGCTGGCCCGGCTCGACATCTCCGTCCTGCTCCGCTACGGCCTCACCGCACCGCCCGGCCCCCGGCGCACCGCCCTGTTCGGCGACGGCGTCGCGGGCGCGGCCGTGCTGCTCGACCGCCTCGGCACCCAGCCGCGCTCGGTGGCCTTCCTCGCCGACACCGTCCGTGCCGGCGGTCTCGCCTACGCGGCCGGGCTCGCCGAGCCGCTGCCGCGCCCGGAGGCGGCGGCCGTCGTACGCGACTGGCTGGCCGCCGGCACCGAGCTGGCGGCCGGTGTCGCCGCCGACGACACCGCCGCCCGCTGGCTGCGTGCCGTGGCGACGGTCATCGAACTGCGCCGGCGGACGAGGCCCGCGGGGAGCTGACCGGGAAGACCGCGTCCGCCAGCCAGTTGCCGTGGAAGCCGAACGGCACCCGGGCCGGCAGATGGATCGTGGCGACCGGGGGCGCGCCGAGGTCGCCGGCGTCCAGGACGACCAGGTCACTGCGGTCGGTGGCGGCGTCGTACACGTACGTCATGAGCCAGCCGGGGCCGCCGGGTGTGCCGTCGGCGGGGGCGAACGCGGCCTCCCCGGGGGTGCGGCCGGCCCCGAAGTCATGGGCGGTGGCGGTCCCGCGGGACAGGTCGTAGCGCACCAGTGAGGTGCCGCTCGTCATGTGCCCGTGTCCGGCGGCGAGTCCGGTCAGCCGGTCGTCGACGCGCGGGAACTCGCCCGGCCGGTCGTCGCACTGCTCCTCGCGGACCGTGCCGGTGGCCGGGTCGATCGTCCACGTCCACAGCACGGCCCGCTGCGGTCGCGTGCTGCCGTCGGCGGCGCGCCGCCACATCTCGGGGTAGCGCATCACGTGCAGCACGATGGTGCCGTCCGGTGCGTCGTGGGCGTTGAGGATGTGGAAGACGTAGCAGGGGTCGACGGGGAACCAGCGGACCTCGCCGTGCGGGTCGTCGCGGCGCAGCACGCCGAGCCGGGCGCCGTACCCGTCGTCCCAGCTGTACGGCATCGTGCCGCCGGCCAGGGCGAGTTCGGCGTCGAAGACGACCGGCAGGTCCATGAAGACGACATGCCCGGCGGTGAGCGCGAAGTCGTGCAGCATGGCCGGCCCGGGCACCTCGATCGGCCGGCTGAGCGTCAACGCGCCGGTGGCGTCGGCGCGGTGGTAGGTGAGGTGGGTGGGCTCCAGCAGGCCGTAGCCGAAGAAGTGCAGTTCGCCGGTGGCCGGGCAGGTCTTCGGGTGGGCGGTCATCGCGGTGTGCAGCCGGCCGTCGAAGTCGTAGGGGCCCTTGGTGTCCAGGTCGCGGGTCAGCTCGTAGGGCAGGGCGGTCTCGACCAGGGCGAGGGTGCGGCCCGCGTGCCGGACGACGTGGGTGTTGGCGGGGCCGGCGGTGAGGTCGCGGCGGCCCTGGTCGTCGTACATCCGCGTCCCGTCGGTGAGGCGGGTGGTGCGGACCCGGCGGTTGCGGTAGGAGACGGCCCGCCCGCCCTCCAGGCGGACGCCGTGGACCATGCCGTCGCCGAAGAACCAGTGCCCGGAGGCGGCGTCGGCCGGGTTCGGGCCGTTGCGCAGGTACCAGCCGGTCAGCTCGGGCGGGATGGTGCCGGTCACCGGCAGGTCGTACGCGGTGAGTTCCTCGGTGACCGGGGCGTAGTTGCCGCTGAGGTGCCGGGGCGCGGCGGTCATCGGGCCACCTGCCCGGCGGCACCGGCCTTGGCCTGGGCGTGGGCGACGTAGCGGACGGTGAAGACCATCGGGACGGCGAAGCCGGCGATCTGGACCAGGGTCGCGGGCGTGGAATGGGCGTGCCCGGAGCGGTCCAGCAGGGCGAGGACGACGGCGGTCACCGCGAACGCGGCGGTCCATACGGCGGTGATGACCACGTTGACCCGGATGAACGGCTTCAGCGTCCACAGCTCGCGCGGCGTGGTGCGCTTGGCGATGCCCAGGGTGAAGGGGCGGCCGACGGCCAGCGACACCCCGGCGATGACGGCGAGGGTGCCGGAGGAGAGGGCGGCGGAGTAGTCGTGCACGCCCGAGTGCGGGTCGGCGAAGGCGATGGCCGCGAGCGCCGCGAAGAAGACGGCCGAGCCGCACTCGATGACGAGGGCGTCGAAACCGGCGCCGCGCTGCTTCTGCTGGGCGATGAGCACCACGGACGCCACCAGGGCGGCCAGTGCGCCCCACTGCCAGTTCCGCGAGGGGACGACGGCGAAGACGATCCACGGCAGGAAGGTGCGCAGGTACGACATGGTTCCCCCGGTCTGTTTGGGTTCCGGTCTCGACATGTCAAAAGTAGAAGGTCGGCTTCTGACATGTCAACTGTGGAAGGTAAGGTGGGGTGCATGAGCCTCAGACACGCACTGCTCGGCCTGCTCTCGGAGCGCTCCGCCAGCGGCTACGACCTGCTGAAGACCTTCGAGACCTCGCTGGCCAACGTCTGGCCGGCGACGCAGAGCCAGATCTACACCGAGCTGACCCGACTGGCGGGCTCCGGGCTGATCACGGTGGCCGCCGAGGGCCCGCGCGGCCGCAAGGAGTACGCGATCACCGACGAGGGCACGGCGGAGCTGCGCCACTGGCTGACCGAGGTCGCACCCCAGCGCAACACCCGCAGCGACATCCTGCTGCGCGTCTTCTTCCTCGGGGTGCTCACCCCCGAGCAGGCGCGCACCTATCTGACCGGCCTGATGGAGATGTCCGAGGCGGGATACGAGCAGCTGCGGCGGCTCGCCGACTCCATCGACTGGGACGACGGCAACCTCTCGGTCTACGGTCGCATCGCGCTGGAGTACGGCCTGCGCTTCAACGCGATGCGGCGGGAGTGGGCCGAGTGGGCGGCCGGGCAGATCAGACAGCCGTGAGGAAGACCGGGTTGGTGAAGGCGGCCAACGGCCCCGGCAGCGGCCCGAGGGCGGCCTCGTGCCGCAGCTCGGCGCGTACGTACGCCGCGCAGGCGGGGGTCGTACGCCACTCGACCGTGCCCGTGCCCGACACCGGCAGCGGGTCGCTGGTGAACAGCACACCCTGGTCGGTGACGAAACGCACCGAGCAGCGCGGGGCACCCGAGACCTCCAGCCGGACCGTCACGGGGGTGCCGGCGGCCAGGGCCAGCCGTTCGCCGATGCCCGCCTGCTGTCCGCGCCCGCCCGTCACCGTGAAGGCGAGGGTCACGTTCTTCGACTCGGCCACGTACGAGCGTCCCGCGCGGAGCCCTTCCTGGATCGCCTCCCGGGTCAGGTCGTCGGCGAGGACGACCGTCTGGGGGCTGCCGACCGGGTCCGGGTCGCGGTGGGCGTCGCTGTTGCCCATCGCCGGGAGCCAGGGCCGCCCGTGCCGCACGGAGGCGACCAGCTGGTTGTCCCAGTCGGCCAGCGTCACCTCGTCGTCCGGGGTGTAGGGGCCGTTCCACACCTCCACGGCGTCCGCCTCGCCGAAGCCGAACTTCCAGCCGCAGCCGACGCAGGTGGCGTGCGGGTGGGCGGGGACGACCAGGCCGCCGGCGCGGCGGATCTCCCGTGCGAAGCGGGCCCAGCGGTTGTCGCGGGCCCGGTACCGCCAGTCCACGAACGTGCCGGGATCGGTGCCGAGCGCCAGCACGTGGCCGTTGCGGGTGGTGACCTCCTCGCCGAGCATGACCAGCAGGTCGTCGCCGGCCTGGTCGGCCCAGTGCGGGTGCGCGGAGTTGGTGTTGTGGTCCGAGGAGTTGATGAAGTCCAGGCCGGCCGCCCGCGCGAGGGCCGCGATCTCGGCCGGGGTGCGGCGGCCGTCGGAGTACCAGGAGTGCAGATGGCAGTCGCCCCGGTACCAGGCCCGGCCCCGCCCCTTCGCCCGGGAGGGCGGATACACCGGCCTCGGGGTCGTGCCCGCCTCGCCGTAGGTCAGCGTGACCGTCAGCTCGTACGTCAGACCCTGTGGCGCCACCGTGTAGGGGCCCAGCGCGACGTACCAGGTGCCCTCCCGCACCGGGCCGGGGAGGTAGCCCGGCGTCGCGTCGTCGGCGCGGACGAAGAACTCCGTGCGCGCGCCGCCCGACCAGCCCCGGAACCCGCCGCCGCCCAGCTCGGTGCCGCGCTCGTCGAAGAGCCCGATGTCGAGTGCGTTGCCCTGGGTGCCGGCCGGTACCGGCGGCTTGTCGTAGGTGTAGGAGACCTTGATCTCGCGGACGCCGGCGGGGACTTCGACCGGCACGTAGACGAAGTCGGGGGAGCCGGGGGGCAGGGTGCCGCCCACCGTCCGGGTCTCCTCGTGCCGGCCGTCCGCCGCTGCGAAGCTCACGCTTCCCAACGTAAGGGCAGTGGCGGCGCCCGTCACGAACAGTGCGCGTCTGCCGATGCCGTGAGCCTGGCCGTGCGTGTCTTCACCCATGGTGGTCACTCTCCCGTCCGAGCGTGAACTCCTGTGGAACCGGAGGCGATTGGCACCCCACAATGTGTCATGCGCGCGACGTTCGGGGCCACGGTGCATCACCAGGGGGGTGCCTGTCGCAGCGGGCACCGGGCCAGGAAGACTCTTCCGCCATGAGGAGAATCGTCTGGCTCGCGTGGATCGCGGTGCACTTCAACGAATACGGCTACAGCCAGGGCCCGCTGCGCGGCACGGTCGGCACGGTCGTCGTCCTGCTCGCCGCCCTGCTGGTCGGCTACGGGCTGCACCGCCACCGGCCCGCCGCCCTGACCGCCGCCGGCCTCACCTGCGCCGCCGGCATCGGATGGCTGGCCTTCCACTGAGAGGTGCTCCCCGGCGACCCGGGACGGGGCCGGGCGGGTGCTCTCCCGCCTGATCAGCCCGAACGTATGCTCAAGGAATGACGACTTCCGCGACCCCCGGAACCGGCCCGACCGAGAACTCCATGCGTCGCGCCCTCAAACGCGCCCGGGACGGCGTCGCCCTGGACGCCTCCGAGGCCGCGGTGCTGCTCCAGGCCCGCGGTGAGGACCTGACCGACCTCGCCGCGTCCGCCGCCCGGGTGCGGGACGCGGGTCTCGAACAGGCGGGCCGGCCCGGGGTCATCACGTACTCGAAGAGCGTCTTCATCCCCCTCACCCGGCTGTGCCGGGACAAGTGCCACTACTGCACCTTCGCCACCGTCCCCGGCAAGCTGCGCCGGGCCGGCCACGGGATGTTCATGTCCCCGGACGAGGTGCTGGACATCGCCCGCAAGGGCGCCGCCCTCGGCTGCAAGGAAGCCCTGATCACCCTGGGTGACAAGCCCGAGGACCGCTGGCCGGAGGCGCGCGAGTGGCTCGACGCGCACGGTTACGACGACACCATCGCCTACGTCCGCGCCGTCTCCATCCGGATCCTGGAGGAGACGGGACTGCTCCCGCACCTCAACCCGGGCGTCATGACCTGGACGGACTTCCAGCGCCTCAAGCCCGTCGCGCCCTCCATGGGCATGATGCTGGAGACGACCGCGACCCGGCTCTGGTCCGAGCCCGGCGGCCCGCACCACGGCTCCCCGGACAAGGAACCGGCCGTACGCCTGCGGGTCCTGGAGGACGCGGGCCGCTCCTCGGTCCCCTTCACCTCCGGCCTCCTCATCGGCATCGGCGAGACCTACGAGGAGCGGGCCGAGTCCCTCTTCGCGCTGCGCAAGGTCTCCCGGGCCTACCACGGCATCCAGGAGCTGATCATCCAGAACTTCCGCGCCAAGCCGGACACGGCGATGCGCGGCATGCCGGACGCCGAGCTGGACGACCTGGTCGCCACGGTGGCCGTGGCCCGGCACATCATGGGCCCGTCCGCCTGTCTGCAGGCCCCGCCGAACCTCGTCGACTCCGAGTACGAGCGGCTGATCGGCGCGGGCATCGACGACTGGGGCGGGGTGTCGCCCCTGACCATCGACCACGTCAACCCCGAACGCCCCTGGCCGCAGATCGAGGAACTCACCGAACGCTCCCGGGCGGCCGGTTTCGAGCTGCGCGAACGCCTCTGCGTCTACCCGGAGTTCGTGCGGCGCGGCGAACCCTGGCTGGACCCGCGGCTGCGCCCGCACGTGAGCGCGCTGGCCGACCCGGCCACGGGCCTCGCCCTCCCGGACGCGCCGGTCGAGGGCCGCCCGTGGCAGGAGCCGGAGGAGTCCTTCGTACCGGCCGGCCGTACGGACCTGCACCGCACGATCGACACCGAGGGCCGCACCGCCGACCGGCGTGACGACTTCGACGAGGTGTACGGCGACTGGGAGGCACTGCGCGAGGCCGCCGCGCCCGGAATGGCGCCCGAGCGCATCGACACGGACGTGCGGCAGGCGCTGCGCACCGCGGCCGACGACCCGGTGAAGCTGACCGACGCCGAGGCGCTGGCCCTCCTCCACGCGGACGGCCCGGCGCTGGACGCACTGTGCCGGGTGGCCGACGACGTGCGCCGGGCGGCGGTCGGCGACGACGTCACGTACATCGTCACCCGCAACATCAACTTCACCAACGTCTGCTACACGGGTTGCCGCTTCTGCGCCTTCGCCCAGCGCCGCACGGACGCGGACGCGTACACCCTCTCCCTCGAACAGGTCGCGGACCGCGCCCAGCAGGCCTGGGACGTGGGCGCGGTCGAGGTCTGCATGCAGGGCGGCATCCACCCCGACCTGCCCGGCACGGCGTACTTCGACATCGCGCGGGCGGTGAAGTCCCGCGTCCCCGGCATGCACGTGCACGCCTTCTCGCCGATGGAGGTGGTGAACGGCGCCACCCGCACCGGCATGTCGATCCGGGAGTGGCTCACGGCGGCCAAGGAGGCCGGTCTGGACACCATCCCGGGTACGGCGGCGGAGATCCTGGACGACGAGGTCCGCTGGGTGCTGACCAAGGGCAAGCTGCCGACGGCCACCTGGATCGAGGTGATCACGACCGCGCACGAGCTGGGCATCCGCTCCTCCTCGACGATGATGTACGGCCATGTCGACCAGCCCCGGCACTGGCTCGGCCACCTGCGCACGCTGGCCCGCATCCAGCGCGAGACGGGCGGCTTCACCGAGTTCGTCACCCTCCCCTTCATCCACACGAACGCCCCGGTGTACCTGGCGGGCATCGCCAGGCCGGGCCCGACGACGCGGGACAACAGGGCGGTGACGGCGATGGCCCGCCTCCTCCTGCACCCCTGGATCCCCAACATCCAGACGAGCTGGGTCAAACTGGGCACGGAGGGTGCGGCGGAGATGCTCCGCTCCGGCGCGAACGACCTCGGCGGGACCCTGATGGAGGAGACGATCTCCCGCATGGCCGGCTCCTCCTACGGCTCGTACAAGTCGGTCCGCGACCTGGTCGCCGTGGCCGCGGCGGCCGGCCGTCCGGCGAAGCCGCGCACCACGCTCTACGGCGAGGTGCCCCGGGAACGGCAGCGGGCGGCGGAGGCCTCCGACGGCCACCTGCCGGAACTGCTGCCGGTCCTGGACTGAGTACGATGATCCGACCCCCGACCTGACGAGGGGCCCCGTAGCGGAGGAGATGCGTACCCGTGGCTGCCCGACTGCCCTCGTGGGCCTGGGTCACCGGTCTGACGGCAGGCGCGACCGCGGTCGTCGTCGCGCTCGCCGTACAGGCGGACCACGGGCCGCATCCCACGGCCGCCGTGGCCGAGCCGAGCCCGTCCGCGTCGGCGAGCGCCCACGCGCCCACGACGCCGAAGGCGCCGGCCGCGCCCGCGCTGCCGGACGGCTCCGGCACGGGCCGCCGGATCGTGTACTCGGTGGGTGAGAAGCGCGTGTGGCTGGTGGACGCGACGGGCCGGGCGACCCGCACGTTCACGGTGTGGCCGGGCTCGGTGAGCCCGCAGCCCGGCCGCTACTCGGTCACCCTGCGCATCCAGTCCCTGAAGGGCTCGGACGGCGTGGAGATCGAGCACGTCATGTACTTCACCAAGGCCGAGGGCGTGAACATAGCGTTCTCCAACGCCCTGGACGGCTCCTCGCCGCCGCCGGCGACCGGCGGTCAGAAGCGGGGCGGCGTCCGCCTCCACAAGGAGGACGGAGCCGCGCTGTGGTCCTTCGGCGATCAGGGCACCAGGGTGGCGGTCGTCAAGTAGCCTCCCCCTGCCGGGCGGGCAGCAGATTGACGATCAGGGCGACACCGCTGAGCAGGATGATCCGGGTCGCGGCCTCCAGCCCGTTCCAGGTCTTGGACTGCCACATCGAGAACCACTCACCGCCGATCGCGATGAACCCCGCGCCGAACAGCAGCAGGAGCATCAGCAGCCCGTAGGTGGACCAGCGCCGGGCGAGGTCGTCCTTCCGCCACGCCCACAGCCAGGTCCCCCGGATCAGCACCAGGGCCGCCACCGTCTCCCACACGATGATCGCGACATACGCGGTGTCCTGGAGCCAGGTGCTGCTGACGGCCCGCCACATCAGATCGGGGTCCTTGAAGGTGGTGTCCATCGCCAGGACATGCCGTACGAACTGCTGGTTGGTCCCGAAGTCGGTGATGTTCCCGAGGGCGACCAGGGCGATGTAGAGGGCGAGTATGCCGGTGAGCACACCGGCGGCAAGCCTGAGGCCGGAGTTGCGTGTGGGGGTGGTGGTCATGGCTGAATTCTCTCGCGGAGCGGGCCAGGCCAGCGCGTGGGCATTGCGCCAGAATGAGGAGTCCGCGTTCGGGGGAAAGGCGTACGCATGGCGCAGGCACGGCCGTCGATGCAGGAGCTGATCGGACGGCGCAGACGGGCGGGGTTCGTCGGACGCAGCGACGAACGGGCTGCCTTCCGCGCCAACTTGGACCTGCCCCCCGAGGACGAACGCCACCGCTTCCTCTTCCATGTGCACGGCAACGCCGGTGTCGGAAAGACGTTCCTGGTGCGGGAGCTGGAACAGATCGCGCGGGAGCGGGGCGCGCTGACGGCGTACGTCGACGAGGGCGCGGGGAGCGTGCCCGAGGTGATGGCGTCGATCAGCCGTGAGTTCCTGCGGCAGGGACGGGAGTTCAAGAAGCTCGACAAGGCGCTGGTCATGTACCGGCAACGGCGGCACGAGGCCGAAGTGGTGATGGCCGGGCTGGAGCCGGAGCCGGAGAACCCTTCGGCGGTGACGGCGACGGCGGTGCGGGCGGGGCTGGCCGGCCTGAGCATGCTGCCGGGAGCGGGACCCTTCGTGGGCGCGGTCGACCCGGCTCAGCTGTCGCGGTACGCCGAGAGGTTGCGGCGGGGCCTCAGCGCCCGGTTCGGCAACCAGGACGACGTGCAACTGGTGCTGTCACCCGAGCGGGAGCTGACACCCAGACTGCTCGACGAGTTGGCCACGGTGGCGGCCTCGGTGCCGTGGATCGTCCTGTTCTTCGACACGTACGAAAGGATCGGGCCGTTCGCCGACAGGTGGCTGCACGAGCTGATGACGACGGACCGGTACGGAGCGCTGCCCGCCAACGTGGTCGTGGTCACGGCCGGCCAACGCCCTTTCGACACGGCCCGCTGGGGCGGCTTCGCGGACTTCGTGACGCACGTGCCGCTCGGGCCGTTCACGGAGGCGGAGGCCCGGGGACTGCTGGCCGACCGGGGCGTGCGGGACGAGCCGGTCGTCGCGGAGGTCCTGCGGCTGACGGGCGGGCTGCCGGTCCTCGTCTCCACCCTCGCGGAGGCGAGGCCCGCCGATCCCGGCGACGTGGGGGATCCGAGCGCGGACGCCGTGGAGCGGTTCCTGAAGTGGGAGCGGGATCCGGTGCGGCGGGCGGTGGCCCTGGCCTGCGCGGTGCCCCGACGGCTCGACGCGGACGTGTTCCGGGCCGTGGTGGACTGCGAGGAGACCGAACTCGACGCTCTGTACAGCTGGTTGGGAGGCCTGCCGTTCGTCGACGGGCGTGGCGGGGGAGTCCGGTACCACGACGTCGTACGGGCGCCGATGCTGCGGCTGCAGCGGGCACGGTCGCCCCGGGGGTGGGGGGAGCTGCAGCGGCGGCTGGCGGGAGCGTTCGGGCAGTGGCGGGGTGAACTCGAAGGGGCGCGGGACACCGAGGAGCTGTGGGCGGACGACGAGTGGCGGGAACTGCGGCTGGCCGAGTCCTACCACCGGCTGTGCGCGGGGGACCGGGAGGCGTTGCCGGAGGCACTGCGGGAGTTCGTCCACGCCTGCGCCGCCGGTGACGCCACGGCCCAGCGGTGGGCGCGGGCCCTCGCGGACGCGGGCGAGGACGCCGACGCGGGGCCCGTGGCTCGCTGGGGCAGCGAGCTGACGCAGGCCCTCGGGAACGGCGGAGTGGCCGCCGCACTCGGGCTGCTGCTGCACCGGGCGGCGCTCGACGAGCCGGACCGGGCACTCGCCCACGCGGTCCGGGGCGCCGAGCTGCGGAGCCACGGGGCGTACGCCGAGGCACTGACCGCATTCGCGCGTGCCATCGCTCTGGATCCCGGCCTGGCGCGGGCCTACCGTGGCCGGGCCCTGGCCCACGGCGAGCTGGGGGACTACCGGTCGGCACTCGCGGACATGGAACAGGCCGTGGCGCTCGCACCGGACGACCCGTGGAGTCACGCGGTGCGCGGCGAGTACCACCGCATCCTGCGCGACCACGACGAGGCGATCCGGCACCTGGACGAGGCGGTCCGGCTCGACCCGGCCAGCGACTTCGCCTGGGCCTCCCGAGGCGCCACCCGCCTCGCCCGGGGAGAACTCGACAGCGCCCTCGACGATCTGAACCAGGCCCTGGAACTCAACCCGGACTACGCCTGGGCGCTCGCCCGCCGGGCCCGCGTATGGCGCGCCCGCGCCGAGCCCGCCCGTCAGCTCGCCGACCTCGACCGCGCCCTCGCCCTCCAGCCGGACTGGGCCTGGGGCCGCTGCGAACGAGGTGACGCCCTCCGTGTGGCCGGCCGCGACGAGGAAGCCCTCGCCGACTACGACCGCGCGCTCGCCCTCGACCCCGAGTACGCGTCGGCGTACGCGAGCCGGGGCGTGTCGCTGGCCAACCTCGGCCGCCACCGGGAGGGTCTGGCCGACCTGGACCGCGCGGTCCGGCTGAGGCCGGAGTACCCCTGGGCGGAGTGCCGACGGGGAATCATCCTGCTCGAACTGGGCTCCCCCGATGCGGCGCTGGCCGCCCTGGACCGGGCGAAATCCTTGTCACCGCACGACGAGTGGATCCTGGAGTGGCACGGCAGGGCGCTGGCCGCCGTCAGCGATCAGCAGTGAACGCCAGGAACTCCGTCCAGGCGGCGTCCCTGAAGGTGAGTCGGGCGCCGTCCTTGTTCTTGGAGTCGCGGATGTGGATGGTGGCGGGGGTTATGGCTACCTCCACGCATTCAGGGCCGTCGTTGCCGCTGTAGCTGCTCTTGACCCAGTCCAGCGCGACCTCGACGCAGTCGGGGCCGTCAGCGCTGCTGTAGCTGCTCTTGAACCACGTCAGCGTGGAGGTGGTCATGCTTCATCTCCCAGCACTTTCTCGATGAACGCCATCGACTCCCGGGGCGGGAGAGCCTGTGCTCGGATCATTCCATAGCGCATGTCGAGGATCTGTACTTCCCGGGGGTCGCTGATCACTCTGCTGTGCAACTGGACTTCCAAGTGTCCCAGTGTCTTGCCGTTCCGGAGTTTCAGCAGTCGGATGGGTCCGCTCAGCCCGGCGTGATCCTGCCGGTCCGTAGGCATCACCTGGATCTCCACATGCGGCAACTTGCCAACTTCCAGGAGGTGTTCCAGCTGCCGACGTAGTACGTCCTTGCCTCCGACGGGCCTTCGCAGGGTCACCTCCTCCTGAACGAACGTGATCAGCGGGCGCGGCACCCGGGCGAAGACTGACTTCCGTGCCATGCGCGCTGCGACGAGCCGCTCGATCTCGTCCTCCGTGTACGACGGACGCCGCAGTGTGTACACCGCCTGGGCGTACTCAGCCGTCTGCAACAGGCCATGGATGTGAGAGCTGACATAGGCCCCCATCTCGACGGCCTCGTCCTCCAGCTTGGCCAGATCCCGGACGTTCTTCGGATACCGAGCCTTCTCCACGTCCTCCTTCATCGCGGACAACTTCCCGTCCGCACCCAGCACTTCATCGGCCTTGTCGAGAAAGTCCGGCTTGGGAAGCCGACGTCCGCGCTCCACCGAGGACACCATCTCCTCGCTGTACCCGATCGCGGCCCCCAGCTCGGCCTGCCGCATCCCGACAGACTCGCGCCACATCTTGATCTGCCGCCCGACGGCCCTGAGTACGGCCTCGGCCTCCTCGTCCTCCACCCTCGCCCCTCCTGACGTACGAGCCGTACGACCACGCCAACCACCCGGACAGTCACGCTGCGTACCGTGGTCGTCGCTGTTCAGAGTAGGGAGGGACGGCCACGCTGGGTGACGTGAATGAGAAAACCTGCCTCAGGATCCAGCTGTCCGCCACTCGAAGGGGTGCCCGTCTCGCCCGTCTCCTCACCGAGCGTCAACTGGACGAGTGGGGCGTGCCGTTCGAGGAGGCGGCGCAGGTGGTGGCGGAGCTGGCCGCCAACGCCGTTCTGCACGGACGCGTCAAGGGACGGGACTTCCGGCTCGGGCTGAGGCTGTGCGACGACGGCACCCTCCGTATCGAGGTGACCGACGCCCGGGGCGACCGGGTCCCGTGTCTCCCCGACCCGGTGGCCGAGGGGTCGGAGACCGGCCGGGGCCTGAGGATCGTCGCGGCGTACGCCGACCGCTGGGGCGTGGAAGAGGCGCCGGCCAACGCGAAGACCGTATGGGCCGAACTCGTACCGGGTCGCGGCGGTCCATGACCCGGCGGCTCCCGACCCCAAAGACCAAAGAACCGGGGAAAGAACCGAACCCACCCCCACCGCCCCCGTCGATCACCCGCCGGGGTGAATATGCCCAACGCAACTGGCGCGGCGGGGCAGTTGTGGTGCAGCGTCAGCGATGACACCACGTCCACACATGCATCGGCCCCCGCCGGGACTGCCATCCCAGTGCGAGGGCCTGATCACCGAGGAAGAGAAAGCTTCCCAGTGACTGACAAGCAGCGTAACGCGCCCGCGCGCCCGAAGCCCCGGCATTCCTCCGGCGTCACCCACGTGAACGAACCCCACCACGACAACTTCACCGTGGTCGGCAATCACCTGGCCCAGCACCCCGAGTTGTCCCTGGTGGCCATCGGCCTGGCCCTGCACATCCAGTCGTTGCCGGAGGGCACCCCGATCGGCATCAAGACGCTGGCGGCGAAGTTCCCCGAGGGTGAGATCCGGATCGCGGCGGCCCTGCGCGAGCTGGAGGAACACGGATACCTCGCGCGCCCCAGGGAGCGTCTTCAATCGGGGCAAGTGACGACCCGGACGATCTCGTACAACAGGCCGAGGGCCGCGGCGATCGCTGCCGCCCCTGCCGCCCCCGAGCCCGCGGCGGCGCCCCAGGCTCCCGCACCCCCCGGCAGGGCCACCGAACTGCTCGCCGGGCTCCGGGCCCATGACTCACGTCTGCTCCTGACCCAACGGGACGTCCAGCGCCTGGCGCCGGCCGTCTCCGAGTGGCTGGAGCGGGGCGTGCCGTCCACCGCCGTGGTGCGCACCCTGACGACCGGCCTACCGCAGGACCCGATCAAGCACCCGGCGGCCTTCCTGCATCACCGCCTCACCACCCAACTGCCGCCGCGCCTCCCGGCCGCCCCACCCCGCCCGGCACAGCACCGCCCGTCCCCGCTCCAGACCTGCGACGGCTGCGACCGGGCCTTCCGCTCCCCTGAGCCGGGCCGGTGCCGCGACTGCCGCGCGTCGTCGGCGGCCGTGGCATGAGCGCCGCGTCACCGGCGTACCGACGAGTCCACCGGTACCGTACGAGGACCGAGTCACTCGCACCGGAGGTCACCGTGAGCGCCCAGACCGACGGCCCGTACGGACCGCTGATCCCCATGCCCGAGCTGACGCCGGACGCGTTGCGGGCGGCGGTCGCGCGCATCGCACCGAGTCGGATTCCGGCGCTGACGCAGCACCTCTTCGAGGCCACGACCAACGCCCAGCAGACCCAGAGCCTCGCGCCGCTGCGTGCCTTCGTGCATTCCTGGGCCGTGTTCGTCGCCATCGAGCGACATCCGGAACGGGCTGCTCGCCTGCGCGAACTGGAGCACATCGTGGATGCCGGGGAGCAGGACCCTGTCGCGGCCATCGCGGAGATCCGCGCGATCCGCGAGGCGGCTGAGGCGGAGGCCGGCCTGTGACGGACTGGTCTTGGGACACTACAACCCGAGCGCCGAATACGTCACGGGAGGGCTGCCGCCAGGGGTCGTGGCGGAGGTAGAGCGGCTCGCGACCGAACTGGCCGCCCTGGGCCACGACGCCGTCAAGGTGGGCCGGCCTCTCGATCGCGAGGGTGGACTTCGCGAGTTCGACATCCTCGGCGGTCGCGGTTTCATCAGCTTCCTCGCTGTACCACGCCACGAGTGCGTCTACGTCTGCAACGTCACGTGGTACGGCTGAACGTGCCGTGACGTCCGCTCACCTCTCCGCGGCCGGGACCAGGTCCGGAGCGAACCTGTAGGAGATGGGTGGTCGTCGAGCCGGTGCCGGACGCGCTCGCCGGGATCGAGGAGGTGGCGGGCCCCGCCCGCCGCCGCATCGCCGAGGTGCTGTCCCGCCAACAGCCCCGAGCAGCGGGCGTTGCTCTTCGACTACTTCGAGGCGGTGGCGCCGAGGCGCAGGCGGGCCGCGCGGCCCCAGGAGGGCGGCTGACCCCCGCGCCCAGGGTTTCAGCGCATCGCCGCGTCCCCCGTCACCACCGGCCGGACCTTCGTCAGCAGCAGGTCGAGGAACTGGTCGGGGTGGCGGAACGACGCGAAGTGACTCGCCCCGCGGATCAGGGCGAAGTCCTTCACCGGGGCCGTGACCGACTCGTAGAAGCGGCGAGCCGGTTCCGGTGGGGTCAGGACGTCGCTGTCGCCCTGGAAGAGGAAGAAGGGGAGGCGGAAGGCGGTGCCCTCGGCGTACTCGTCGATCGTCATCGCCTGGGGGCCCAGGGGCTCCGAGAAGGTCTGGGCCTTGAGGTAGGTGCGCAGGTCGCGCAGGGTGTGGAGCGGGGAGAACCAGAGGGAGCGGATCACGACCGTCTTCATCGTGTCGTAGGTCAACGGGTCGGTCGTCACCACCGTCTTCGCGTACTCCGCCCACTCGTGGGCCGACCAGGCGGAACGGTCCGGGCCCATCGCCTCGATCGCCGCCCGCTGCTTCCTCTTGCCCGCCTTCTCCAGCCGGGCCAGCAGCGCCTCGTAGGCACCGGTGTCACGGCCGCCGCCGATGATGTTCTGGTCGGTGCCGACGTACGCCGCGTACAGCTCGGGGTGGTTGCGGGCCAGGCGGAGGCCGGTCACCGTGCCGAAGCTGTTGGCGAGGAGGATCACCTTGTCCACGCCCAGGCGGGTGCGGATGTGGTGCGTGACCTCCAGGGCGTCCCGGTAGGGGCGGTCGAGGGTCAGCTCGCCCTGGCCCTCGGGGCCGCCCGCCGCGAAGGTCCGGCCGGCGCCGCGCATGTCCCAGCGGACGATCGTGAAGTGCCGCTCCCACCCGCGGGTGCGCGGGATGAAGATCAGGTTGGAGGCGCCGGGGCCGCCGTGGATCTCCAGGATCACGGGGTTCGTCCGGTCCTCGCCGCGGACGGAGATCCACTGGTCGATGCCGCCGATGCGGACGTAGGAGGACTCGTCGATGCCGTTCGGCGTGGTGATCGCCAGCTTCCTGGCGAGAGCGCGGCGCTTGAGGGCGCGGTAGGTCAGCAGCATGGTGTTCCCCCTAAACTGTTTACGCCGTCATCTGTTCGGCGTGGGGTTTACGGTATATACAGTTGTCGGCGGAGTCAACGGGCCCGCCGAAGTCGATGGGAGGGGCGCAGTGGCCGGACGGAGCAAGGAGCGGCACCGGGACGAGAGCGGCGGTCCGCGAGCGACCCTCGCGCTGCTGTGGGGTGAGCGGGAGAAGCCCACCCGGGGGCCCAAGCCGAAGCTGACCCCGCAGCGCATCGCCGTGGCAGCCGCCGAGCTCGCCGACCGGGAGGGGCTGGACGCCGTATCCATGAGCAAGGTCGCCGGCGAGTTCGGACTCTCGGCGATGGCGCTGTACCGGTACGTCCCCGGCAAGACCGAGCTCGTCGAGCTGATGGTGGAGGCCGTACTGGAGGAGGGGCCGGACCTGGCCGGAGTCCCGGAGGAGGACTGGCGGGCGGCCGTAGCGGAGTGGACCCGGCAGTGCGCGCGCGTCTACGCGGCGCACCCGTGGCTCCTCGGCGCCACCGCGATGCGCCGCCAGATCATGGGGCCCTGCCAGCTGCGCTGGCTGGACGCGGCGCTCGCCGCCCTGGAGCCCACCGGACTCGACGGGGCCCGGCGCCACCAGGTCTTCCTGCTCCTGATCGGACTCGTCCGCAATCTCGCCCAGCAGCACAGCGACCACGACGAGACGCGGGACGCCGAGTGGAACCGGCTCTCCGCCGAACTGCTCGCCCGGCACGCCGACCGCTTCCCGGCCCTCACCAAGGCCGTGGCCGAGGGCGCGTTCGAACCGAACGGTATCGATCCGCTCCAGTTCGGGCTCGACCGGATCCTCGACGGAGTCGAAGCGCTCATGGCTGGGCGGGAATGACCCGTGGAGGGTGATTTGCCCCCGTGAATGGACCGTTCCCCGTCGATTACAGTGCCTAGCGTCGTACGGACGGACGGTGCCATGAGGAGGTCTGCGTGGGTGCGACATCCGGCGCCGTCTGGGGCCGAGCCGAACAGCAGGACTTCCGCAGCCGGGTGCGCGGCGCCCTGCTCGGGGTCGCCGTGGGTGACGCGCTGGGCGGTCCCGCCGATCCGCTGTCCCTGGAGGAGATCCGGACCGCCTACGGCCCCGAGGGGCTGCTCGACCTGGCCTTCGGGCACGGACGGCGCGGTACGGTCACCCACCACACGCAGCTCACGCTGTTCACCGTGGACGGCCTGATACGCGCCCAGGTGCGCCGGGACACCGGCGCCTGGCATCCGCCGACCGATCTGCACCGGGCGTACCTGCGCTGGGCGGCCACCCAGCGGGACTGGGGGCCCGACGAGCGGCGCAAGGACGACGGCTGGCTCGCGCGCGAGGAGTGGCTGTACGCCCGGCGGGAGCCGGCCCGGGCGCTGCTCATCGGGTTCGGCGACGAGACCATGGGCACGCTGGAGTCGCCGAAGAACCCCGGTGAGCTGGGCCCGGAGGCGGTGGCACGGTCGGCGCCGTTCGGGCTGCTGGTCGGCTGGGAGCCGCAGCTGGTCGCGCAGCTGGCGGTGGAGTGCGCGGCGCAGAGCCACGGGCACCCGATCGCCTGTCTGTCGGCGGGCGCGTACGCCGTGATCGTGCACGCGCTGGCCCGGGGCGACAGCCTGGACGGTGCCGTGCAGCGGGCCCTCGCCCTGCTCGCCGCCCGGCCGGGCCACCAGCCCGTCTCGGACGCGCTGCAGCACGCGCTGGGGGCGGTGCGACAGGGCATTCCCGGTCCGACGCGGGTGGAGGAACTGGCCGGCGACGGTACGGCGGACGGGCTGCTGGCGGCGTCCGTGTACTGCGCGCTGGTGGCGGAGGACGTGCGGCACGGCCTGTGTCTGGCGGTGAACCAGAGCGGGCCGTCGGCGGCGGCGGGCGCGCTGACCGGCGGTCTGCTCGGCACCCTGCACGGCGAGACGGCCCTCCCGCCGGGCTGGCTGGCGGAGCTGGAGGGCCGCCCCACGGTGCTGGAACTCGCCGACGACTTCGCGATGGAGATGACCCAGGGACCGGCGTTGCACGGGCCCGCGGGGTCGTCTCCGGGGTGGCTGGCCCGGTATCCGCGGTAGGGCTGCCGCCCGGTCAGGCGATGACCGAGTGGAAGAACGCGACGGCTCCGGCGAAGGCGCCACAGCCGCAGAGCACGGCTCCCGCCGCTCCTGACCCACTGCGCAGGGTCAGGAACCCGGCCCCGACGCCGGTGAGCGCGCCGAGCAAGAGGATCAGGGCGGTTCTCTGGGTGAACAGGGGACCAGGATCGTTGGGCACGTGGTGACTCCTGTCTTGGCCTCGGGGCCAGCAACGGTAGAGCCATGCTCACGGTGTGCGCAACTCGCCTCTCGCTAGGGAGTGGTCCTCAGGGACTGGAGCAGCCTCCCCGTCTCGGTGACGATCCAGAAGCTCCAGCCGTTCCGGTTCGGTTTCACCTGGGGGTTCACGGCCTGCAACACCGCGCTGGCCGCCCCGCTCGGGGTGCGGTAGCTGCCCGCGCCGGGGCCGTCGGTGATGGTGAGGGCGTGGGTCAGGGGGTCGTATGCGCCCTCGACCCGGACGCCGTCGTACAGGGCGTGGACGGCCACCCCCGGTCTGGCGGAAGCCGACGCCTGGGTCACCGCCTCCGGCCGCTCGAAGTGCTCCATCAGCTTGCTCACGACGTTTGCCGGACTCGTGTTCCAGGCGCGCGCGAGCAGGTTGACCTTGGTGAAGGTGCCGTCGTCCACCTCGTGGATGCTGTTGGTCATGCTCTCAGTCTATGCTCATGTGAGCAAAATAGAGAACCCATCCGTGTGGTGGTGCGCCCGTTGCCTCACCGCATCAGCTCTCCCGCGTTGACCAGCAGGGACTGTCCGGTGATGGCCCGCGACCGGTCGGAGGCCAGGAACACCGCCGCGTCCGCCACGTCCCCGTCCGTCGCCAGCTCCGGCAGGGCCGTCCGCTCCGTCAGGCGGGCCAGGACCTCCGCCTCCGGCACTCCCTCCGTCTGCGCGGTGAAGGTGACGTACGCCTGCACCGGCGGTCCCCACATCCAGCCCGGCAGTACGGTGTTGACCCGGATCCGGTGGGGGCCGAGCTCCCGTGCCAGTGAGTACATCGCGCTGGTCAGCGCCCCCTTCGAGGCGGCGTACGCGGCCTGCTTCACCTGGGAGGGCGCGGCGACGGCCGACTGGGTCCCGATGAAGACCACCGAGCCGCCCCCGCCCGCCCTCAGCGCCGGCAGGCACGCGCGCGTCATGCGCAGGGTGCCGAGCAGGTTCACGTCGATGACCGACTGCCAGGTCGCGAAGTCCGCGTCCTGAAGACCGCCGAAGTGGGAGTCCCGGGCGGCGACATGGACCACGGCGTCGATGCCGCCGAACCGCGCCCGCGCCAGCTCCGCCAGTGCGGCGCACTGGGCCTCGTCGGTGATGTCCGTCGGCCGGTACGCCGTGCGCGTGCCGTCCGGGTCGATCCCGGCCGCGCTCTTGGCGAGGTTCGCCTCGGTGCGCGCCCCGAGCACCGCGTTCCCGCCGTCCCGTACGACGGCCGCGGCGACCTGATGGCCGAGCCCGGCGCCGACACCCGAGACGACCACGGTCTTGCCTGCGAGCAGGGACATCGGTGCCTCCCGCGGTATGGCGCTTCATCTGACGGGGCGTCAGAGTATGGCGCACCGCAGGAAAGGGGAAGCGCATGAGCGAGGACACCCGCAGCGAGCTCTACGGCGAGCTGGCCGCCGTCGGCCCGTACGGCGTCCGCCCGGGCCACGCCCTGATCACCATGGTCGAGCCGCACCCCGGTCACGAGTACGCCTACAACCGCTGGTACGAGGACGACCACTACTACGCCGGCGCGATGGCCATGCCCTGGATCTACGCCGGCCGGCGCTGGGTCGCCACCCGGGACCTGCAGCTCCTGCGGTACCCCGGGAAGTCCGCCGTCGCCCGGCCCGTCACCGCCGGCTGCTACCTCTCCACCTACTGGATCACCGAGGGGCGCTACGACGACCACATGAAGTGGACCGTCGGCATCAACAAGCGCCTCAACCGGGACGCCCGGGTCTACCACGACCGCACCCACGTCTTCACGGCCTTCCAGGACCACGAGACGACGGTGTACCGGGACGGCGCGGCGGGCCCCAGGGACGTCCACGCCTTGGACCACCCCTACGCCGGGCTGGTGCTGGAGGTGATCGACAGCGACTCGGCCGGGCAGCGGGCCGAGCTGCTGCGGTGGCTGCGCGCCCGGCACCTGCCGGACCGGCTGTCCGGCTCCCCGGCCGCGATGGTGACCGTGTTCCGGCCCACCCCGCTGCCCGGCGACCGCATGACCTACGTCCGGCAGGTCGAGGGCGTGGACACCCGGCTGACCCTGCTGTGGTTCCTGGAGGCCGACCCGAGGGAGTGCTGGACCGAGCACTTCACCGGGCCGGCCGCGGACGTGTCCGACTCCGGCCTCGGCAGGGTGGAGCTGGTGGCGCCGTTCATCCCGACGATCCCGGGCACGGACACCTATGTGGACCGGCTCCGCTGACGTGCGGGCCGTGCCGGGGCTCAGGGCGCCTTCAGCGCGTCCGGGCAGGGCGTGCCCCGGGGCAGCTGGTACGGCGCCGCCAGCCGGTAGGTACCGGGTTTCGGCGCCAGCAGCATCGTCCACTTGTCGCCCTTGGCGTCCTCCGGCGTCTCCATCAGACACCCGTTGACGTTGACGTACGTCTTCGCCCGGGTCTCCTGCGGCGCCTGCAGGCTCTTGCCGTGCTCGTCGACGATGCTCAGCCACGGCGAGTACGGGATCCTGATCAGGATCCGCCCGGCCTTGCGCACCCGCAGCGTCATCTCGCCCTGCCCGGCGCGGTCCACCACCGCGTCGGGCTCGGCGAGCGGCGTCGGATCGGTCACCTGGAACAGCTGCCAGTTGGCGTCGCCCCAGACCTGCTTCAGATACGGCATCCCGCGCCGGAGCAGCTCCACCTCACGCTCGCCGCCGTCGCCGTCCGGGTCGTCCTTGGGCAGGACGACGAAGTGGACGGCCCAGCG
This sequence comes from Streptomyces sp. NPDC001851, assembly GCF_040297165.1. NCBI lineage: Bacteria > Bacillati > Actinomycetota > Actinomycetes > Kitasatosporales > Streptomycetaceae > Streptomyces > Streptomyces sp. NPDC001851. The sequence goes on along the minus strand of NZ_JBEOYR010000002.1, from coordinate 93,387 downwards.
CTGCAGCCACTCGTGGTAGTTCGCCGAGTTCAGGGTGTCGTCGTAGAAGAGCGGATTGCGCTCCATGTCGGCCTGCCGGTTCCAGCCGCGCGCCAGGTTGACGTACGGCGCGAGCGCGGACGCCTCCCGGTGCGAGCGGGCCGGGACGACCTCGACGCGGCCCTTCTCGGCGCCGGCCTTCTGCAGCTGGTGGACGAGCGGGGCGAGCTCCCGGGCCCAGGACGCGGCCGGGGTCGTGTGCATGATGTCGTCGACCGTCTTGAAGCCGATCCAGCCGAGGAAGCCGAGGAGCGCCAGCACGGTCGTGTACCACTTGCGCGACTTGCGCACCGTGAACGGCAGCGCGGCGATGAGCGTCGCCCCCGCGAAGAGCATCGGCAGCCGCGAGATGTTCGACCCGATCTGCGAGCTGATCAGCCACACCAGCACCACACCGACGCTGTAGACGGCGGCGGTCAGCCGGACGGTCACCCACTGCTTCGGCGCCAGGAACAGGCACAGCAGGCCGTAGAGCAGGGGCAGTATCACCGACCCTATGGTCATCGGCTGGGTGCCCGAGAACGGGAAGAGGAAGTAGGAGGCGGCGACCACCGCCGTCGGGGCGAGCCCCAGCGCCCAGGCGCCGGGCCGCCGCTTCTGCAGGAACAGGGCGACCGCGACCAGGCCCACGAACAGCCCCGAGACGGGCGAGGACATGGTGGAGAGCCCGGCCAGGGGGGCGGCCACCGCCGCCTTCGCCCAGCGTTTGTACCGCCACCGGTACGGCCAGCAGAAGACGGCCGCGACGGCGCCGAGCGCGAACATCGTGCCGAGGGCGAAGGTCACCCGGCCCGAGATCGCGTTGCACAGCAGCGCGAAGATCCCGGCGAGCGAGGCCCACAGCGGGTTCCTCACCGCCCGGCTGCGGATCATGACCAGGGTCAGCAGGCCCGCCGAGACGGTCCCGGCGATCATCATCGTCGTACGCACGCCGAGGACGGCCATCAGATACGGCGACACCACGCTGTACGACACCGGGTGCATGCCGCCGTACCAGGCGAGGTTGTACGCCGAGTCCGGGTGCCGGCCGACGAACTCCGCCCAGGCGTCCTGGGCCGCGAGATCACCGCCGCTGTTCGCGAAGGTGAAGAACCAGATGATGTGCAGGACCCCCGCGAGGGCCGTCATGGACAGCACGGGGTGGCGGAGCATCCGCTGCCGGAGGGGTTCGGCGGCGGCGAGGAGCCTCGCGAGCCGGCGCGGCCGGGTACCGGGACGATCGGGGCCGGCGGCGCCGTCCGAGCGGTCGGCCCGGCCGCCGGGCAGGCCGGGGCGACCGCCCGGGAGGTCGGTGCGACGCTCCCGGTCAGCCGTGGACAGGCGTATTCGCGGGCCGGATCCCGAGCCCGGATCGGCGTCGTCGGCGCGTGTCGGCTCCGCTGTGGCCACCTGAAGGCACTCCCCGTGTCCCGTCTTTTGTTCTCGGCCGTGGTCCGTGGTCTTCCGGCCGCTTCTGTTCCCGGCCCGGTCCCCTGGTGTTCCCGGCCGCTTTCCGTTCAGTTCGCGGTCGTGTCCCGTGACCGGCGAGCCGCCCCGATTCGTGACGCTAGCACGCAGCCCGCCGCGGGGCTCCCGGGTGGGGGCTCCGCGGCGGGCTGCACGGGACGGGCGGGGCGTGCCGCGATCAGCCCAGACGCGTCAGCTTGGCGCCGAAGCCGGGCTCGGCCAGGTCCTTCTGCAGGGCCACCGGGACCTTGACGGCGCCGGCCGAACCGTCACCCACGGTGAGTGCGCCCACCCGGGTGCCGGCCTTCGCGCTGTGCGGCACCTTGCCGGAGGTGAAGGACAGCTTCACCTTCAGGCCCGCCCAGCCGACGGCCGGGACGTCCTTGGTGAGCACGACCGGGGTGTGGCCGCCGAGCTGGTCGTCCACGTAACCGACCACGGCGCCCTTCTTCAGGATCGTCGAGGAGGTCAGCGCGTCCTGGGCCGCGAGCAGCGCGGTCTTGCTGACCGCGTTGACCGTGTCGAGGATCGGCGCCTTGTTCTGGCCGAGGATCGCGCCGACGAGCGTCACCGTCTCCCCGCCGACCGTCTTGCGGGAGGCGAAGAGCAGGTTGCCGCCGGCCGCGGTGGTGCTGCCGGTCTTGATGCCGATCGCGCCCATCTGGAACGGCAGCTTGTTCCAGTTGGGCCAGTTCTGGCCGGTGGGGTCGGTCCAGCTGGCCGCGCTGGTGATGGCGACCAGGGCCGGATTCTTCACCACCACGCGTCCGAGCCTCACCTGGTCCTCCGCCGTGGAGACGGTGGTCTCCTTCAGGCCCGAGGGGTCGGTGTACGTCGTGTGGGTCATCCCCAGCTCCTTGGCGGCGGCGTTCATCTTCTTCACGAACGCCGCCTCCGAACCCGCGTCCCAGCGCGCCAGGAGCCGGGCGATGTTGTTGGCGGAGGGGATCATGACCGCCGACAGGGCCTGCTTCTCGGTGATGCGGTCACCGGCGTGGAGGGTGTTGACGGTGGACTCACCGCTCTTGCTGTAGCCGCCCTCCTTCTCCGCCTGGGCGTCGACCTCGATCTTCGGGCCCTCCTGGCCCGGCTTCAGCGGATGGTCCCGGAGGATGAGGTACGAGGTCATGGTCTTGGCGACCGAGCCGATGGGTACGGGGCTCTGCTTGCCGAAGTGACCCATCGTGCCGATGCCGGCGACGTCGATCCAGCCCTGGCCCTCACCCGGCCAGGGCAGGGTCGCGGCGCCGCCGTCGAAGGTGTAGCTGTCCTTGCCGGTGAGCGCGAGGGTGGGGGACGGCAGCGGGCGGAAGGTCTGTACGACCGCGAAGATGATCGCCAGCAGCAGGACCAGCGGGGTCCAGATCTTGACCCGGCGCACGAGCGTGCGGACCGGGGTCTCCGGGGGCGGGGGAGTGTTCGTCAGCTCCGCCAGGAGGTCCAGCGGGGGCTTCGGCGGCAGGGGCTGCTGGGTGGTGCGCTCGGGGCCGACCTGGGGGACGGGGGTGGTGGCGTCCGGCTTGGCGGTGGGACTGGCGGTGGGCTTGGCCGCCGGAGCCATGTCGTTCTTGAGCGCGACGAACTTGCTGGTGCGCTCGGGGTCGGGGGTGTCCGGCTTGCTGCCGAGCTTGAGCATGGTCGTCGGCTGATCGACCTGCGGGGCCGGCTTGGGGGATATCGCCTTGAAGACGGTGGTGGGCTGATCGACGGGTGCCTGCGGCGCTTCGGCGGCGTGGGTGCCCTCCGCCTCGGCTTCGCCTTCGGCGTCGGTGTCCTTCCCACCCGCACCACCCGTGCGGGTCTCGTCGTCGACTGCGGGCGCCCCCTGTGGGGCGTCCTCGCCGTCGGCGTCCTCGGATCCGTCCTCGGCATCCGCCGCCTCGGCTTCGCCGTCGCCCGCCTCGGCTCCCTCCGCCTCGGCTTCGCCGTCGCCGTCCTCGGTGTTCTCCGCTTCGGTCTTCACGTCAGGCGCTGCGTCGCCGTCCGTGCCGGCCGCGGAGTCCGGTTCCGCCTTCGCGTCGGCGTCGGTCTCCTCGTCGTCCGCGTCCGTGGCCTGCCCGGCGTTCGGCTTGGCGTCCGTGTCCGCCTTCGCGTCGACGTCGGTCTTCTCGTCGTCCGCGTCCGTGGCCTGCCCGGCGTCTGCGTCCGCGTCGGGCTTGGCCTTTGCGCCGGCGTCGGCCTTGGCGTCCGCGTCCGTGTCGGGCTTGGCCTTTGCGTCGGCGTCGGCCTTGGCGTCCGCGTCCGTGTCGGGCTTGGCCTTTGCGTCCGCGTCGGGCTTCTCGTCGTCGGCTCGGTTCTGCTCGGCCTTCGGCTCATCCGTGGCCGTCGAATCGTTCTCGGGGGTGTCCGCGGTGCGTACCCATGCCGAGACCGCGTCGCGGAGGGCGGTGTCCTCCTCCGGGGTTTCACGTACCGACAGAATCGTCGTCGCGGTGTCCACGCCCCCGGACGGGGAATCCTTTTCGCGGGAGACCGCGAGGCGCGGATCGCGGGCCTCGGGAACCGGACCCGCGCTCCCCGACGTCGGTTCTGCCGACGACTGACGCTGCTTCGACCTGTCGGGGGACTCGCCCGCCACCGATGCCTCCTCCATGCGCCGCGCGCCCACGCGCGCGCCCTGTCCGAACCATGTACCAGTGTCCTGTGTGAGGGCTTGGCCCCTGCGGTAGACGAGAACGACATACCTGCCGGTTCCCTCACGAACCGGTCACGCACCCTCGACAGACCAATGTGAGAGGGGTCACCCTGTCATTCATCCACGCGGGGAGGCATGGATGGGCAGGAGCCGCAGAACACTTCCGGAGGAGCTTCTGTTGCTCGCACTGGACCCGGCCACGGGTACCACTGCGCAGCCGCAGTCGCTCGACCTCGGTCTGGCCGGTGCACAGCTAGTGGAGCTGGCGCTGGCCGGACGGATAGCCCCAGACGGGGATCGTATCGCCGTGGTGGTGCCACGGCCGACTGGAGATCCGACTTTGGACTGCGCGTTGGAGTTGCTGCGACGGCGTGGCGCTCCCGTACGGGCCGTTCACTGGATCGGCGGGCCCCGGCTGGGGCTCCGTCAGACCTACCTCTCGCATCTGGAGCGGTGCGGCATGGTGCACGCCGTGGCCGGTCAGATGTGCGGGGTGCTGCCGACGACTCGCTATCAGGCGACGGACAACGAGATCAGCCGGGAGATCCGAGCCCGGCTGGACTCCGCGATCCGCACCGGCGTACCGCCGGACCCGCGGACCGCGGCGCTCGCCGCCCTGGCACACGCCGTCGGACTCGGCAAGCATCTGTATCCGGGGAACGAGGGCAGGTCCTCGCGGTCCCGGTTGCGGGACCTGATCCGGCACGACCCCATGGGGGGCCTTGTCGCGCACGCCGTGATGGACGTGCAGAACGGCGCTGCCGCGCAGCCCCGCCGTGGACCGGCCGCCACCGGTCGGCAGGGCGCGGCCGGTGTCAGGTCCGCGACGGAACCCGCACGCGGGGTTCCGATGCAGCCGCACCGTGGATCCATGGCACGCGCCGTGGCCCACTGAGCCGTAACCCCCGTCCCCCACACCCGGTTCGGGAGCCGCTGGTCCGAGCGGGGCGGTGAGACCCTTCGCGGTCTCGCCGCCCCGCTCGACTGCTTCCCGGCGCCTCATCCGGTGGCGAGCCATGGCGAACTGACGCGTACGCGCCGCACATCCACCATTTCCCAGCGGTGGAAAGCCCCTTGGTGGCAATCTGCTCAGCAGCAGATACGGAAAGTGTTAAGCAACAGGCAGGCAGCCGGAGGTGCACGTCCCGTGGCGTCCAATGTCAATCCCACCGTCAGGCGGCGCCGGCTGGGCCAGGAGCTGCGCAGGCTCCGCGAGCTCAAAGGCATGACGGCCGAGGAGGTGGCCGAGCGACTGCTCGTGTCGCAGTCGAAGATCAGCCGGCTGGAGAACGGCCGCAGAAGCATCAGCCAGCGCGATGTGCGCGACCTGTGCGGGGTGTACGAGGTCGAGGACCAGCGGATCGTCGACTCGCTGATGGAGATGGCGCGGGACTCGCGGCAGCAGGGGTGGTGGCACACCTTCGGGGACATCCCCTACAGCGTCTACATCGGGCTGGAGACCGACGCCGAGTCGCTGCGGGTGTACGAACCCCAGCTGGTGACCGGTCTGTTGCAGACCCGCGCCTACGCCGAGGCCCTCGTGCAGGGCGCGCTGCCGGAGACGTCGACCGCCGAGATCGAGAAGCGCGTCCAGGTGCGGATGCGCCGACAGGAACGTATCACCGCCGAGAACAACCCGCTCCGGCTCTGGGTCGTGCTCGACGAGGCGTCGCTGCGCCGGGTCGTGGGCAGCAAGCTGGTGATGCGCGAGCAGCTGGAGCACCTGATCGAGATGTCCCAGCTGCCGCACGTCACCGTGCAGGTGCTGCCGTTCGAGGTGGGCGCGCACCCGGGGCTCAACGGCCAGTACGCGATCCTGGAGTTCACCGACGCGGCCGACTCCAGCGTGGTGTACCTGGAGGGCGTCACCAGCGACCTGTACCTGGAGAAGGCCCAGGACGTGCAGAGGTACGCGGTGATGTACGAACATCTGCGGGCGCAGTCCCTCAATGTGGAGCAATCCCGGCAGTACATTGCGAAAGTGGCCAAGCAGTACGCCGAATGAGCCGCTGTCACGGAGGGCGCCGGATCGTACACCGTCGGTCGGCTTCGATGGAAGGCCCCCTGGAATATGCCATCCGGTTGAGTGAACGACTACTCCGGCAGTGGCAGTTGCCCGGTAGCGTCGATCACGCCAATCAGACGACAGGGTTGGCGTGAACCGCACCACCGCAACTCGCAACAGGAGTGGACATGGCACTGATTCAGGGCGCTTCGGAGACGTGGATGAAGTCTTCCTATTCCGCGGGCAACGGCGCCTGCGTCGAGGTCAAGTCGCCCGCCAACGCCGCCGAGCTCGCCGTCCGTGACTCCAAGGCCCTCCAGGGCCCGATCCTGGCCTTCCCCGCCGACGCGTGGAACGCCTTCGTGGCCTCGGTCAAGGCCTAGGAGGCCCTCCCTGACCTTCGTCAGTGACGCCTTCCCCGGAAAAACAACTTCACAAGCACCACCAGAAGAGCCCTCTCGACCAGTCGCCGTCCTTGCCGAGGGGGCTCGGTCACGCCCGGCGGCTCCGGCCGGTCACCGCACCGGGAACGCCACGTCGCACACCGGGTCGTGCGGGCCCGCCGCGTCCCAGTCCGCGAAGTAGACCTCCCGGCAGGGGCCGGCCATCTCCAGCCCCTCGCCCGCCATCCACTGCTCCACCGCCTCGAAGGCGGCCAGGATCTGCGGGTTGGCCACCTGGGCCTTGGTGATGCGCGTGTAGGCCAGCCGGGCCGCCGGCTCCGTCCGTACCGTCGTCTTCCAGGCCCGTCCCCGGGCGGCGGCCCACTCCCGCGCCGCCGCCTCGTCGGCCACCGGTACGCACGACTCGGCCGGGCCGTCGCTCTCCATCGACACCTCGGAGTGGTAGACGACGAACGGCGCCCCGGTCATGCCGCCGCACTCCCGCGCCGCCGCCTCCAGCCGCCCGAACGACGCGCCGATCCAGGTCGGCAGCTCGTCGGCCAGGGTGTGCCGTGACTCGGTGATCACCACCTGGGCCGGTACGTCCACGGTCTCGATCACGAACTTCTCGTACATCTCGGAGCTCCTCCCCGACAGCCGTCCACGGAGGTACTCGGCGAGCGTCCGCTGTCCCGCCACCCGCAACTCGACGTCCGCCCAGTAGGCGGCGAGCCGGTCGGCGGCCTCGGTGCCCTCGGCGCCGAGCACCTCGGCGATCCGGGCCAGCGGCATGTCCAGCTGCCGCAGCAGGGCGACCAGCCGGGCACGCTCGGCCTGGCCGACGCGGTAGTAGCGGTAGCCGGTCGCCGCGTCGACGTGCGCGGGGGCCAGCAGGCCGAGCCGGTCGTACAGGCGCAGCGCCTTGGCCGACAGCCGGGCCCGCGCGGCGAACGCACCGATGGTGAGCAGGCCGTCGGCAGGCTGGTCGTCGTCCACCGTGTCATCCTCCGTCACCGGACGGATCCTCGCCGCCCGGTGACAGGGACGTTCGGCCCTGCCCCAGGGGCAAGGTCAAGCCGGGCTCAGCCGAGCTGGGCCTCGATGGCCGTCACGACCGCGTCCGCCTCCGGCTCGGTCTGCGGCGAGAAGCGGGCGACGACCTGGCCGTCCCGGCCGATCAGGAACTTCTCGAAGTTCCAGCGGATGTCGCCGCTGTGCCCCTCCGCGTCCGCGAAGCCGACGAGCCGCTCGTACAGGGGGTGCCTCCCCTCGCCGTTCACCTCGACCTTCTCGGTGAGCGGGAAGGTCACGCCGTACGTCGCCGAGCAGAACTCGGCGATCTCCTCGGCGGTGCCGGGCTCCTGCCCGAGGAACTGGTTGCAGGGCACACCGAGCACGGTGAAGCCGCGCGCGGCGTAGCGTTCCTGCAGCTTCTCCAGTCCCGTGTACTGGGGGGTCAGGCCGCACTTGGAGGCGACGTTCACGATCAGGACGGCTTTCCCGGCGTACTGGGCGAGGTTCGCGGGGCCGCCGGTCAGGGCGTCGATGTCGACGTTCAGCACAGTGGTCATGCCTGGATGCTAGGCGCTCCGCGCGGGGGGTCGTCGTCCGGCCGGGGTCCGTCGTGGTTGTCCGCGCGGTTCCCCGTGCCCCTTACCCGTGCTGTCCTGCCGCCCGCGTCAGGACGTCCCCGGCCTCCGTGCGGGTGTACACCACCGAGCGTCCCGCACGATGCCGTTCGATCAGGCCGGCCTCCCGCAGCACCTTGAGATGGCGGCCCACCGAGCCCAGGCTCTGTCCGGTCACCGCCGTCAGGTGGGTGGTGCTCATGGGGGAGGTGAGGAGGAGCAGGACCTCGGCGCGGGACGGGCCGAGCAGGGCGCCCAGGGCGGAGGGGACGGGCCTGACGCCGGGGTCGGCGAGGGCGCCCGCGCACGGGTAGACCGCCGCGTAGCGCACCCCGTCCTCCCAGGCCACCCAGCCCGCCCGCTGGACGGTCACCGGCACGAAGAGCAGTTCGGCGCCGGAGATCTCGCGGGGCGGGTACGCGTGGAGGTTGATCTGGAGGCGGTTCCCGCCGAGCCAGCGGGTGCGTCCGGGGCGGATCGAGTCCAGGACGGCCGCCCAGCCGCCCCGGCTCACCTGCGCGGTCCGGGCGACCACGTCCGCCTCCAGCACCCGGCGGCGCCGCTCCCACGACGGTCGTACGGTCTCCTCCCACACCCACTCCAGGAGTACGGCCGCCCGCTCGGGCAGGTCGTCGCGGTCCAGCTCGGCGGGGAGCGGGCCGGCGAGCGCCGTGCGCAGATGGGCGCGGGCCGCGTCGGGCGGGGTCGCGCGCACGCGGGCCACCTCGTCGGGGAACCGCTCGCCGCCGCGGGGCGCCGGCGTCAGGAAGTCGGCGATCCAGTGCCGGCCGAGACCTGCCCGTACCAGCCCCGCCGTCACCGGGTCGGCCCGCAGACGCGCCCGGTAGGCGGGGAGACGGGAACGCAGCCACCGCAGCTCACCGGGATGCGCGGCATCCCCCGCGTGCAGCAGCTTCAGACAGGCGAAGGTCTCGGCGAGCGGCGAGACGACGAACCGGCTGCGCGCGAGCGTGTCCGCGTTGAGCTGCCACCAGCCCATCCGGGCACCCCCTCACGGCCGTACGGCCTTTCGCGCTGCTGCGAAACAATAACGAGCGGTGTGCGTGCCGCCCGAGACTCCGGGGCATGCCCCGTTACCGATCCCTGTTCCGCACCCCGGAGTTCGGCCCGCTCTTCCTCGGCTCGGCCGCGCAGACCGCCGCGCAGACCGTCGGCGGGCTGGCCCTGGCCACCCTCGTCTACCGGGCCACCGGCTCGCCGCTGCTGTCGGCGGTGAGCATGTTCGGACCCTCGCTCGCCCAGGTGCTCGGCGCCACCTTCCTGCTGTCCGGCGCCGACCGGCTGCCCCCGCGTACGGCGCTCACCGCGATCGCGCTGGTCTTCGCGGCCGGGACGGCGGCGCAGGCGCTGCCCGGGCTGCCGGTCGGCGCGGTCTTCGGTGTCGTACTGGTGCTGGGTCTCGTGGCCTCGCTCGGCGGCGGGGTCCGCTGGGGGCTGCTGAACGAGGTGCTCGGCAAGGACAGCTACCTGCCCGGGCGTTCGCTGTTCAACATGATGAGCGGGCTCATGCAGATCACCGGGTTCGCCACCGGCGGTGCCCTGCTCGCCGCCCTCTCCCCGCGCGTCTGCCTGCTGCTGTCGGCGGCGCTGTACCTGACGGCGGCGCTGGTGCTGCGCCTCGGCCTGACGGATCGCCCGCCCCGGACCGCGGGCCGCCCCTCCCCGTCGGCGACCTGGCGCACCAACGCCCTGCTGTGGTCCTCCCGTCCGCGCCGTCTCACCTATCTGGGACTGTGGCTGCCCAACGGCATGGTCGTCGGCTGCGAGTCGCTGTACGTGCCGTACGCGCCGCACGCGGCCGGCACCCTGTTCGCCTGCGGTGCGTTCGGGATGTTCGCCGGGGACGTGACGGTCGGCCGGCTGCTGCCGCGCGCGGTACGGCGCCGCCTGGCCACCCCGCTGCTGCTCCTGCTGGCGACGCCGTACCTGGTGTTCTGGGCGCGACCGCCGCTGCCGGTGGCGGCGGTGTGCGTGACCATCGCCTCCGTGGGCTTCGGCGCGAGCCTGGTCCAGCAGCAGCGGCTGATGGACCTGACCCCCGGTGGACTCGCCGGCCAGGCCCTGGGGCTGCACTCCTCCGGCATGCTGACCATGCAGGGCGTGGGCGCCTCGCTGGCCGGGGCGGTGGCCCAGGTCACCTCGCCCGCCGCGGGGATGACGGTGATGGCGGCGGGCTCGGTGTGCGTGACGCTGGCGCTGGCTACGGCCGGCCGTCGCTCTCCGGTGCCGGTGCCGGTGCTGGAGTCTGCCGGGGCGCGCCGAGGTCGGCGTCGATCTTCTGGACGGCCCGGTCGAAGTAGCGGAGGAGCTCGACCGGGAAGGGCATGACGAGGGTCGAGTTCTTCTCGGCCGCCACCTCCACGACCGTCTGCAGGAGGCGGAGCTGCATGGCCTCGGGGGTGTCGGACATGATCCGGGAGGCGTTGGCCAGCTGCTGGGCCGCCTGGAACTCGCCGTCGGCGGTGATGACCCGGGCCCGCCGTTCGCGCTCGGCCTCGGCCTGGCGGGACATGGACCGCTTCAGCGACTCCGGCAGCTGGACGTCCTTGATCTCGACGCGGTCGATGTGGACGCCCCAGCCGGCGGCCGGGCTGTCGATCATCAGGGCCAGTCCCTCGTGCAGCCGCTCCCGGTCGGAGAGGAGGTCGTCTAGGTCGCTCTTGCCGATGATGGAGCGCAGCGAGGACTGGGCGACCTGGCCGACGGCGAAGACGTAGTCCTGGACCTCGATGGCCGCACGCACCGGGTCGGTCACCCGGAAGTAGACGACCGCGTCGACCTTCACCGACACGTTGTCCCGGGTGATGCCCTCCTGGGTGGGCACGGGCATGGTCACGACCTGCACGTTCACCTTGCGCATCCGGTCGGCGAAGGGGATGAGGAAGGTGACACCGGGCTGGCGGTGGGCCGGCAGTGCCTTGCCCCACCGGAACACCACCCCGCGTTCCACCTGGTTGACGACCCGCATCCCGCTCTTCAGCACGAGCAGCAGGAGCAGTACTACGACGACCACTGCGACGACGGTGCCTTCCATGGCACTCCCATCTCCGACGCGTTCCTTCGTCCGGTACAGGACAACCGGGAGGACATCGCGGCGGGGCCCGGCGGATGCGGCCGGGGCGTCAGGGAAGCGTAAAGAAAACTCGGCCTCCGGCTGACCGGGCCTCCAGCGGGCCTGGAGCGGGAGCGGGCAGCGTGGGGGTGGTCGGGCCGCCTCAGCCGGGCGGCCGTTGTCACTGAGGGGAGACGCCGTGTCCCAGGCGGTCAGGAAGACGTACGCGCAGGTCTCCGGGGAGGTCTACGCCGAGGTCCGGACGTTCTACGCACGGCAGATGCGCCGGGTCGACGCGCTGGACATCGAGGGGTTCGCCGCCACGTTCACCGAGGACGGGGAGGTCGTCCACGCGGGCGGGGCCGTGCAGCGCGGGCGGGAGGAGATGCTCGCGGGGATGCGGGCCGCGCTGCCCCGCTACCGCGACATCGCGGTACGGCACTGGTTCGACCATGTGCTGATCGAGCCGGACCCGGCCGACGCGGACACCCTGCACGTGTCGTACTACTCGCTCGTCACCCAGACCGACCGGGAGGGCAACGTCGTCTTCGAGCCGACCTTCACCGTCGAGGACGAGCTGGTGCGCCGGGGCGGCGCGCTCTACACCAGGCGCCGGGTGATCCACCGCGACACCCCGGTGGAGCCGCCCGTGCACGCCGGCTGAGCCCGGGAGGACAGCGCACAGGGGATGCGCCGGACGGTGTACGACCGTCCGGCGCATCCCCTGTGCGCGTGTCACGCGTGGCAGGCGGGCAGCCCGCCGTGGAAGGCGACCATCTCCTTGAAGGACGCCACGACGTCGAGCCGGGCGCCCGGGGCCAGGCCCTGCTGCTCGGCGTAGGCGCGGTGCAGATTGCCCACCAGACGCTCGGCGTCGACCAGGGCGGCGAACTCGCCGAGGTCGGCGCGCCGCGCGGCCTCAAGCGGGGTCAGGCCGTCGCGCAGGCCGTCCGCGGCCAGGCGGCCGAGCAGCCGGAGGTACGCCTCCGTGAAGTCCAGCAACTCCGGGCCGCCGACCGGCCCGTGGCCCGGGACCACGGTACGCGGGCCCAGCGCGCGCAGCCGCCGCAGCGCCTCCAGCGAACCGGTGACCGAGCCCATCAGGACGTAGGGGGTGACACCCGACCACACGACGTCGCCGGCGAACAGCACCGCCTGCTCCGGGACCCACACCACCACATCGTTCGCGGTGTGCGCGGGGCCCACATGGAGCAGCTCGGCCCGCGGGCCGCCCGTGTGCAGGGTCAGCGTGTCCTCGAAGGTGACCGAGGGCAGGGTGAGCGGCGTCCCGCCCCACTCCACCTGCGGCCACAGCCCGCGCAGGTGCAGACCCGCCTCCGCGCTGTCCGCCCGGGTCCCGGCGTGGGCGACGACCAGCGCCCGGGGCGTGAACTGGCCGTTGCCGAAGGTGTGGTCGCCATGGAAGTGGGTGTTGACCACGAAGTCCACCCCGCCGGGCACGACCCGCTCGACGGCCTCGCGCAGCCGCCGGGTACGGGCCTCGGTGGCCGCCGTGTCGACGAGGACCGCGCGGTCCCCGCCGACCACCAGACCCGCGTTGTTCACACACCATCCGCCGCCGGGCTGCACATACGCGTACACCCCCTCCGCCACCCGCTCCAGCGACGGCGGTGCCTGGACCGGAGCGCTCATGCCGCCCTGCCCCGGTCCGCCGCGGCCGGCGCGGCGGCGAGGTGCGCGTACGCGCCGCGGTGGAAGACCAGCGGCCGCGCCTCACCGGGCCGGTCGTGCACCGTCGCCACCCGGCCGATGAGCAGGACGTGGTCGCCGGCCTCGTGCTCGTCGTACAGCTCGCACTCGAAGTACGCCTCGGCCGAGGGGATCACGGCGTGGCCGAGCCGGCCCGCGACCGCGCCGAGGCGCGCCATCGCGGCCCGGCCCGCCGGGCGGTCCGGGCGGCAGAACTCCTGGGCCAGGTCGCGCTGCGGCTCGCTGAGCACGTTCACGGCGAAGCCCCCGCCGCGCACGATCCGCGGACGCATCCGGCCGTCCGCCTTGACCGAGACCAGCAGCAGCATCGGATCGAGGGACACCGAGATCAGACTGTTGAGGGTCATGACGATCGTGTCGTCGCCGCTGCCCCGCGTGAGCAGGGTGACCCCGGTGGGGAAGCGGCCCATCGCGGCCCGGAAGGCGGCGACGTCGGTGGTGGGTTCGGCGAGCAGCGTGCCACCGGTGTCGGTCATCGGTCAGGCTCCTTCAGTAGTTGCCCAGGCCGCCGCAGACGTTGAGCGCCTGGGCGGTGATGGAGGCGGCGGTGTCCGAGGCGAGATAGCCGACCAGGCCGGCCACCTCCTCGGGCGTGGAGTAACGGCCCAGCGGGATCTTCGCGTTGAACTTCTGGAGCATGTCCTGCTCGCTCACGCCGTAGTGGTCGGCGTAGCCCTGCCGGACCCGCTGCGCCATCGGCGTCTCGACATAACCGGGGCACACCGCGTTCACCGTGATGCCGGTCTTCGCCAGCTCCTTGCCCACGGCCTTGGTGAAGCCGACGACGCCGTGCTTGGAGGCCGAGTACGGCGCGGCCAGCTCGACGCCCTGCTTGCCGCCGGTGGAGGCGATGTTGATGATGCGGCCCCAGTCGCCGTCCCGCATCCGCCCGGTGCTCAGCACCTCGCGGGTCACCCGGAACGTGCCGTTGAGGTTGGTGTCGATCACGTCGAGCCACAGGGCGTCCGGCAGTTCGGCGGTGACGCCGCCCCCGCCCCGGCCCGCGTTGTTGACGAGGATGTCGATCCGCCCGTACGCGGCCACCGCCGCCTGAACGGCGGCCCTCACCTGCTCGCTGGAGGTGACGTCGCAGACCGCGCCGGAGACCTCCAGGCCCTCCTCGCGCAGCCGCTTCACCACCGCGGTGACGCTTTCCTCGGCACGCGCCACCCCGAACACCGCCGCCCCCTGCCGGGCCAGCAGTTCGGTCACGGCCAGCCCGATCCCGCTGGTCGCGCCGGTGACGAAGGCAACCCGTCGTCCCGCTTCTGTCATCGTGCTCTCCCAAGAGGTCGTGGGGCCGGGGACGGGACGACCGTGGCGGCGGGGCCTAGGACGACGGTCGCCTTTTGCCGGAGTCGGGCGCGGACGGCGCCCATGGGGGCGCGGGGAACTGCGCGACCGGCCACGACGGCGCGGCAGCCGAAGGACGACCCGTCGCGGCACCACCTGCAGAGCGACCCGGCCTCCAGTACATGTCGAGCCCCGCACGCCAGCGTGGCCGAACCTGTGCAGCCGCTGACGAGGAGGACCCGTGCCCGAGCAGACCCAGACCATCCCCGACGTACGGAAGTCGGTGACCGTGGCGGCCACTCCCGCCGACTGTTTCCGGGTGTTCACCGAGCACCCCGCCGAGTGGTGGCCGGACTCCCACGTACTGGTCAAGAAGGAGCGGGCCGGACTCGCCTTCGACCCGGGCGTCGGCGGCCGCTACTACGAGTGGGACGTGGCGGGCACCGAGATCGCCTGGGGCCGCGTCCTGGAGTGGCAGCCGGGTCGCCGGCTCGTCATGACCTGGCGCATCGACGGCAACTGGCAGTCCATCCCGGACGACGAGCGGGCCAGCGAGATCGAGGTCGACTTCGAGCCCGTCGACGCCACGCACACCAGGGTGTCGCTCGCACACGTCAAGCTGCACCGGCACGGCGAGGGCGCCGAGCGGATCTTCCGCGCCCTGGACGGCCCCAGCCCGGGGGAGACCCTGGAGCGCTTCGCGCAGGCCGTCGCGCGCGGCGTCTGACCGGTCTCGTCACGACAGGAGGTCACAGGGATGGGACACGACTCCGACAACGCAACAGGACTGCTCCCCGCCGCCGACAAGCTGGCGCTGCTCGCGGCCGAGCACGCCCCCGAGGCGGACCGGCGGCGCGCGCTCGCCCCGGCCGTCACCGAGGCACTGACCGAGGCCGGGTTCGCCCGGCACTTCGTGGCCGGGCGGTGGGGTGGCAGCGAGGGCACGTTCGGTGAGCTGACCCGCGCGGTCCTCACCGTCGGCGAGGGCTGTGCGGCCACCGCGTGGTGCGCGTCCCTGGCCGCGTACTCGGCGCGGTTCGCCGCCCACCTGCCCGCCGAGGGGCACCGGGCGCTGTGGGGCGAGAGCCCGGACACGGTCATCGCCACAGGGCTCATGCCGGCCGGGCGGGCCCGGCCGGCCGACGGCGGCTGGCGGCTCGCGGGCCGCTGGGCCTACGTCAGCGGCATCGACTTCGCCGACTGGGCGCTGCTGTGCGCGGCGGTGGCACAGCCGGACGGCGACGGGCCGCCCGAGCTGCGGTTCTTCGCGCTGCCGCAGGGTTCGTTCAGCGTCGAGCAGACCTGGGACAGCGTGGGGATGCGGGCCACCGGCAGCCACACGGTCGTCGTCGACGACGTCCTCGTACCGGACCATCTGTCGTTCGCCCGCGCCGACATGCTCAGCGGGCGCAACGCCACGTCCGAGGTGCCCGCGCACAACGTGCCGTTCCAGGCCGTCGGCGGGCTGACCTTCATCGCCCCCGTGGTGGGCGCCGCCGCCGGCGCGCTGCGGGCGGCGGGCGGGCTGCTGACCGGGCGCAAGCGCACCGTCACCGCCGAGACCAGGCTCGTACGGGCCTCCGGGCGCATCGACGCGGCCCGGCACCTCGTCGAGCAGAACGCCGGCGTCCTGGACACACGCGCCTTCACGCCCGAGCTGATGGCCCGCAACGAGCGCAACGCCACCTTCTCGGCCGAACTCCTCCAGGACGCCCTGGAGCTGCTGGTCCGTGCCACCGGCACCGGCGGCCTCGGGGAGACGCACGCCCTGCAGCGGATATGGCGGGACGTCACCTCGGCCACCAGCCATGTCGCCCTGCAGTACGACACCGCGGCCCGCAAGAACTACGCCACGGTGCTGCTCGGCCCCGCCGACGACTGAGGCCGCGGGCGCCAACCGGCTCCAGTTCCAGCCGACTTGGTCTCCATCACCGGTTCCTACGGTGGTGGAGACCTTGGCGGCTACAGCGAAGGAGTCATGGTGACTGCCCTTCAGGAATCCGATGTGTACCCCCTGCCCGGTTCGTCGTACCGGGGACCGGCACCGCGCTACGCGGAGCTGCGCCAGACCCGGCCGGTGGTCAAGGTGCGCACCGCGGGCGGGGTGGACGCCTGGCTGGTGACCCGCTACCAGGACGTGCGGGAGCTGTCCGCCGATCCCCGGCTGAGCCGGGCCATGGCCTGTGGCGAGGGCGCCCCCCGGATCGGCGGCACCATGCACACCACCCCCGAGATGATCATCTCGCTGGACTCGCCGGAACACTCCCGGCTGCGCAAACTGGTGGCCGGCGCCTTCACGATGCGCCGGATCGAGCGCATGCGGGACAACGTGCAGAAGGTCTGCGACGAGCTGCTCGACGGCATCCAGGCCCGCGGCGGCACGGCCGACCTGGTGCAGGAGTTCGCGGTGCCGCTGCCGCTGACCGTCATCGGTGAGCTGCTCGGCGTGCCCGCCGAGGACCTGCGGACCTTCGAGAAGTGGGCCCGCGCCTTCGCCACCGTCGACGAGCGGGCCGGCGGCAAGGAGTCCCTCGACGGGCTCGCCAAGCTCAGCGAGTACATCGTCGGCCTCATCGCCGAGAAGCGCGCCCACCCCACCGACGACATGCTCTCCGAGCTGATAGCCGCCCGCGACAACGACGACCGGCTCAGCGAGCAGGAGCTGGTCACCTTCGGCTTCACGCTGATCGGCGCCGGTTTCGACACCACCGCCAACCAGCTCGCCAACTCGGTGCTGGCGCTGCTGGTGGACGCCCGCGACCAGTGGGACTGGCTGCGCGAGGACCGCTCCCGGATCCCGGTGGCCGTCGAGGAACTCCTGCGGCACGTCAACCTGTTCGCCACCGACACCTCCGGGTTCCCGCGGATCGCGGCCGAGGACATCGAGGTCGGCGGCGTGACCATCCGCAAGGGCGATGCGGTGCTGCTGGCCCTGGCCTCCGCCAACCGGGACGAGACCGTCTTCTCCGACCCGGACCGCCTCGACCTGGCCCGCGCGCACAACCCGCACATCTCCTTCGGGCACGGTCTGCACTACTGCCTGGGCAAGCACCTGGGCCGCATGGAGCTGGTGATCGCCATCGAGGGTCTGCTGACCCGCTTCCCCGATCTGCGCCTGGCCGTGCCCGAGTCCGAACTGCCCTGGCACGTAGGCGAGATCAACCACACGCTGACCAGCCTGCCGGTGGTCTGGGGGGACTGAGCGCAGCCGCCTCGCGGACAGCACACAAGAGCCGGTCCCGGAACCCGCCAGGGGTTCCGGGACCGGCTCTTTCGGCTACGGCGGCGCGGGCTGCGGCGGTCAGCTCGCGGCGGCGCCGGCGTCCTTGACCGGGCCCATCACCGCGAACCGGGCGCCCTGGTCGTCGGCGACGAGGGCGGAGCGCCCGAACGGGCTGTCCGACGGCTCACGGCTCACACTGCCGCCGAGCTCCAGCACCTTCGCCACCGTCTCGTCGGTGTCCGCCACCGAGAAGTAGACGAGGGCGTGCGCGGGGACGTCGGCCGGGATGAACTCGCCCATCTGCAGGCGGCCGGCGACCGGCTGCGGGTTGCCCTGCTGGAACCACAGCTTGAAGTCGAAGGGGCCCTCGGAGATCTGCTGCCCGGTGAAGCCGAACACGGTCTCGTAGAACGGGTCGACGGCGGCCTTGTCCCGGGTGTAGATCTCCGGCCAGAAGAACGAGCCGGGCACCCCCTGGACGTCGAACCCCGCACGGGTGCCCGGCTGCCAGGCGCCGAAGTGCGCCCCGCCCGGGTCGGTCGCCACCAGCAGGGTGCCGGCGTCGCCGATCGCGGTCGGCTCCACCACGACCTTGCCGCCGGCCTCCCCGATGCGCCGGGCCAGGTCCTGCGCGTCCGGGGTGGCGAAGTACAGGTTCCAGGCGGCGGGGGCACCGCCCTGCGCGGCCGCGAGGGCCGCGACGTTCTTGCCGTCCTTCAGCGCCGGCGTGTAGAAGCCGAACCGCTCGTCACCCGGCTCGAAGGTCCAGCCGAGGAGCGCACCGTAGAAGCGTCGCGCGGCGTCCAGGTCGGGGACGCTGACGTCGACCCAGCACGGGGATCCGGCGGCGAATGCGGTCATGTCTGCCTCATTTCGTTGCAACGGGGGTGCACAGACGTGTCACGGCGCACGCTAGGGGAGTCCGCTGGAGCGGCGGACGAGAACGGCCCGCGCCCGGCTCAAGGGGAAGGAGCCGGGCACGGGCCGAGGACGCGGTGGGCCGCGCGGGGATCAGGACACCCGGGTGCCCAGCGCGCTGACCGTGATGGGGCCGAGGCGGGCACCGGTCTTCTCGACGACGGTGAACGCCACGGCGGTCGTGGTGAAGGTGTCGCCGCGGACCCGGCCCTGGTGGACCGCGTACACGGTGCCCGGGTAGGTGCCGCCGCCGTCGGCCACGTCGGGTCCGCCGTGCGTGATGGAGAACGCGAACGAACCGTCGGGCCGCGCCGTCCAGTAGCCGGTGCCCGGGTACTGGGGCCTGCCGTCCGGCCCGGGCGCGCCGTCCGTGGTCAGCGTGTGGTCGGCCGCGAAGGTGAAGTGCGATGTCGAGGTCACCGCGTCCGGCCCGGTGCCGATGGTGACGGCGGTGGTCCAGGTGCCCACCGGGGACACCGCCGGGGAGTCCTCGGCGGCGGCGGTGGAGGCGGCCCCGGTGAGTACCGCGGCCACCAGGGCGAGCCACAGGCCGAGGGCTCGCAGGGTGGCGCGGCGGGGCCGCACAGGAGTGGTCGTGCCGGTGTCAGACATGGGGGGAACCTCTCGGACGTGGGGGTGGGGTCTGACTCGTTCCTGCCGCGCCGGCCCGCGCGGCGTGGGTCACCGCGTGGTGGCGTCGGACACCTTGACGGCCTGTGCGCTGACCGGGATGGGGCCCTGAGTGGTGCCGTCCTGCTGGGTGGTGAAGGCGTAGGCGTGGGTGCTGAAACGGGTGCCGTGCCGGCTGAGGTGCCCGATGTGCTCGGCCTGTACGGCACCGAGGTAGGCGCCGTCCGGACGGCCGTTGTGGCTGATGTACATCGCTATGTCGCCGCGGTCGTCCTCGTTCCAGAAGCCGTGGGCGACGTAGGCGGGCACACCGTCGCTGTCCTTGGGGCCCTCCGCCGACAGCCGGTGGTCCGGGGCGAACACGAAGCGCGGCGTGGTGACGGCCGTGCCGCCGTCCGGGGTGGTGACGGAGACCGTGAGGTCCCAGGTGCCGACCAGGGAGTCGGTGGCGGGAGCCGCGCCACTGGGCGCCGCCGACAGGGTCAGCGCCCCGGCGATCGCGGCGGACACGGTCAGCGACGCCAGCAGGGTGCGGCGGGTACGGGTGACTGTGGTCGATCTGGTCTCGGACATGTGGGGTCAGCCTCTCTTGTGCCGGTGCTGGTGCTGGTGCCGGTTTCCGGTGCTCTGGTCCGGCCGGTCCGCGGGTGGTGTCATGCGGGCGCCGGGGCCGGTGAAGCCGGCCTCATGACGAAGGACTTGAGGTCGAAGCCCGGGGTGCGGGCCTCGGCGGGGGAGGGGCCGGTGCCGGACGCCAGCAGGCGGCGGGCGATGGCGTGGTCCGCGGGCCTGCCGACCGACTCGGCGCCGGTCAGCCGGCCCTGGCGGAAACAGAGCACGGAGAAGCGGGCCCCGTCGGGATCGCCGACGGTCACCGTCTCGTCGTGCCCCGCGGTCAGTCCGGCCATCTGCAGCCGCAGCGCGTACTGCTCGGACCAGAACCAGGGGACCGCGGTGTACGGGGCGGACTCGCCGCAGATCGCGGCGGCCACACACCGGGCCTGGTCCGATGCGTTCTGCACCGACTCCAGGCGAATGTGGCGCCCTTGCCGGGCGCTGGGGAAACGGGCGCAGTCGCCGACGGCGTACACGGACCGGTCGTCCGTGCGCAGCCACTGGTCGACGATGACGCCGTCGCCGACGAGGAGCCCGGCCTCGGCGGCGAGCCGGGTCTCGGGCAGCGCGCCGACGCCGACGACCACGAGGTCCGCGGGCAGCCGCCGGCCGTCCAGCAGCTGCACTCCGGCGACCTCGCCCGCGGCGGTTCCGTGCAGGGCCGTGACCTCCGCGCCGAGCAGCAGCCGTACCCCCTGCCGCTGGTGCCGGCCGGCCAGCCAGGCGGACATCCGCGGGGTGAGCGCGCGGGCGAGGACGCGGCGCTGCGCCTCCACCACGGTGACGTCGTGGCCCAGGCCGCGTGCGGTGGCGGCCGTCTCCAGGCCGACGAACCCGGCGCCGAGCACCACGACCTGCCGGGGCGGCCCGGACAGCAGGCCGCGCAGGGCCTCGGCGTCCGCGAGGGTGCGCAGGGTCAGCACACCGGACAGGTCCATGCCGGGCACGGGCAGGGTGCGCGGCCGGGAACCGGTGGCGAGGACCAGCTTGTCGTAGCGCAGCGTGCCGCCCGAGGCCAGCCGGACCCGCTGCACGTCCACGTCGACGCGCTCGGCCCGGTCACCGCAGACGAGGGTGATGTCCTGGTCGGCGAAGAACGACTCGGTGCGCAGCGTCAGTTCGTGGTGGCCGGTGGCGCCGGTGAGGAAGCCCTTGGACAGCGGCGGCCGCTGGTACGGCGGCACCGGCTCCTCGCCGACCAGGGTGACCGGTCCGCCGTAGCCCTTGGCGCGCAGCGCGGCCGCCGTGTCCAGGCCGCCCTGCCCGGCGCCGATGACGACGACCCCCCGGGCGGCCATCAGCTCTGCGCCTCGGGCAGGTGCACCACGAGCCCGTCCAGCTCCTCGCTGACCGGCAGCTGGCAGCTGAGCCGGCTGGTCTCCCGGCGGGGGCAGGCCGTGCCGTACAGCACGTCGTCCTCGACGGAGTCCATCGCCGGCAGCGGCACGGTGCTGTTCTCGTCGACGTAGACGTGGCAGGTGCCGCACTGCGCGGAGCCGCCGCACTGCGCCTCGATGCCGTCGATGTTGTGGAGTTTCGCGCCGCGCATGACCGTGTTGGGTGCCTGGACGTCGACGACGGTGGCGGTGCCGTTGGGATGCAGATAGGTGATCTTGGCCATGGCGCTCTCCTCGGGGAATGTCGTCCGGCCCTCACGTACGGACACGTACGGAGGGGGACTGTGGGCGCCGGGTCTTGAGACGCCCTTGAGCGCACCTTTAGGCGGCTGGCCGGGGCCGTACGGCTCGACCCGGCCGCGATCGGCCGTCGACCGTCCGGGCCCAGCGTGCCCGCATGACCGCTTCGACCGTGCGCCCCGCCGCGACGCCCGTCCGCACCGGGCCGCGGCTCGGGCTCGTCCTCGCCGCCTGCTGCCTGGGCCAGTTCATGAACGTGCTCGACGCCTCGGTGGTCAACGTGGCACTGCCCGCCATCGCCGGGGACCTGCACTTCGACCGGCACCACCTGCAGCTGGTCAACAACGCCTACACCGTCGTCGTGTGCGGCTTCCTGCTGCTCGGCGGCAGACTCGCCGACCTGTTCGGGCAGCGCAGGATCTTCCTCGCCGGCGTCGGCCTGTTCACGCTCGCCAGCGCCGTCGGCGGGGCGGCGCACAGCCCCGCGACCCTGATCGCGGCCCGCGCCTTCCAGGGGCTGGGCGCCGCCGTCATGGCGCCCGCCACGCTGACCGTGCTCGGCACGACGTTCACCCGGCCGCGGGCACGGGCGAAGGCCTTCGGCTGGTGGAGCGGGGTGTCCGGGGCGGCGGGGGCGGTCGGGGTGCTGGCCGGCGGCGCGATCACCGAGTGGCTGTCCTGGCGCTGGACCCTGCTGGTCAACGTGCCCATCGGGCTGGTCCTGTGCGTGGCCGTCCGCTGGGTCGTGCCGCGGGGGCCGCGCCGCGACGGGCCGCGCCCCCGCCTCGACGTCCCCGGTGCCGTCACCGTGACGCTCGGCCTGATGGCGGTGGTCTGCGCGGTCGCCGGGGCGGACACCTACGGCTGGACGTCGGCGGCCGTCCTCGCCCCGCTCGCCGGCGGGGCCGCGCTGCTCGGGCTGTTCGTGCTGATCCAGGCGCGGTTCGCCCGGCATCCGCTGGTGCCGCTCGACGTCTTCCGGATCCGCTCGGTGGCCGCCGCCAACCTGGTCGCCTTCTTCGGCGTCGCGGCGCTGTTCAGCACCTTCTACTTCTTCACGCTGCTGCTCCAGCAGGTCCTCGGCTACAGCCCCGTACGCACCGGTCTGAGCTACCTGCCGCTGTCGGTGGGCATCGCGCTCGGCGGCTGGGGCGTCTCCGGGCTGGTCCCGCGCACCGGGCCGCGGCCCGTGCTGCTCGGCGGGCTGTCGCTGTCCTGCCTCGGCCTGCTGTGGCTGGCGCGGGCGGACGCGGACGCCGCCTACGTCACGGACCTGCTGGGCCCCGTGCTGCTGCTCGGCTCCGGCATGGGCGCGGTGCTCAACGCGACGACGAACGCCGCCACCGCCGGCCTGCCGGCCCACCAGGCGGGCCTGGGCTCCGGACTGCTCAACAGCACGCGCCAGCTCGGCAGCGCCCTCGGCCTGGTGACCCTGGCCGCGCTGTCGGCCCACCGCATCGACGAGGCGACCTCCCCGGGATCGGCGCCCACCCCCCACGCCCTCGCCTCCGGCTACGGCCTCGCCCTGACCGGCGGCGCCGTCTTCGCGGCCCTCGGCCTCCTCGCCGCGCTGGCGGTGCCGGGGCGCAGGGCCGGCTAGACACGCGGCTGCGCCGTACGGGACCGACCAGCCGTCCAGGATGTCTCAAGCCGCCGACGGGACGCTGAACCTCCTGACCAGAACGGAGGTTCGCGGTGCTCACCGACTTCTACGCCCAGCGACCGCAGTGGTCGCCGGCCCCCGACGACGAGCTGCTCGAACACGCGACGATCCAGGTGCCGCGCGACTACGCGGACCCGGGCGGCGAACGGATCGAGATCGCCCTCAGCCGCCGCCGCGCGACAGCGCCGGCGCGGCGCCGGGGCATCCTCCTCGGGGTCAACGGAGGCCCCGGCGGCGACTGGGGCGCCGGCCGCCGGCTGCCCGACGAGTACGCGGGCACGCCGCTGCACGAGGTGTACGACCTGATCGGCTTCGACCCGCGCGGCACCGGCGCCTCCACCAACCTGCTCGCCGAGGTGACCGTCCCCCAAGCCCCGTTCGACTCCCGGCCGCCCGACGCGCTGTTCCCGCAGCTCGCCGAGGACATGCGGCTGCGCGAGGAGGCCTGCGCCCGCGCCGGCGGCGAGCTGCGCCGCCACATCAGCACCCCCAACACGGCCCGCGACATGGACGTGATCCGCGGCGTGCTCGGCGAGCAGAAGCTGAACTTCGTCGGATACGCCTACGGGGCGTACGTCGGAGCCGTGTACGGCACCCTGTTCCCCGCCCGCCTCGACCGCAGCGTCCTCGACTCGTGCGTCCACCCCGACTGGACCTGGCGCGAGCAGTTCCTGTGGCAGGGCGACGCGGTGCGGCGCAACGTCGAGCGGTGGGCCGAGTGGACGGCCGCCCGCCATCTGCACTTCGGCCTGGGCGACGCACCCAAGAAGGTGTTCACCCGGGTCGAGGACGTCGTCGTACGCCTCGACGGCCTCGGCCGGGGCCCGCACCTGCGCACCCTGTTCGACGGCGCCGTCGGCAACCGCGCGGCCGACCGCGGCCGGTGGGCCGAACTCGGCACCCTGGTCGGCGACCTGGACAAGGCCGCCGCCGCCGGAGACGCCGAGGCCTGCCGGCGGCTGCTGCAGGAGCAGGGCACCTGGCGCCCCGACGACAGCGAGGGCTCACTGCGCTGCGGCGTCCTGGAGGCCATCACGCTGGAGCACGCCTGGCCCGCCGACCTGGAGGTCTACTACCAGGACATGCGGACGTTCCGGGAGCGCTACCCGTACGGCTACGGCGTGCTGCGCGCCCAGCCCTGGGTGGGTGCCTTCCGGGCCTTCCAGCCCGCCGAACCCCCCGTCGTGCCGGTCCGCGACGGCTACCCGGTGGGCCTGGTGGTGCAGGCCGACGGTGACCCGATGGACCACTACGCGGGCGGCGTCGCGATGGCGGAACGCCTCGGCCACCATCTGCTCACCGTCGAGGACTCCGGCGAGCACGAGGTGTACGTGCTCGGCGGCAACCCCTACGTCGACGCCGTCGTCCACCGCTACCTCGTCGACGGCGAGCTGCCGGCCCCCCGCGCCACCTGCCCGGGCCGCACCCCGCGCCCGGACATCGCCGCCGACCCGGCCTGACCCCGGCACCGGCCGGCATGGGCGAGGGGCCCGGTACCGAAGCGGTACCGGGCCCCTCGCCGTCCGGGGACGGGTCTCACCACACGACGGGCAGCTCCCACAGGCCGTAGATGACGGCACCCTCCTTGCGCGGGATCTCCAGGAACGGCTTGGCCAGCTTCAGCGTCGGAACGCGCTGGAACAGCTTGCTCCACACGATCTCCAGCTCCAGGCGGGCCAGGTCCGCGCCGATGCAGTGGTGCACGCCGTGCCCGAAGCCCAGGTGCTTGCGGCTGCCCCGGGTGATGTCGAGCTTCTCCGGCTCGGGGAAGACCTCCGGGTCGCGGTTGGCGGCGAGCCCCAGGCAGAGGATGCCGTCGCCCTTGCGGATGACCTGGCCGCCGATCTCGATGTCCGCCAGCGCGACGCGCGGTACGGCCGTGTCGCCGATGGTCGCGTAGCGCACCAGCTCCTCCACGGCCGGCTTCACCAGCGACGGGTCGTTCAGCAGCAGCTCCAGCTGGTCGGGGTTCTCCAGCAGGCAGGCCGTGCCCAGCGAGATCTGGCTGGCGGTGGTCTCGTGGCCGCCGTTCATCAGCAGCCGCACCATGTTGAACAGGTCCCGGTCGGTGTACTCCTCGCCGGACTCCGCGTAGTCGGCCATGGCCCGGCTCAGCAGGTCCTCGCCCGGCTCGCGCCGCTTGAGCTGGATGAGTTCCCGGATGTACGCGTTGACCTCGACGATCGCGGCCTGCCGCTCCTCGGTGCTGCTGTGCCCGCCGAGCAGGGCCGTGCCGTGCTTGATGAAGAAGTCGTGCTGGTCCTGGGGGATGCCGAGCAGCTCGCAGATCACCGTCATGGGCACGGCGAGCGAGAACACCCGGTGGAAGTCGGCCGGGGGCTGGAGCGCGAGGAGCTTGTCGAGGTGGTCGTCGACGATCTCCTCGATGCGCGGCCGCAGCCGCTGCACCTGCCGGTTGGTGAACGTCAGCGCCGCCTTGCGCCGGGTGGAGCTGTGCTCCTTGCCGTCGTAGCCGATGAACGACGTCTCCGTGCGGTACTCCGGCGGGGCGATGAAGTAGAAGGGGAAGTTGGCGTGCTTGCGGGAGGCGCTGACCCGCGGATCGGTGAGCAGCGTCTTGATGGTCTGGTAGCCCGTCACCGTCCATATGCGCAGACCCGACCCGGTCAGGGTGACCTGCGATACGTCCTTGCCGATCATCTCCGCGTACTCCGCGGGCGGAGTGAAGGGGCAGGTGCGCGCGTACGGGAACGTCTTGGCCTCGGCGGCCGGTGCCGGTGTGTCCGCCTCGGTGGCACTGGTGGTCACGGTGGGTCCTTTCGGGAGGACGGGAGGATCGGAAGGAGTGGATGCCCGGCAGATGCCGGGCCAGCGGCCCGGGACCTAACGGGTGGCGATGTCCAGACCGCCGTCGACCGTGATGATCTGGCCGGTGACCAGCTCGTTCGCCCGGTCCGCGAGGCGGGTGATCCACTGGGCGACGTCCTCGGGCTCGCCGATCCGGCCCAGCGGCACGGTGGCGGCGACACCCGCGAACAGGCCCTCGACCTGCTCGGGGCCGAGGCCGTTGGCCGCGTAGGCCTCGGTGCGTACGAAGCCCGGGGCGACGGCGTTGACCCGGATGCCGCGCGGCGCCAGCTCGGCGGCCCAGCTCCGGGTGAAGCTGTGCACGGCCGCCTTGCTCGCCGAGTACACCGAGCTGTCCGGGCCCGGGTTGTGGCCGCCCCGGCTGGAGACCAGCACGATCCGGCCGCCGGGGGAGCGCAGCTGGGGCAGCAGGTGGCCGGTGAGCAGCAGCGGGCCGAGGACGTTGGTCTCGACGACGTCCCGGGCGGTGGCCGCGTCCAGCGCCGCCAGCGGGCTGAAACGGAAGATCCCCGCGTTGTGCACCAGCACGTCCAGCGCGCCGCCCCGCTCGCCCACCGCGTCGGCGACGGCCTGGGCGCCGGCCTCGGTGGTCACGTCCGCGCCCACCGGCACGATCGCGTCGTGCCGGGCGGCGACCTCGGCGAGCCGTTCCTTGCGCCGCCCGGTGATGATCACGCTGCGGGCGCCGAGTTCCGCGAACGACAGCGCGGCGGCACGGCCGATACCGGTGCCGCCTCCCGTGACGACGACGGTCTGCTCCGCAAAGGGCTGGTCCGGCATGGCGGTTCCCTCTCTGGTTCGGTCCGAGGGAGCCAGTACAGCGGGTGCGTCTTGGGCGGCGGTCGAGCCCGGGGAGAGCAGGCGCGGGTTCAGACCCAGCGGATCTCCGGGTGCGTGAGGCCCGGTGCCGCGAAGGCCAGCAGGTCGCGGCCCTCGCGTTCCACGGCCGTGCGGTCGCGGCGTGCCAGGGCACGCCCCAGCGGCTCGACGACCAGGGCGCCGTCCTCGATCCGCCACAGCGCCCGTACGAAACCGTCCACGAGCACCGTCGACCTGATCAGGCCGTTGCGGGTGAAGACCAGCCGCCGCTGCTCCTCGGTGAGGATGCGGCCGCGGTCGGCGTGGCCGAGCAGGATGTTGTCGAACTCCGGCAGGAACCGCACCGGTGCCGGCGTCGCGGGATCCGGCAGCGGCGCGTCGGGGACGTCGTACAGTTCGGCGCCGTTCTCGTCCCGGAAGACCCGCAGTTCGGGCCGCAGGCGCTTGACGACCGCGCCGATGCGGGTCATCCCGGACCAGGCCTGGACGTCCTTGACGGTGGCCGGTCCGAAGGCCGCCAGATACCGCCGCACCAGGGTGTCCGGCGCGGTGCCGGTGTCCAGGGGCCGGCCCAGCCAGGTCTCGGCCGTGCCGTGCACGGCCTGTCCGCTCTCGCCCCACAGCCCGCGCGGCGGCAGCTGCACCAGCGGCACGCGGGCGCGGACGACGTTGGCCAGGGCGAACGGCTCGTACCCCGGCCAGCGTTCGGCGAGCAGCGCGCCGAGGCCGCCCAGCGTGAGCCGCTCGGCATCGGACAGCTTGCGTCCGTACGCGGTGACCTCGTCCAGGTCGAGGCCCTCAAGGCGGCGGCCGAAGGTGCTGGTCAGCTGCCGGTCCAGGGAACTTTGCAGCACCGGCCGCAGGGACAGGCAGTCCCGTGCCGTGACCAGGTGGATGGTGCCGCGCATCAGCGCGAGACGCACCGCCGCACGCCCCCGGATCAGCTCCGAGAGTTCCCCGGCGGCGAAGCCGGCCAGCCGGGTCCACAGGCCGATGTACGGCGGGTCGGGCGCCTGCGCCTGCATGCCGACCAGGTGCTCCAGGACGGCGGAGGCGGACCCCGGCCGCCGTGCGAGCAGCAGCTGCCGCGCCAGCAGCGCCCTGTTCAGCGCGCGCCGGTCCAGTACGGTCATCCCGCCTCCGCCTCTCTCTCCCCGCGACCGGGGCCCCGGTCAGGACAGCTTCACCACGACGGTGCCGCTGTACCTGCGTTCCAGCAGCGCCACGAAGGTCTCGGGCAGCACGGCCACCCCGCCCTCGACGACAGTGTGCGGGAAGACGATCCGCCCCTCGCGCAGCCAGGCGCCGAACCGGGCGTTCCACTCCTCGATCTGGTCCGGCGTGTGCAGCGTCGCGAAACCGCGCAGCGTCAGTGACTTGGTGATGGCCGACATCAGCGCGAGCCGGGGATGACCGCCCGCGTCCGCACCGTGCTGCCCGGCCAGCGCCCCGCACAGCGCGAACCGGGCGCCCGGCGCCGCGACCTGGACCGCCGCCTCGAACTGCTCGCCGCCGACGTTGTCGAAGACCACGTCCAGCCCGTCCGGGGCCAGCTCCGCCAGCTGCTCGGCCACCGGACCGTCGTGGTAGTCGAACGCGGCGTCGAAGCCCAGCTCGTCCACCAGGAAGCCGGTCTTCTCCTTGGAACCGGTGCTGCCGATGACCCGGGCCGCGCCCTTCAGCCTGGCGATCTGCCCGGCCAGCGCGCCGACCCCGTTGGTGGCGCCGGACACGAACACCACATCGCCCTCGCGGACTTCCGCGGTGCCGACCATGCCGTGCCAGGCGGTCGGGCCCTGGGAGAGGAAGTACTCGGGCCCCGGCAGCAGCGAGCGGTCCCGCCTGAAGAACTCGTGGGCGGCGCCGACGGCGTACTCGCGCCACCCGTTGAAGTGCTCGACGAGATCGCCGACGGCGAGCAGGGGGCTGCGGGACCTGACCACCGTGCCCACCGTACGGCCCCACATGGCCACGCCCGGCTGGAACACCGGGATCGGCAGCCTGGTGTCCGGGTTCATCTGGTCCCGGGCGACCGAGCCCAGCGTCATCCAGTCGTTGCGCACGACGACCTGCCCCTCGCCGGGCTCGCCGAGCGGCGACTCGCCGGGCGCGAAGTGCTCCAGGGTGACGGGTCCTTCGGGGTCGGGATAGGCGGCGAGCCGGATCTCGCGGCTCGTCGCGGGCAGCTGCTCGGTGGTCATGAGTGCTCCTGGGAGTGCAGGTGGACGGGTAGGGCCAGCAGGTTGTGGTTCACGTCGCCCAGCCGCCAGCACAGCTCCTGTTCCGGCACGGCGAGCCGGGCGCCCGGGAAGCGCCGGGTCAACTCCTCGATCGAGACGGTCAGTTCGAGGCGGGCCAGCGAGGCGCCGAGACAGCGGTGGATGCCGTGGCCGAACGCCAGATGCCCGGGCCCCCCGCGCCGCAGGTCGACGTGGTCGGGCCGGTCGAACACCGCCGCGTCCCGGTTGCCCGAGGGGAAGGCGAGGAAGACCGCGTCGCCGGCCGGGACGGTGACGCCGCCGACCACCACGTCCTCGGTGGCGATCCTTGGCAGCCCCGAGGTGTCGTTGCCGTTCAGGTTGACCGTGCGCAGCAGCTCCTCCACGGCGGGCGGGATGTCCTCGGGATGCTCGCCGAGGTGTCGCCAGGCGTCGGGGTGGTCGGCCAGCAGGGCCAGGGTGAAGTTGGCGATCTGGCCCGCGGAGGAGTCGAAGCCCGCGCCGAGGAGGGTGAAGCCCAGGGCCACCAGCTCGTCGAAGGAGAGCCGGCCGGCCGCGGACGCGTCATGGCCGGTCCGGGCGCTGATCAGCGCGGAGAGTACGTCGTTCCCGGGGGTCTGCCGCTTGGCGGCCACCAGCCCCGCGATGTACTCGCCCAGCTTCCTGCCGCCCTCCGCGCTGTGCTCGGGCGGTGCCGACACATCGGCGAACCGGCGTACCCAGGCGTGGAACCGGCCCCGGTCCGCCTCCGGTACGCCGAGCAGTTCGCAGATCACGGTCATCGCCAGCGGCGCCGCGAAGGAGGCGACCAGGTCCACCGGGCCGCCGGTCTCCTTCGCCGCGCGTTCCGCGGAGTCCAGCAGCCGCCCCGCCAGCTCCCGTACGCGGGGGCGCATCGCCTCGATCCGCTCCGCCGAGAAGGCCTGCTCGGCCAGGGCGCGCAGCCGGGTGTGGTCCGGCGGATCGACAGAGATGATCATTCCGGGCGGCGCCTGGAAGAGCCCGTCGAAGCGAGGGGCCCCGGGGGCGTAGGCGGCGGCCCGGCTCAGCCGGGGATCTTCGAGGGCGGCCTTGATGTCGGCGTACCGGGTGACCAGCCAGGCATGCCCGCCGCCCTGCCACGCCACCCGCACGACCGGCCGCTCACCCCGCAGCCGGGCGAACAGCGGCGCGGGGCCCCGGTAACTGGACCCCGGGAAGGGGAAGGGAGGCAGCTCCTCGGTGGAGTGCACGTCCGGCACGATGACGACTCCTCGGTGGTGAAGCGCCCCGAAAGGGGCGCGGGGCTGGGTCCGTGTGCGGCTCCGCCGCGTGGGCGCGACCGGCCACGACGAAGCCGCACCTGCGCACTCAGCGCAACGGGCGGAAGAACGAGCGGAGTTCTTCCACGAGCAACTCCGGCTGCTCCAACGCCGGAAAGTGCCCGCCCCGCTCGTGGTCCGTCCAGCGCCGCAGATCCGCGAAGCGGGCCTCGCACCAGGCCCGCGGCATCCGCGCATCCTTGGGGAACACGGAAAGCGCCGCAGGCACCCGCACCGGTGCGAGCGCCATCTTGTTGTGGCTCTCCCAGTAGATACGGGCCGACGACGCACCCGTGCGGCAGAGCCACGCCAGGGTCACGCAGTCCAGCAGCGTGTCCCGCGGGATCAGCTTCTCCAGGTCGCCGTCGTGGTCGCTCCACGCCCAGTACTTCTCGGCCATCCAGGCCAGCTGGGCGACGGGGGAGTCGGTGAGGCCGTATCCGAGGGTCTGCGGGCGGGTCGCCTGGATCGCCGAGTAGCCGCCCTCGTTCTGCTGGAACTCCTTGAGCGCGGCGAGCCCGGCCAGATCCCTGTCGTCCAGGGCCACCTGCTCCTGCGGCGGCCTGGCGAACGGCATCGCCAGGTGGATGCCCGCCAGGTGAGCGGCGTCCGTCTCGCCGAGTACGCCGGTGAGGAAGGAGCCCCAGTCGACGCCGTGGGCCGCGTAGCGGTCGTAGCCGAGCCGGGCCATCAGCTCCGCCCAGGCCGCGGCCGTGCGCTCGATCGTCCAGCCGGGGGCGGACGGCTTGTCGCTGAAGGCGAAGCCGGGCAGCGAGGGGCAGACCACGTGGAAGGCGTCGGCCGGGTCCTCGGGGTGCGTCAGGGGCTGGATCAGGTCGAGGAACTCCACCACCGAGCCGGGCCAGCCGTGGCTGAGGAGCAGCGGCAGGGCGTCCGGGTGCGGGGAGCGCACGTGGAGGAAGTGCACGCCGAGTCCGTCGATCCCGGTGCGGAACTGGGGAAAAGCGTTCAGGCGGGCCTCGGCCGGCCGCCAGTCGTACCCGGTCCGCCAGTATCCGGCCAGTTCCTTCAGGTACGCCAGCGGTACGCCCTGCGACCAGTCGTCCACCGTCTCCGGCTCCGGCCAGCGGGTGCGGGCCAGGCGGTCCCTGAGGTCGGTGAGGTCCGCCTCGTCGAATGCCACGTGGAACGGCGTGACGTCCCTGCTCATCGCTGGGCCTCCCGGGTCGGTGCGTACTGGTGTCCCGCGGAGGCTAGGAGGGCCGGCTAGAGCACGGCTGGAACCGGCCGGCGGCGTACCGGTTCGAGAGCGGCGCGAGTGCTGCTGAGGCGGAGTTCCAGGGGCCGCTTGCAGCGTGCCCACTCCGACGAGGAGGAGCCGCGATGTCGACAGGCACAGGACCGTTGAACGGCCTGCGGGTGGTGGAGCTCGCGGCGATCGGGCCCGCCCCGTTCGCCTGCATGATCTTCGCGGACCTCGGGGCCGATGTGGTGCGGATCGACCGGGCCGACGGCGTCCGGTCGTTCGTGGACTGGCACGGGGAACTGGACCGTGGGCGCCGGTCGGTGGAACTGGACCTCAAGGACCCGGGCGACGTCGACTGGCTGCTGCGGCAGCTGGAGCAGTCGGACGTCCTGGTGGAGGGGTTCAGGCCGGGCGTGGCGGAACGGCTCGGTATCGGCCCGGAGGTCTGCCTGGGGCGCAATCCCCGCCTGGTGTACGGCCGGATGACCGGCTGGGGCCAGGAGGGCCCGCTCGCCCGCACCCCGGGGCATGACATCAACTACCTCGCTCTGACGGGCGCGTTGCACGCCATCGGCGAGGCCGGCGGGCCCCCTGTGCCGCCGGTCAATCTGCTGGGCGACTTCGCGGGTGGTGCGATGTTCCTGGTCGCCGGGGTGCTGGCCGCGCTGTACGAGCGGCAGACCTCGGGCCGGGGGCAGGTCGTGGACGCCGCGATCGTGGACGGGGCCGGCGCGATGCTCGGCATGCTGACCGCGATGGCCGACAGCGGGCAGTGGCGGCACGAGCGCGGGGTCAATCTGCTGGACGGCGGTGCGCCCTTCTACACCTGCTACGAGTGCTCCGACGGCGCGCATGTGGCCGTCGGCGCGCTGGAGGAACGGTTCTACCGGGCGCTGCTCGCGGGCCTGGAGCTGGATCCCGAGCGGCTGCCCGACCGGAGCGACCCGGTCAACTGGCCTTCGCTGCGGCGGGTGTTCGCCCGCCGGTTCGCCACCCGGAGCCGGGACGACTGGGCCCGCCGCTTCGCCGACACGGAAGCGTGCGTGACGCCGGTCCTCAGCGTCGCGGAGGCGGCCGAGCACCCTCACCACCGGGCCAGGGGCAGCGGACCCGCCACCCCGGCGCCGCGCTTCAGCAGGACTCCAGCGGAATTCGACTGACCGGGGTCATCCTGCCCGGTGGGCGACAGGTTTGCCCACCATCGCCCCACCCCACACCCATCCCCCAGACAACCCCCCCGAGTAATAGGAGAGGCCCCATCATGGCTATTTCGTCCGAACAGGCTCCGTCCGTCGAGACGGAGGTGGACAGCAGGACGGCGGGCGCGGATCCGACGGCGGGGGACAGGCCGCTGGACCCCCGGCGCTGGGCAGCCCTGCTGGTGCTGCTCGTCTCCGCCTTCCTGGATCTGCTGGACGGCACGATCGCCAATGTGGCGGCGCCCTCCATGCAGCGGGAGCTGGGTGCCGGGTACTCGGCCATCCAGTGGGTTCTGGTGGGCTACCAGCTCGCCTTCGCCCTGACCCTGATCCTCGGCGGCCGGCTCGGTGACATCTACGGCCGCAAGAAGATGTTCCTCGTCGGCGTCGCCGGATTCACCCTGTGCTCGCTCGCGGCCGGTGTCGCCCAGGAGCCGTGGCAACTGGTCGTCGCCCGGGTGGTCCAGGGCGCGTCGTCCGGTGTCATGGTGCCCCAGGTGCTGTCGATCATCCACGTCACCTTCAACGACAAGGAACGCGGCACCGCCTTCGCGCTGCACGGCCTGGTCGGCGGTCTCGCCGCGACGCTCGGTCTGGCCCTCGGCGGCCTGCTGGTGGAGTGGAACCTGTTCGGTCTCGACTGGCGTCTGGTGTTCCTGGTCAACGTGCCCGTCGGCCTGGTGGGTCTGGCGTACGGCGCCAAGGTCATCACCGAGTCGAAGGCGCCGCAGGCGCTGCGGCTGGACATCCGCGGTGTGGTGCTGCTGACCATCGGTTTCGTGATGCTGGTCTTCCCGCTGCTGCAGGGCCGGGAGCTGGGCTGGCCGGCGCTGGGCTTCGTCTCCATGGGCGCCTCGGTGCTGGTGCTGGCCGGCTTCGTCGCCTGGCAGCGCACCAAGACGCGCCGGGACAACTCGCCGCTGGTGGAGCTGGGCCTGTTCCGCACCCGCAGCTACTCGGCCGGCCTGGGGGTGAACCTGATCTTCTATGCGGGCATGGGCATGTTCACCATCGGGTGGACGCTGTACATGCAGGTCGGCCAGGGCTGGTCCCCGATGCGGGCCGGTCTGACCAGCCTCCCGTTCTGCATCGGCGCCTTCCTCACGGCCACCTCGTCCGTGATGATCCTGGTGCCCAAGTTCGGCCGCAAGGCGATGCAGGTCGGTGCCCTGGTGCTGATGATCGGCCTGGGCACGTACATCTGGGTGGCCGGCAAGTACGGCCACGACGTCACCTCCTGGAAGATCGCGATCCCGCTGTTCCTGGTCGGTCTCGGCTTCGGCACGGTGGCCACGCCGCTGCCGCTGATCGTCACCTCCGAGGTGCCGCACGAGCACGCGGGTTCGGCCTCCGGTGTGGTCAACACCAACACCCAGCTCGGCTTCGCCATCGGCGGCGCCCTGATCAGCGTGGTCTTCTTCGGCGGCATCGTCGGCAACACCACGGGCAACGTCGACCACCAACTGCCGCAGCTGCGCAAGGAGCTGGTGGCGAGCGCCCGGGTCACCCCGGGTGACGCGGACAGGATCGCCGCGGCCTACCGCACCTGCGCGATCGACCGGGCGAGCGAGAAGGACGCCTCCCTGGTGCCCGCGAGCTGCACCGTGCAGCCGCTGCGCGACCCGAAGGTGGCGCAGGTCGTCGGCACCTACGGCAAGGAGCAGGTCGGCGACTCCTTCTCCGACAGCTTCCAGACCCTGCTCAAGACCTTCATCGGGGTCACCGCCGCGGTGTTCCTGCTGATGTTCGCCCTGCCCAAGCGCCTGCGCCAGGAGCAGCCGGCGGGTGAGCCGGAGACCGCCCCGGCGTCCTGAACCGCCTCCGTGAGGGGCCGGACGGCAACCAGCCGCCCGGCCCCTCAGACATGCCCGGGCTGCAGCGCCCGGGCGTTCAACCCCCGCTCCGGGCCCTTTCAAGCCCCCGGCCCGAGTCTTGGCCCAAGCCGGCGCAGCGAAGTGCAGGCCCGACAGGAAGGAGGGACG
This sequence comes from Streptomyces sp. NPDC001851, assembly GCF_040297165.1. Lineage (NCBI taxonomy): Bacteria > Bacillati > Actinomycetota > Actinomycetes > Kitasatosporales > Streptomycetaceae > Streptomyces > Streptomyces sp. NPDC001851. The sequence continues at coordinate 58,912 of NZ_JBEOYR010000002.1, read as the reverse complement.
ATGGCGCGACAGAGCGGTTTCCAGCTCTACGACACGACCCTGCGCGACGGAACCCAGATGGCGGGCCTGGCCCTCACCGTCGACGACAAGCTCGCCATCGCGCGCAGCCTGGACGCCCTCGGCGTGGGGTTCATCGAGGGCGGCTGGCCCGGCGCGATACCGAAGGACACCGAGTTCTTCCGCAGGGCGCGCACCGAACTGGACCTCGGGGCCGCCCTGCTGACGGCCTTCGGCGCCACCCGCAGGCCCGACGTCGCCGTGTCCCAGGACCCGCAGGTGCGGGCGCTGCTGCAGGCGGAGACGCCGGTGGTGACGCTCGTCGCCAAGAGCCACACCGGGCATGTGGACCGGGCGCTGCGCACCACGCTCGCCGAGAACCTCGCCATGATCCGGTCCACCGTGCAGCACCTGGTGCTCGCCGGACGCCGGGTGTTCCTGGACGCCGAGCACTACTTCGACGGGTACGTCAGCAACCGCGAGTACGCCCTGGAAGTGGTGCGCACCGCCGCGGAGGCCGGCGCCGAGACCGTGGTGCTGTGCGACACCAACGGCGGTTCGCTGCCGGAGGAGGTCAAGGCGGTCGTCGCCGACACCATCGCCATGACCGGCGCCGCCGTCGGCATCCACTGCCACGACGACACCGGCTGCGCGGTCGCCAACACCATGGCCGCCGTGGACGCGGGTGCCGTGCACGCCCAGGGCACCGCGCACGGCTACGGCGAACGCTGCGGCAACGCCAACCTGTTCACCGTCATGGCGAACCTCGTCCTCAAACGGGGCCGTGAGGTGATCCCGCTGGAGCGGCTCGCGGAGCTGGAGCCCACCGGCCGGGCCATCACGGAGGTCACCGGGATCCCCGGCGTCCCCGCGGCCCCCTACGTCGGCGCGGCGGCCTTCACCCACAAGGCGGGCCTGCACGCCTCGGCGCTGCGCGTCGACCCCGGCCTGTACCAGCACATCGACCCGGGCCGGGTCGGCAACACCATGCGCGTCCTGGTCTCCGACATGGGCGGACGGTCCTCCGTGGAGCTGAAGGCCCGCGAACTCGGCTACGACGTCGGGGCCGGCTCGGAGGCGGTGGGCCGGGCCGCGGCCCGGATCAAGGAGCTGGAGAGCCGCGGCTACAGCTTCGAGGCCGCCGACGCCTCCTTCGCGCTGCTGCTGCGCGCGGAGCTGGCCGGGCACACTCCGCCGGAGCCGTTCGCCGTGGAGTCCTGGCAGGTTTCCCTGGACGGGGACGGGGACGGGGACGGAGGCGGTGCGCGGGCCTCGATGCGGCTGCGCGTCGCGGGGGAGCCGTGCACGGCCGGCGGCACCGGCCGGGAGCCCGTGCACGCCCTGGACGCCGCCCTGCACCAGGCGCTGGACCCCGTCTTCCCCGAGCTGGCCGGGCTGCGCCTGACCGGGCACACGGTCCGGGAACTCGCCGGGGACCGTACGACGCCGCCCTCGGTGCGGGTCCTGCTGTCGTTCCAGTGCGGTGAGCGGCGCTGGGGCACCGTCGGCGTGGACCGGCATGCGACGGGGGCGGCCCTGACGGCTCTGCTGGACGCCGTCCACTACGCCCTGTCCGACGCGCCGGGGCGGCGCGAGGACGCCGAGCGCCTGGTGGCCGCACCGGCCGGCTGACCCCTTCGAACCCTCTGGAGCGGCTGTGCGTGTGGAAGACATCTACCTGCGGGGGACCTCCGTACGTCTCCCGTCCCGACTGCGCATCGACGACGCCGTGGCCGCGGGCGAGTGCCCGGCCCGCCTCGTCGCCGCCACCGGCGCCGTCTCGGTGGCGTACTCCCCGGACGAGTCCGCCGCCGAGATGGCGGCGCACGCCGCCCGGACGGCACTGGCCCGCGCGGGCAGCGCCCCGGCCGACGTCGACCTGGTGCTGCACGCGGACACCTACCACCAGGGCCAGGACCTGTGGCCCGTGGCCTCGTACATCCAGCGGGAGGCCCTCGGCAACAACTGCCCCGCCCTGGAGATCCGGCAGATGTCGAACGGGGGCCTCGCCGCCCTCGACCTGGCCACCGCCTACCTCACGGCCGGCCACGGCCACGGCGACGCCCTGCTCACCTGCGCCGACCGCTTCTGCACCCCGGGCATCGACCGCTGGCAGACCGACCCCGGCACGCCCTACGCCGACGGCGCGTCGGCGCTCGTCCTGTCCCGGCGCGGCGGCTTCGCCCGCCTGCTCTCCCTCGCCCTGCACGCCGACCCGTCACTGGAACCCCTGCACCGCGGCGACGAACCGTTCACCAGAGCCCCGTTCAGCAGCCGGACACCCGTCGACTTCGAGGAGGCCAAGCGCGCCTTCGTCGGCCGGGTGGGGATGTCGTACGCCATCACCCGGGCGCACGCCGGACAGCAGACCGTGCTCAAGCAGGCGCTCGCCGACGCCGGCATGGAACTCGGAGACGCCCGGTGGGTGGTGCTTCCGCACTTCGGGCGGCGGCGGCTGCAGTCCATCTACTACACCCCGTTCGGCATCGAACCGGAGCGCACCACCTGGGAGTTCAGCCGGACCGTCGGCCACCTCGGCGCCGGAGACCAGTTCGCGAGCCTCGACCACCTGCTGGTCTCGGGCCGGGCGGCCCCCGGCGACCGCTGCGTCCTCGTGAGTGTCGGAGCGGGCTACAGCTGGGGCTGCGCCGTCGTCGAGATCACCGAACGCCCCGACTGGGCGGGCGCCGAGGGGGCCTGACGCCGTACCCGGCCCGATGTGGCCGGTCTCCACCCGCCGTCGAGGAGCGCTCCAGGCGGCTGTGCCACTCTGCTGATCGCCGTCCCGGACGGCACGACCCGAAGGAAGGACCCGCCGTGGCGACGACCGTTACGAGCGAGACACCGGACACCGCCCCCGTCACCGGAACGCATCTGACGGAACACGCCGTCACCGTGGCGGCGCCCCCGGAGACCTGCTACGCGCTGGTGGCCGACGTCGCCTCCTGGCCCCAGGTCTTCGGGCCCACCGTCCACGTCGAGGTGCTGGAGGAGAGCCGGGACGACAGCGGCGCCGGCGAGCAGCTGCTGCGCATCTGGGCGATCGCCAACGAGCAGGTCCGCACCTGGACCTCCCGCCGCACCCTCGATCCGCACTCCCGTACCGTCACCTTCCGCCAGGTGGTCCCGGCGGCCCCCGTCGCCTCGATGGGCGGCACCTGGCGCATCGAGTCCCTGGAGGACGGCACGACCCGGGTGGTGCTGCTGCACGACTACCGCGCGGTCCACGACGACCCGGAGGCCGAGCAGCTCATCGAACGCGCCGTCGACCGCAACAGCGTCGCCGAACTCGCCGCCCTGAAGAACGCGGCGGAACTCGGCGAGTCCGCGGACGAACTCCGGTTCACCTTCAGCGACTCCGTGACGGTCGCGGGTGCCGCGGGCGACGTGTACGCCTTCCTGGACCGTGCCGACCTGTGGCCCGAACGGCTGCCCCACGTGGCGCGGCTCGCGCTCACCGAGGACGAACCGGGCATCCAGCACATGGACATGGACACCCGCAGCCCGGACGGCTCCCTGCACAACACCACCTCGGTCCGGGTGTGCTTCGAGGACCGCGGGGAGATCGTGTACAAGCAGCTGCGGGTACCGGTGGCCATGCGCGTGCACACCGGACGCTGGACCATCGAACCGTCGGGCGACGGGGAGACCCTCACCGTCACCTCCTGGCACACGGTGGTGCTCGACCCCGAGGGAGTACGCTCCGCGCTCGGCCCCGACGCCACGCTCGCCGAGGCCCGGGCCCTGGTCCGCAAGGCCCTGGGTACCAACAGCTCGACCACCTTGCGCCATGCCAAGCACTACGCGGAGGACGTGCATGCCGGGACGTGATCTCACCGGACCCGTCACGATCATCAACCGATTCGAGGTCAAGGGCGACACCGACAGGTTCGAGCGGCTGTTCCGGGAACACTCCCAGTTCCTGCGCCGCCGCACCGACTTCGACTTCCTGGTGACCGTACGCCTCACGGACCATCCGCACGTGTACGTCCACCTGGGGCACTGGCGCACCCTGCGCGCCTTCCGCGACACCGTGCACGACGAGACGTTCCTGGGCCATGTCGAACGTCTGGAACCGCTCGTCGAGACGGAGGTCGACCAGGCCGTCAGCGTCGGCCGGGTGCTGCGGGACAGCGCGCGGCCCGGCACCGAGAGCGTCGCCCTGCTGCGCGCCCGGGTCGGCGGGGACTGGCGCGCCTTCGAGCGGCGGTTCGCCGGCCTCGCCGACCGCCTCGGCGAAGCGGGCGGCTTCGGCGGCAGCGACCTGCTGCGCTCCCTGCTGCGCCCCGCCCTGTACACCGGCGTGCTGTGGTGGCGGGACGCCGAGTCGCTGGAGCGGGCGCTGGACAGCGAGCCGGTCCGGGCGGCCCGGCAGGAGCTGGAGCGAGGCACCGAGGTCGTGCTGGAGCGGACCCGGCACGTGGCCTACGAACGCGTGATCGACTGAACCGTTCCGGGGCGTGCGAGCCCAGCGGTGACCGAGCCGAGGACCTCCTGGTCCTCGGCTCGGTCGCGTTCGGGACGCGAGGACGGCTCTAGCCGCCGCGTGCACGCTGGTGCCATGACCGACGAGACGCACATCACCGTGGTGCGCGGCCGTCCCGACGCCGCCGAACTGGCCGCCGTCACCGCCGTGCTGCTCGCCCTGACCCGCCGCGACCGCGAGCCGGACCAGGAGGCGAAGGCGGCGTACGCGGACTGGACCGTCAAGAGCGCGGGTCACCGGACGCCGTCCTGGCCGGGGAGATGACCGGCGGACCACCACCACCTGTCGCCCCGGCGCACGCGAGCGACACCACGACACCGAAAGGGGAGGGCGTTGACCGGCCACCGGACCTTCACCGACATCGTGCGGAGCAGAGTCGCCGCGGCACCCGACCGTGAGGCGCTGATCGTCCTCACCGAGCGGGACGGAGCGCTGCGGCCTCGGACGCTCTCCTACGCCGAACTCGACCTGGCCGCCCGCACCGTGGCGGCCCGGATCGGACGCCACGCGGCCCCCGGGGACCGGGTGCTGATCCTGCACGAGTCGCCCGCCCTGTTCGGCATCGGCTTCCTCGCCTGCCTCTACGCGGGCGTGATCGCGGTGCCCGCCGCGCCCCTCGGTGCGCTCGGCCGGCCCGGGGAACGCATCGCGGGCATCGTCAAGGACTCCGGCGCCGGCTGCGTGCTCACCTCGCTCGCCGAGGCCCTCGACGTCACCCAGCTGCTGGCCCGTACCGGACACGGGCAGGTCACCTGCATCCCCACCGACGCCGACGTCACGTCCCCGGCGGACGGCGGCGAACCGTGGCAGCCGCCGCGGCGGGAACCCGACGACGTGGCCTTCCTGCAGTACACCTCCGGTTCGACCCGCGAGCCCCGCGGGGTGATCGTGACCCACCGCGCGCTGCTCGCCAACCACCGGGCGATCCACGCGGCCCTGGGCACCGTACCGGGCGGCAGGATCGGCGGCTGGCTGCCGCTGCACCACGACATGGGCCTGATCGGCCAGCTGCTGCACGCCCTGTGGCTCGGCGGCACCGCCGTCCTGCTCTCCCCGGTGGCCTTCGTCAAGCGCCCGGCGCACTGGCTGGAGACCATCTCGCGCTACGGCCTGACCGTGAGCGGCGCCCCCGACTTCGCCTACGACCTGTGCGTGCGCCGCGTCAACGACAGCCAGCTCGCCGGGCTCGACCTGTCCGGCTGGCAGGTCGCCGTGAGCGGCGGCGAACCCGTCAACTCGGCCACCATGCGGGCCTTCGCCGACCGGTTCGCCGCCGCGGGCCTGCGCGCCGAGGCGCTGGTGCCCGCCTACGGCCTGGCCGAGGCGACGCTGCTGGTCAGCGGCGACCGCACCACCTGCGCGTTCGGCACCCACGCGCTGCCCGCGCCGCCGGGTGCCGTCGCGCCGGAGCGGGAGGCCGTGGCCTGCGGCCGGCCCGCGGGCGTCGAGGTGCGCATCGTCGACCCCGACTCCCGCCGGGCGCTCCCGGACGGCCGGGTCGGCGAGATATGGGTGCGCGGCGAGTCGGTCGCGCCCGGCTACTGGGGCAGCCCCAGGGACAGCGCCGGCACCTTCGACGGGCGGATCAAGCACGGCGAGGGCGGCTATCTGCGCACGGGCGACCTCGGCGCCCTCGTCGACGGGCGGCTGTGCGTGACCGGCCGGATCAAGGACGTGATCGTGGTCGCGGGGCGCAACCTGTATCCGCAGGACCTGGAGCGCACGGTGCGCGAGGTCAGCGCCCTGTTCGGCTCCGGCACCGCGTTCGGGGTGCCCGGCGACCGTGAGCACGTCGTCGTGGTCCAGGAACTGCGGGCCCGCAGCCGCTACGGCGTCGACCTGGCCGAACTCACCGCGGGCGTGCAGCGGCGGCTGAGCGAGCAGTACGACGTGGCCCCGGGCGGTGTCCTCCTGGTCCGTCCCGGCACGGTCCGGCGCACCACCAGCGGCAAGCTGGAGCGCGCCGCGATGCGCCGCATGTTCCTCAACGGCGAACTCACCGCCCTGCACCAGTGGGTCGACCCGGAGGTGGAGCGCCTGATGCGACACACGGCCCCGCGAAAGGAACGCCGATGACGACAACGCCCCAAAGGGGCGCGGGGAACGGCGCGACCGGCCACGACGCACCCGCAGCCGCCCACGAACCTGTCACGGCACCCCGGACCGCGAACGTGAGGGAGCAGACCCGCATAGACGCCCTGGAGGCCGCCCTGGGCCCCATGGACGACCCCGAGAACCCGCTCGGCGCCGCCGCCCTGCTCGCCGCCGACGCCGCGGGCGAACCCGTCCCCGGTGCCGAGCGGGTGCTCGACGTGTTCGGCCTGAACGCGGAGTTCGTTCCGGTGGAGCTCGGCGGCCGGCTGAGCCGTATGGACGTCCTCGGCCGGCTCCTGCGCCCCCTGTTCCGCCGCGACGCATCCCTCGGCTTCGGATACGGCCTGAGCTGCTTCTTCGCCGCCGTACCGGTGTGGACCGCGGGCAGTGAGGCACAGCGCCGTTTCGTCGCCCGGCTGCTGCTGGGCGGCGACCGCGTCGCCGTCGCCCGGCACGAGGTGGCGCACGGCAACGACTTCGTCCGCGACGAGCTGACCGCCCGTCCCGCCGCCGACGGCGGCGGGGGTCTCTCGGTGAGCGGCAGCAAGACCGCGATCGCCAACGCGGCCCGCTCCCGCGGCCTGGTCGTCTTCGTCCGCACCTCGGACGCCCGGGAAGGGGGCCGCAGCCACTCGGTACTGCTCCTGGACCGCGCCGGCCATCCCGCCGACCGGATCACCGACACCGGGCGGCACTCCACCACCGGGATGCGCGGCGCCGAGTTCGGCGCCCTCACCTTCACCGACTGCACCGTGCCCGGCAGCGCGGTGCTCGGCCGCATCGGCGACGGCTACGAACTGTCGCTGCGCTCCTCGCTGCTGATCCGCGGACTCATCCCGTCGATCGTGCTGGCCGGCGTCGACACCGCGCTGCGCACGGTGGCCGCGTTCGCCACCCGGCGCCGCGCCGACGGCCGTTCCTCGCTCGACGTGCGGCACGTGCGCGACGTACTCACCGGCGCCTTCCTCGACCTGCTGCTCATCGACTGCCTGGCCCTGGTCGCCACCCGGTCGCTGCACCTGCTGCCGCGGCAGATGAGCGTGTACGCGGCCTCCGCCGCCTACCTCGCGCCGCGGCTCGCCGCCGAGACGATGGACGAGATGGCGGCGGTGCTCGGCGAGGAGAGCTTCGCGGTGAGCGGCACGTACGGGATGTTCCAGAAGCAGTTGCGCGACCTGCCCGTCACCTCGCTCGGCCACGCCGGCAGCGCGGGCCGCCAGGTCAGCATCCTGCCGCAGCTGCCGCACCTGGCCCGCACCGCCTGGTTCACCGAGGCGGAGGCGCCCGCCGCGCTGTTCCGGCCGCACGAGGACCTGCCGCCGCTGGACCTGCCGCGGCTGTCCCTGCTCGCCGACGGCGACCCGCTCGCCGCGACCCTGGTGGCCTGCACCGCGTGGCTGGAGTCGGCCGACCTCACCGTGCCCGGACGCGAGGACTGGCCGCTGCTGCGCGCGCTCGCCCGGGCCTTCACCGGTGAACTGCGCGAGCTGGCCAGGGCGTTCGGCGAGATCGACCCCGGCGACCGGGCCGCGCTGGCCAGCCCGCGCACCTTCGCGCTCGCCGACCGCTACACCCTGGTCCTGGCGGCGGCGGCCTGCCTGGGGACCTGGCGCGCCCAGACCGGCGCTCCGTCCGACGCGTTCCTGGCCGATCCCGCCTGGGCGTCCGCGGTGCTCCACCGCCTCGCCCGGCGCCTCGGCCTGGCCGTGCCCGGCCTGCCCCCGGAGCGGACGGGCGGGGCCGGTCCCGTCGCCGCCTGCGAGCAGCGGGTGCTCGCCGAGGCGCTGGACCGCCTGCACGGCCGCCGCAGCTACGACCTGTACGGCTCCGCGCTGGCCTGATCCGCCGGCGGAGGTATCCACCCGAGCCCGAGATGGAGCACCGACCATGTCTGAACCCCAGCACGACGACGCACACGACGACTCGTTCGGCGCGGCCCAGCGCGAATGGCTCACGGAGCGGCTCACCCACTACCTCGGGGTGCCGGTGGACGAGAACGTGCCGTTCCACCAGTACGGAGGCTTCGACTCGGTGGCCGCGCTCAGCCTGTACGGCGACATCGAGGAGGAGTTCGGCCCGGTGCTCGACCCCGCCGACATCGAGGCGTACCCCACCGTGCGCGAACTGGCCCGGTACATGGCCCAGCGCGACCCCCGTCCGGCGGGCGGCGGCCTGGTGCGGGCGGCGTTCGTGTTCACCGGACAGGGCTCGCAGCACCCCGGCATGACCTCCGGCCTGTACTGGAACTGCACCGGCTACCGCACCCATCTCGACGAGGCCGCCGCCGAGCTGCTGCCCTACACCGGCATGTCCGTGGTGGAGCTGATCCTCGGCAACGACCCGCGGATCCACCAGACCGCGTTCACCCAGCCCGCCCTGTTCGCCGTCGAGTACGCCCTGGCCCAGACCCTGCGGGACGAGGGCGTGACCCCGGTCGCCGTCCTGGGCCACGGCATCGGGGAGTTCGCGGCGGCCGCCGTCGCGGGCGCCCTGTCGCTGCCCGACGCGGCCAAGCTGGTCGCGCTGCGCGGCGCCTTCATGCAGTACCTGCCCTCCGACGGCGGCATGATGGCCACCTGCGCGGCCCCGTTCGAGGCGGCCGAGCTGGTCGCGTCCGAGCCCGGCGTCGGCATCAGCGCCATCAACGCCGCCAAGGCCACCGTGCTCTCCGGTGACCGGGCGGGACTGGAGCGCATCCAGGAGCAGCTGGAGAGCCGGGGCATCGCCTGCCGTCACCTGACGGTGACCCACCCCTTCCACTCGCCGCTGATGGCGCCCATGGTGCCGAAGTTCGACGCCGTGGCCCGCCGGGTCGCGGGCGGCGCCGCCCGGGTGCCGTTCTACTCCACGCTGTACGGCCGGCTGACCACCGAACCGCTCTACGGTGCGTACTGGAGCGAGCAGATCACCTCCCCCGTCCGCTTCGCCGACGCCGCCCGGGCGATGCTCGCCCAGCAGACCCCCACCCATGTGGTGGAGATCGGGCCGCGCGTGGTGCTCACTCCGTTCCTGCGCCGGATGGGCGGCAGCGAGGGGCCGGCCTGCCTGGTGGTGTGCCGCGGGCCGGAGAGCGACGCGGTGGACCTGGCCGGGGTGATCTCGGCGCTCGACGCGGGACCGCTGGCGGCGGCGCTGGCCGGGGCGTGAGCCGATGACGACGATCGGCAGGCCGCTGTCCGCGCCGGGACCGGAATCGCCCTGGGAGCGGGTGCACGAGGAGCTGGTGCGCACCGGCAGCGTCGTGGTGCACGGCAGGATGCCCGGCTGGCAGCCGGACCCGGACGCGGCGGACCTGCGCCTGCTCCTCGGCCGTGACTGGGCCCGCTACGAGAAGCTCGCCCGGGCCGGTATGAGAGAGCGCTTCCTCGCCTCCCGCCTGTTCCTGCGGTACACCGCCGCCGCGGCCGTGCAGACGCTGCCGCACCTGGTGGACGTGGCGTATCTGCCGGGTGGCCGCCCCTATGTGCGGGGCCTGGACCAGATCGACATCAGTCTCAGCCACACCGACGAGACGATGGTCGTCGGCGTCACCCGCCGGGGCCGGATCGGCGTCGACGTGGAACGCGCCGACCGGCGGCTCGCGCACACCGGTTCCGAGGCGCAGGCCTGCACGCCGTTCGAGAAGCGGAACCTCGACCGGGGTGCGCAGAGCGCCCGCAACGACACGATGGTGCGGCTGTGGACCCTGAAGGAGGCCTACAGCAAGGCGCTCGGCCAGGGCCTGCGGTTCCGTTTCACCGAGTTCGGCTTCGCCCTGCACGGCGCGTCCGGCGCCCGGCTGGTCCGTCCCGACGGTTCCGCCACGGACGACGGCGGCTGGACGTTCGGGACCTTCGCCGTCGGCGGCAGCCATGTGGTGAGCGTCGCGGTGTTCGACGACGGGTTCGGGGAGCTGTCGGACGTGTCGGTGGGGACGACGCTGCACGAGGGGCTGCTGGACGCGCTGTACGGGACGACCGGTGGGGAGCGGCAGCCGCCCGGCCCCGCGGGCTCAGGGGATCCAGCCGGCGTCCTCGGCGATGCGGATGGCGTCGACGCGGTTGCGGGCGCCGAGCTTGCCGACGATCGAGGTGAGGTAGTTGCGCACGGTGCCCTTGGTGAGGTAGAGGCAGCCGGCGATCTCGGCGGCGTCGGCTCCCCGGGCCGCCAGTCGTAGCACCTCCATCTCCCGGCGGGACAGCGGATTGTCCGGGTAGTCCCAGGCGGTCAGCGCGAGTTGGGGGTCGACGACCCGTCCGCCCCTGGCCACGGAGCGCACGGCGCAGGCGAGCTGGTCCGGAGGGGAGTCCTTCAGCAGGAAGCCGGACACATGGGCCGACATGGCGCGGCGCAGGATGCCGGGCTTGCCCAGGCTGGTGAGGATCAGGGAGCGGCAGCTGGGGAGCTGTACATGCAGGTCGGCGGCGGCCGTCAGGCCGTCCATGCCCGGCAGGTCGACATCGATGACCGCCACGTCGGGCCGGACCTCCAGCGCGGTGCTGACGATCGTGTCGCCCCGGTCCACGGTGGCGATGACCTTGAGGTCGGGTTCGAGTTCCAGCAGGGCGACCAGAGCGCCGCGGATCATGTGCACGTCCTCGGCGAGCAGGACGGTGATGGACAGCACCTGTTACCTCCCCCAGGCAGCGGTGTCTCGTCTGATCAGCCCCGTTCAGGCTGCGGACCTCTCGGCGTCCGGTGCGCCGGTGGCCGTGCCCGCGGGTGCCTCCCCCTTGTGCGGCTGGAGCGGGGCCCGTGCCACCAGGCGGAACATACCCTCCTCGTCGACGCCGGCGGTCAGTTCGCCGCCGATGTCGGTGAGCCGGGTCCGCAGATTGCCCAGACCGCTTCCGCCCGCGGAACGCGTGCCGGGCACCCCCCCGTTCTCCACACCGTCGTTCACCAGGGTGAGGAGAACCGTTTCAGTCCCGCTGGTGGCCCTGATGGTACATACCTCGGCCTTGCTGTGCCGGAGGATGTTGGTGACTCCTTCCCGCAGCGCGGTCGCGAGAACCGTGTCGACCACAGGATGCAGCCGGCCGACCTGTACGTCGACCTCCGTGCGCACATCGGCCGACATCAGCACCCGCGCCGCCGACTCCGCCTCCTCCCGCAGCGACATGTCCCGGTAGCCGCGCGAGACGAGCCGTACGTCGGCCAGGGCCTGCCGCGCGACGAGCAGCAGGGACGTGGTCTCCTCGGCGGCGACCTCCGGCCGGGTGGGAATCAGCCGGCTGACCAGCTCGCCCTTGAGCGTGATGGTGGACAGGCTGTAGCCGAGCAGGTCGTGCAGGTCCCGGGCGAAGCGGAGGCGTTCCTGGGTGACGGCCATGCGGGCCAGCTGTTCGCGGGTCTCGTGCAGTTGGCGGACCAGGTCGGTGAGCCGGGTCAGGCCGTAGATGACCAGGCCGGCGAGGAAGACGGAGATGAAGACGTACACGCCGTAGAGCGGTCCCTGCACGAGGGAGGGGTACACCGGTGCGCCGAGGATCACCAGCCCGAACGCGGGCCACGCGACCCGGTTCGGCAGGGTGAGCAGGACGGTTGCCGCGAGCGGGCCCTGCATGCTGCCCCAGTTGAGGCCGAACCAGACCATCGGCAGGTAGGTCAGGACGGTTTGGACCGTCAACGCGATCAGGCGTCGCCGCAGCGGCCAGCCGCGTGCGGAGGGCGAGGCCAGGGCGAACTGCACGCCGAACTCGACCAGGACGACCCCGACGCAGACGGCGAGCTTGGCGGTGCTCGCCGACCCGTACGTCAGCACATTGATGATGACGATGGAGCAGTAGCAGCACAGGACGACGATCGTGATCGCGTGGGCGAGACGGGGCGCCAGGGCCGGGTGGACCGAGGTGTGGGGGGAACCCTCGGTATCCGCAGGACCTTCCGTTCTTCGGAAAGCGCCCAGCATCGCGACCTCCTCGCCCGGGGACATGGCGCAAGGCATGGTATGGGCACGACTGGATCGCGGCCAGTGATGGCTGTAACTAGCCGGTTTCACACGAACAACGGAATCGGGTTGAGATCCTCGTAACGTGTCGCGCGCGTGAGGCGACCGAGTGTCACCGGGACGTCGAAGAGGCGGCCGGGCGCGAACCTGGCCCAGAAGTGACGCATCCCGGGAACGATCACCTTCACCACGGGAAGCCCCACGTCAGGCCGAGTCTGATCGAGGACCAGCAGCTCCATGCCCCGCTCCCGCACCAGGCCCTCGGCCATGGTGAGGTCATCGAGCAGGTCATTTCGTGGCTCGCACACGTAACTTGCGGGCGTACGGGGCGACTCGGCCGGGTCCGGTACGAGATATGGCTGATTCCGGGTAGTCGCCTTCTGCCACCAGGAGGCCAGCTCCGGGTGGACGGGGGCGACCTCGGGGCCCACTTCCGCTTCCACGGCCGGCGGCGGCAGCAGCTGTGCCATCTCGGTCACCGCCCGACGCAGCGCCGTACGCGGATCGAAATGGGCGCCGAACCCCAGACAAATGCGCTGGACCGGTGTGTCATTGCGGCAGGAGACGGCAGCCATGACGGGTATGCCGAAGTCCGCGGTCAGGTCCAGCACCCACAGATCGCGCCGCAACCTGCCGTACGCCCTGCGGACATCGGTGAGCCAGGGCTCGTCGAAGGCGTCCAGGTCGACCGCGGGCTGCCGGGTGCGGCTGTACCACCACAGGCCCACCGCGTCACGCTCGACCACTTCGAGGAAGCCCTGCAGCGTCGCGTCCTCCAGACTGCTGCCGGCCGCGTTGCCGTTGGAATCGGCCCATGGCGCCGACAGCCGTCCGCCCGGAGCGGCCCCGAAGTAGAGCATCGACGTGGGCACCAGACGGTGGGTGCCCGCGGTCACCGACCACACGGGAGTCCATTCCGTGGGCGCGCCGGGATCGAAGGGCGGCGGAACCCGCTGGAACGCGGTGGCGGAGCGGTTCCAGCGGTCTCGCTGGGCGAACTGCCGGTCTGCGTACAGCTGGCAGGTGTTGGGGTGCAGTGCGCTCTCACCGAGTCCGGCGAGCGTGTCGACGACGACCGGCTCGTCCCCCTGGCGGGTCGCGCTGTAGCGTTCGACCGCTTCGCACAGCGCGCCGACCTCGGCTTCCAACGGTGTGGTTCCCTTGCCGCCGCTGCAACTGCGCAGCCCGTGCCGCAGCCCCGCGAGCGAGTCGGCGCGCAGCGCGGGATTGCGCCCGGAGACATAGCGGTTGAGGCCGGGCGGGGTGTCCGGGGCCGGCCGCAGCTCCGGCACGACGCCGGTCAGCGGGTCGACGAGGTGCCGGTAGCGGCGCAGGACCGTTTCGGCGGACTGGGCCCGGTGACCGCCGCCGTCCGTGGCCGATTTCAGACGAGGGACGAAGGACACCGGGCGCCGTACGCGCGCCGCCAGCAGACCGGGGTCGCCGCACTCGGGGCACTGGGGCCGCCGGGTCACCGGGTGATGGCGGGTGCGCAGGGTCCGGGTGTCCAGGGTGCACAGGGCGGCCTGCTCGTCGTAGCGCATCCCGGCGACCCACTTCATCGTCTCCAGGACGGCACTCTGCAGCCCCAGCGCGCGGACGGATGCCAGGTAGGCCCGCGGAAGCGGCACCGGTCCGGGCAGCCCGAGCACCCGCTGCACCGGCGCCTGGGTGGCGCGGTGGCCGCGCAGCCGGTGTGCGAGGCAGCACCAGCAGGCACGTTCGGGTACGCCGAACACCGGGCCCACCCAGGCCTCGACACCGCACGGCTTGGCCAGCAGCCAGGGGCGCCCCGCGGCTCGGTGCCGGGCGTCCACGTCGGCCAGCGCCGGGTCCAGGTAGTCGTCGCACACGACCAGCGTGAACGCGGCGGACCGTTCCTCGCCGGCCAGCGTGAGGCCCGAGGCGAGGCACTCCTCGCGGACGAGCCCGGGGTCCGTCCGGCCGAGCGCCAGCACGTGGACCGGCGTGCCGCTCAGCGCAGCCTGGGCGCCTGTGCCGCTCAGACCGGCGAGTTCCCAGTACGCCTCGGCCGCGGAATCCGCCGACGGAGCGCGATAGCCGATGAGCTGCGCCTGGGCGAGCGCGGCGATCGTCCGGCCCGCCGCGGCCACGTCCACCACGGTCGCGGCCTCCTGGAGCACGGCCTCCAGGGTCCGGGTTCCGTCGAGCAGGGGGGCGACGGCCTCGACGTGCGGTCCGTGCAGGGCGGTCGTGCCACGCTCCGACAACAGGTACACGGCCTCACCGCCGACGACTTCGACGCGCAGGTGGGGCTTGAACCCCACCTGCGGTGCGGCGGCGGGCGCGGAGGGTCTGCTCATGCGACGGACACGGCGGTGTCGTACGGCGCGTCCTGGGTGCAGTAGGGCGAGCCGCAGGCGGAGACGAGGTGGGCGTCCGTCCTGTCCAGCTCCTCGATCACCAGCGTCTCCCGGCCGGCCCCCACCGGATAGACCGGCTCCGCCGCCACGAGCCCGAACTCGGCGAGCACCGACACCGGGTCGGTGACGTAGCGCGCGGCCAGCTCCGGTTCGAGGCCGGCGCGGGCCGTGAGGAGCGCGATGTCGAGGTACTGCGGGGGCGTTCCCGCCGGGCGGGCCGGCGCGGGGATGGTCAACGTGCTCATGGAACCCTCCAGAGTCATGAGTGTTGAGAGGCGCTGCGAATCGGGAATCCGTTCGGCGTGTCCCGCGACTCGAATTCTGGGGGGCGTCGTTTCAAGCCGCACAGTGCGGCCGTCACCATCGCGGTATGACATTTTCACAGGCCTCTTCATGACCTGGGCACTGTGGCTCGAACCCGGCTGCTGCGAAGCTTTTGCCTTGCTCGGGAGGCGGTGACCGCCGGTCCCTCGGCCGGTGGCACCGCCCGCGTAGGACGGGGGCGGGCACCGCCCGCGCGAGACGGGAGAGTGATCACATGGACATCAAGGTACTGGGTCGGCTCACGGCGGAACTCAACGGCGTGTCGGTGGTTCCGAGTGCCGCCAAGCCGCGGCAGATTCTCGCCCTGCTCGCCCTGCAGACCGGACGCGTCGTCACCGTGCCGACGCTGATGGAGGAGATCTGGGGCGAGGAGATACCCCGCAGCGCCGCGACCACCCTGCAGACCTACATCCTCCAGCTGAGGCGCAAGATAGCGGCCGCCCTGGAGGGCGATCCGAGCCGGCAGCCCAAGGACATCCTGGTCACCCAGCACGGCGGCTACCTGCTGGAGGTGCAGCCGGGACAGATCGACGTCCAGGAGTTCGAGCAGCTGTGCGCCTCCGGCCGGGACGCCCATGAGGCGGCCGACTACCGGACCTCCGCGGAGCTGCTGCGCAGGGCCCTGGACCTGTGGCAGGGCCCCGCGCTCGTGGACGTGCCCGTCGGCAGCGTCCTCGAACTGGAGGCGCTGCGGCTCGAAGAGGACCGCATGGCGGCACTGGAGCTGCGCGTCGAGGCCGATCTGCGTCTCGGGCGGCACGCCGAGATCGTGCCCGAGCTGCGGGTGCTGGTGGCCAAGCACCCCATGCACGAGAACTTCTGCGCCCATCTGATGACCGCGCTGCACCGCTCGAACAAGGCCTGGCGGGCCCTGGAGGCCTACCAGCGGCTGCGCGGCTCGCTGGTCGAGGAACTCGGCCTCGAACCGTCGGCCCGGCTGCAGCGGCTGCACCAGTCGATCCTCTCGGCGGACCCGGCCCTGGACGCCGTGGTCGGCTGAGTCCGCGGCCCGGGACCGGTTACGGCCGGTCCGTGTGCGCCGTCCCCAGTTCCTCCCGCAGCGTTCGCCGGACGTAGGCCATGGCCTCCTGGGCGGCCGGATCGGCGAAGCGGGCGGCCAGCTCATCGGGTGCGACGTCCTCCACCCGCTCGTGCACCCACCACAGATGTCCCTGGCAGTCGCGGACACGGGCGACCCGCTCACCGAAGGCGAGCAGGGTCGGACGGGTCACCACCCGGGCGCCGGCCGCGGTGGCCCGGTCCACGGCCGCCACGACGTCATCGACATAGACGCGCAGGTGGGCGGGGATCGACGGCCAGCCGGGCTTGGCGTCGAAGAGCATGATGACGCTGTCGCCCACCTCGACCTCGACATGACCGATGTCGCCGTCGGCGTCGAGCATCCGGGAACCCGGGGTCTCGACCGCTCCGAACGCCGACTCCAGGAACCGCACTTCCGCATCGGTGTCGCGGCTGATCACCCAGGCGTTGACCCGTGCGTAGCGCGGCGGAACCCGAACCCGTGACGGGGATGACATACGGGGGATCATGCCAGCGGTCCCCGGCCGCCCGCCATGGGTATTCCCCTTGAACCGGCCGCGGCCCCCGTCTCAAGGCGGGTTCTAGGCGGCGGGCCTACGTTCGGCCGATGACGATCCTCGACGACCTCACGGTCCCCACAGTCGCCCCCGACCTGCGTCGCGCCGCCGCGGAACTGCGGCGCCTCAAGGAGGAAGTGAGCCGCGGCCCGGATCCCGAGGCCACCCGGCGGCAGCACGCGAAGAACAAGCTCACCGCGCACGAACGGCTGGCGGTCCTCTTCGACGAGGGCACCTTCACCGAGATCGAGCCGCTGCGCAGGCACCGCGCCACCGGATTCGGCCTGGAGGACAGGAAGCCGCACGGCGACGGAGTGGTGATCGGCTGGGGCCTGGTCCACGGCCGTACCGTCTTCGCGTACGCCCATGACTTCCGGGTCTTCGCCGGAGCGCTCGGCGAGGCCCACGCCGCCAAGGTGCACAAGGTGATGGACCTGGCCGAGGCGGCGGGAGCCCCGCTGGTGTCGCTCAACGACGGGGCCGGCGCCCGCATCCAGGAAGGCGTCACCGCGCTCGCCGGCTATGGCGGCATCTTCCGCCGCAACGTCGCCGCCTCCGGCGTCATCCCGCAGATCAGCGTGATGCTCGGCCCGTGCGCCGGCGGCGCCGCGTACTCGCCCGCGCTCACCGACTTCGTGTTCATGGTGCGCGAGACCGCGCAGATGTTCATCACCGGACCCGACGTCGTCCAGGCCGTCACCGGCGAGAAGATCACCCACAACGGCCTGGGCGGCGCGGAACCGCACGCGACGGCCTCCGGCGTCTGCCACTTCGCGTACGACGACGAGACCGAGTGCCTGGAGGACGTCCGCTTCCTCATCTCGCTGCTGCCGTCCAACAACCGCGAGCTGCCGCCCGCCGCGCCGAGCGCCGACCCCGCCGACCGGCGCACCGAGGCCCTGTGCGACCTCGTACCGGCCGAGCCGGGACGCTCGTACGACGTCCGTGACGTCATCGCAGAACTCGTCGACGACGGCGAGTACTTCGAGGTCCACGAGGGCTGGGCGCGCAACGTGGTGTGCGCGCTGGCCCGCCTGGACGGGCACACCGTCGGCATCGTCGCCAACCAGCCCGCCGTGCTCGCCGGCGTCCTCGACATCCACGCCAGCGAGAAGGCCGCCCGCTTCGTCTCCACCTGCGACGCGTTCAACGTCCCGCTGGTCACCCTCGTCGACGTGCCGGGCTTCCTGCCGGGCGTCGACCAGGAGCACAACGGCATCATCCGGCACGGCGCGAAGCTGCTGTACGCGTACTGCAACGCCACCGTGCCCCGGATCTCCGTGGTGCTGCGCAAGGCGTACGGCGGCGCCTACATCGTCATGGACTCCCGGTCCATCGGCTGCGACCTGTCCTTCGCCTGGCCCACCAACGAGATCGCCGTGATGGGCGCCGAGGGCGCCGCGAACGTCATCTTCCGCCGGGAGATCAACGCCTCCGACGACCCGGAGGCGGTACGCGCCCAGCGCATCAAGGAGTACAGGACCGAGCTGATGCACCCCTACTACGCCGCCGAACGCGGCCTGGTGGACGACGTCATCGAGCCGGCCGAGACCCGCTCCGTACTGATCCGTTCCCTGGCGGTGCTGCGCGGCAAAAAGGCCGAAGTACCGGCCCGCAAGCATGGCAATCTGCCCACCTGACCTGCGCGGATGCGGCGTCCACGCGGACGCGAGCGGCCGTCGAGCACCGGCACGTTCCATGGGATGCACCGGATACGGCGGCACGTCACGAGCGGGCGGCCGTCCGGGCCGGCCGGCCGGGGCGAGACCCATCCATGGCAGCCCCGGCCGCCGCGACACCGCAGTGCTCCGGACGAAGGGATCGACAGTGGCCCGCACAGTTCCATCCGGCAGGGAGTGCCCGAAGCACCCCGCCCCGTCGAAGGCGAGGTAGATGATGCGTCGAGTTGCCATCACCGGACTGGGCGTCGTGGCCCCTGGCGGGATCGGCGTCAAGGAGTACTGGGACCTGCTCACCGCCGGCCGTACCGCCACCCGCACCATCTCCTTCTACGACCCCTCCCCGTTCCGCTCCCGGGTCGCCGCCGAGTGCGACTTCGACCCGCTGGCCGCCGGCCTCTCCCAGCAGGAGACCCGGCGCCTGGACCGGGCCGCGCAGTTCGCGGTCGTCTCCACCCGGGAGGCGCTCGCCGACAGCGGCCTGGACACCTCCGCCCTCGACCCGGGCCGGATCGGCACCTCGCTCGGCAGCGCGGTCGGCTGCACCACCAGCCTGGAACGCGAGTACGCGGTGGTCAGCGACGGCGGCCGGGAATGGGTCGTCGACCACACCTACGCCATTCCCCAGCTCTACCGGCACTTCGTGCCCAGCTCGATGGCCGCCGAGGTGGGGCAGGCGGCCGGCGCCGAGGGACCGGCGGCCGTGGTCTCCACCGGCTGCACCTCGGGCCTGGACTCGCTCGGCCACGCGGTGGAGCTGATCCGCGAGGGCACCTGCGACGTGATGATCGCCGGCGCGACCGAGGCCCCGATCTCCCCGATCACCTCCGCCTGCTTCGACGCCATCCTCGCCACCACCCCGCGCAACGACACCCCCGAGAGCGCCTGCCGGCCCTTCGACCGGACCCGCAGCGGCCTGGTCCTCGGCGAGGGCGCGGCCGTGCTGGTCCTGGAGGAGCTGGAGAGCGCCCGCGCCCGGGGCGCGCACATCTACGCCGAGATCGCCGGCTTCGCCCAGCGCTGCAACGCCTACCACATGACCGGGCTCAAGCCGGACGGCCGCGAGATGTCCGAGGCCATCGACGCCGCCCTCGCCGAGGCCCGGCTCGACCCGGCCGCGATCGACTACATCAACGCGCACGGGTCCGGCACCAAGATGAACGACCGCCACGAGACGGGCGCGTTCAAGCGCAGCCTGGGCGAGCACGCCTACCGGACCCCGGTCAGCTCCATCAAGTCGATGATCGGGCACTCGCTCGGCGCGATCGGCTCGCTGGAGATCGCCGCCTGTGCCCTCGCCATGGAGCACGGGGTGCTGCCGCCCACCGCCAACCTGCACGAGCCGGACCCCGAACTCGACCTCGACTACATCCCGTTGACCGCCCGCGAGAAGCAGACGGACGTCGTTCTCAGCGTGGGCAGCGGCTTCGGCGGCTTCCAGAGCGCGATGGTCCTCGCGCGACCGGAGAGGAGCATCGCATGACCACGACCACCGTGGTGACCGGCCTCGGCATCGCCGCGCCCAACGGCCTGGGCACCGAGGACTACTGGAAGGCCACACTGGCCGGCGAGTCGGGCATCGGTCCGGTCACCCGGTTCGACGCCACGCGCTACCCGTCCCGGCTGGCCGGCGAGGTGCCCGGGTTCGTCGCCGAGGAGCACATCCCCAGCCGGCTCATGCCGCAGACCGACCACATGACCCGCCTCGCCCTGGCCACCGCGGAATGGGCCCTTGAGGACGCCGGCATCGACACCGGGGAGGTGCCCGAGTACGGCATGGGCACAGTCACCTCGGCGTCCGGCGGCGCCGTCGAGTTCGGCCAGCGCGAGCTGCAGAACCTGTGGAGCAAGGGCAAGGAGCACGTCAGCGCCTACCAGTCCTTCGCCTGGTTCTACGCCGTCAACACCGGGCAGATCTCCATCCGGCACAAGCTGCGCGGCCCCAGCGGCGTCCTGCTGACCGAGCAGGCCGGCGGCATCGACGCGATCGGCCAGGCCCGCCGCCACGTCCGCAAGGGATTCCAGGCGGTCGTCTCCGGCGGCGTCGACGCGGGCATCTGCCCCTGGGGCTGGGTCCCGCAGCTCGCCACCGGCCTGATGAGCACCGAGCAGGACCCGGCCCGCGCCTACCTGCCCTTCTCCGCCGACGCGAGCGGATACGTGGTGGGGGAGGGCGGCGCCATCCTGGTGGCCGAGGACCTCGCGGCGGCCCGCGAGCGCGGCGCGTCCCACGTCTACGGCGAGATCGCCGGGTACGCCGCCACGCTCGACCCCGCCCCCGGCTCGGGGCGCCCGCCGGGCCTGGCCAGGGCCGTCCGCACCGCCCTCGCCGACGCCGGACTCGCCCCCGCCGGCATCGACGTCGTCTTCGCGGACGCCGCCGGTGTCCCGGAGCTGGACCGGGCCGAGGCCGAGGCCCTCGCGGAGGTGTTCGGCCCGAACGCCGTACCGGTGACCGCCCCCAAGTCGCTGACCGGGCGGCTGCTCGCCGGCGGCGCGGCCCTCGACGCGGCCACCGCCCTGCTCGCCCTGCGCGACGGGGTCATCCCGCACACCGCGGGCGTCGACGCCCCCGCCGCCGGCCACCCGATCGACCTGGTCACCGGGGCGCCCCGGGAGGCGGACCTGCGCACCGCACTGGTTCTCGCCCGCGGCCACGGCGGCTTCAACGCGGCACTCGTCGTACGCCGCGCGGCCTGAACCGCCCGCACACCACCCTGAGCCGGGCACCACACCCAACACCCAACGGAGGACCCACCGTGACCACCACCACGAGCACCACCGTCACCCTGGCCGACCTGACCCGGATGCTGCGGGAGAGCGCCGGTGAGGAGGAGGGCGTCGACCTGGACGGCGACGTCCTCGACACCCCCTTCCTGGAACTCGGCTACGACTCGCTGGCCCTGCTCCAGGTCATAGGCGAGGTCCAGCGCACCTACGGCATCAGCGTCCCGGACGACGCGGTCGTCGACGCCGAGACCCCCCGCGCGCTGCTCGAACTCATCAACTCCGCCGGCGCCGACGCGGCCTGAGCCGGAGTGCGGGCCGCCCCGATCCCGGATCCCCCGCCGCAAGGGCCGGCCCGCACTCCCCCCACCCCCTGCCCGACCCCTCCCCCCACCCCCTGGTTCCTGTCGATCCTTGCCCCACCGGCCGCGGCGGTCCGCGGCCCACGAGGAGGTACCCATGCCGCTGACGGCTGACAGCGCGGTGATCCGGAGGCTGATGGTCCGTCCGGGCCCCGCGGGAGAGGACAGGGCACCCGTGCCGGCGTCGGCCGCCGCGGTCTCCGCGGTGCTGCGGGCCTTCGGCCGCTCCCCGCGCGACCTGCCCGTACGAACCGTCGTCTACGTCGGTGCGCACGCACCCGACCCCGCCCTCGCCCCCGAGCACGAGGGCTTCGCGGTGCGGACCGCCTCGGCGCCCGGCCGCGCCCTGCGCCTCGCGCACCAGGAACTCCACGACGGCACCGCGGACTTCGCGCTCGTCGCCGGATTCGACGAGCCCGAGGCCGGGACCATCACGGTCTACGCCGTCAAACGCGCCGCGGAGGCGGTCGCCGACGGCGACACCGTCCTCGGCGTCCTCGACGTCACCGCCGCGGACCCCGACACCGCGCCGGAGCTGAACGCCCTGATCCACGGCCACCGCGCCACCGACCCGGGCCGGCACCGGCTGCTGCTGTGGTCGGGCCGGGACGAGCGGGACGAGCAGCGGGTGCGCGGCGAACTGCTGCCCCTGCTCTCGGGTCTGCACCACGAGGCGTTCCCCGCCCTGCCCACCGTGGTGCCGTGCGGCACCGAGCCCGGACCGGTGCGCGGCGCCGCCGTCACCGTCGCCGCGCTGTCCGCCGCCACGGTGCACAAGGCGAAGGCGGTCACCGCCGCCAGACCCCGGCCCGTCGCCCTGCTCTTCCCGGGCCAGGGCTCCCAGCACCACGCCATGGCGGCCGGCCTGTACGGGCGGGAGCCGGTGTTCACCGCCGCCTTCGACGCGGCCCTGTCCCACATGGGCGACGAGGGCCCGCGGATCCGCGCGGACTGGCTCACCGACGGCCGCCCGCTGATCCCCGTCGACGACGTACGCCGTGCCCAGCCGCTGCTGTTCGCCGTCGACTACGCGCTCGGCCGTATGGTGATCGGCTGGGGGGTGCGCCCCACCGCGGTGCTGGGCCACAGCGCGGGCGAACTCGTCGCCGCGACCATCGCCGGTGCCGTCGCCCTGCCCGACGCGGTCGCCATGGTCATGGCACGCGTCCGCGAGGCGGTGAGGATCCCGCCCGGCGGCATGCTCGCGGTCGCCGCGGAAGAACACCGCCTGCGCCCCTACCTGCGCGACGACGTGGCCATAGCCGCCGTCAACGCCAACCAGCAGACCATGCTGGCGGGTCCGGCCGAGCCGCTCGCCGAGATCGCCCAGGCCCTCCGCGCCGACGGCCTGACCGTGGTCACCGTACCGGCGACCAGCCCCTTCCACTCCCCGGCGATGGCCCCCGCGTCCGAGGCCGTGGAGGCGGCCTACCGGGACATCCCGCTCCGCCCGCCGACGCTGCCGCTGTACTCCGGCTACACGGGCGAGCTGCTGCGCCCCGAGGAGGCGCTCAGCCCCCGCTTCTGGGCCCGCCAGATCACCGACACGGTGTACTTCAAACAGGCCCTGGAGTCCCTGCTCGCCGCCGACGACATGCTCCTGATCGAGGCGGGCCCCCGGCAGACCCTCACCGCCTTCGCGCGCCGCCACCGCGCGGTACGCCTCGGCGCCAGCGCCGCCGTACCGCTGCTCCCGGGCCGCCCCGGCACGGCGGAGGCCGACCGCCAGTCGGTCCTCACCGCGGCGGCCAGGCTGTGGACCGAGGGCCACGCCCCCTCCCCGGTGGCGCTGTCCGCCCTCTGGACCTGGAGCGCCGCCCCGCACCCGGGTGCCAGGCCCGCCGCCGCTCCCCAGCTCGCCGCGGCGACCGGATGAGCCGCGGCACGGCGACGAAGGCGCTGCGCGTCCTGAAGGCGATCTACGGCACCCTGGTGGCGGCGGGCCGCATGTACGTCTGGCTCCCGCCGGCGGACCCGATCCCCGGCCCCTGCGACCCGCCGCCTCTCCACCCCGAGCGCCTGCGCCCCGACGTCCCCCTGACCGCGTACGAACGCGCCCTGGAACGGGAGCTGGCGCCGGGGGAGCAGGTGCTCTGAACACCCGTCGCCGCTTCTCCCGTGGCGTGCCCCGGCCCGGCCGGGGCACGCCATGTCACGCGGGCGCGAAGACGAACAGGCCCGCCTGCGTGCCGACGTAGCCGTAACCGGTGGCCGTGTCGACGGACGGGATGCCGTCCTCGGGCAGGTTCTTCGCCAGCACCTTCTTCGTCCGGGTGTCCACCGCGATGCCGGTGTCGGTGGCGCTCTTGTCGTCCGTCGTCCCGTACAGCACCGACCCGTCGGCCGTGAAACGGACCGGGTCGAGGGCGTGTTCGCCGTCCTGCTGCTCCCACAGCCGCTTGCCGTCGGCGGTCTGCCACACGGCGGTGCCGGGGAAGTCCTCGAACTTGACCACGTCCCGGGCGGCGAGGTCCCCGGAGGGCGAGAACAGCACCTCCGCCGGGCCCTGGTACGAGGTGAGGAGCGCGCCGCTCTTCAGGTCGTACCAGGCGTGGATCCAGCTGCCGGAGGAGAGGGAGAGGCCGGCCTTCCAGCCGACGAGGACCTTGCCGCCGGCGATCCGCAGGATGCGCTTCTCCTCGCTCTTGGGATGGCCCTTGTCGTCCAGGGCCACGCCCTTGGGGATCTTCGCGTCGGCGGTGCTCCACACCTGCTTGCCGGTGGCGAGTTCGCTGAGCGTGATCTGCTCGGGCTCGGTCTGGTAGTTGCTGGCGTTGAGGAAGCCCGCGTAGTAGCCGCCGCTGATGAGCGGGGCATGGGCGACGGAGGCGTCCGCCGTGCCGGTCTCGGCGTCGTAGGTGCAGCTGGCGGCGGTGCCGGTGCAGGTGACCGTGCGGGACGGGCCGCCGCCGACGGGCGTGAGGCGGAGGGTGTCGCCGCTCTTCTCGACGCGGTAGCCGTCCAGCAGGGTGCCCCGCTCGTAGGAGGGGACCTTGGCGAGCTCGCCGCCGTCGGCGCCGTACAGGGTGGCCGTGGTGGTGGTCTTCGCCTCGGTGAGGCCGTCGGACGCGCTGGTCGTGGAGGAGGTCACGGCCACAGCGGGGGCGCCGCCGCGCCAGGTGACCGCCTCGACCGTCTTGGCCTTCACCTTCAGCGCCTTGCGGACGGCGCCGGTCTTCACATCGCGGAACTCCAGCGTGAGCGGCTCGGCCTCGTCGTAGTCGGACAGCATGCCCTCGGCCGACGTATTCGTGTAGCCGCCCTGCGCGTCCTTCGCCAGCAGGAGGGTGGAACCGAGGTCGAGGACGCCGGGTGCCGAGCTGCCTCCGGCGGGCAGGCTCCAGGCGGGCCGGGCGGCGAAGCCGGGCAGCGCGGGCCCCCGGTAGGCGGGGCCCTTCACGGTGTCCGCGGCGGCCGGTCCGGCGGCCGTCGCCCTGCCACCGCCGGCCGTCCCGTGACCGCCACCGCCGCCGCATCCGGTCAGCAGCGCCAGGGACAGCGACATCCCGGCGGCCGATATCCCGACGACCGCGCCGCGCGCCCGCGGACGCGTCCCGCTCCTGTGGTTCACGGATCAACTCCCCCGTGTTCATGACATGACGGGGGGCGATCCTAGCGGACGATGATCTTTCACTTGCCTGGAGCCGAAAGGGGCGTCGCGGCCGAGGCCGGCGAGACCGGCGGCGGGGTCCAGCGCCCCCTGGTGGTGACCGCGGTCGGTGAAGGTGACCGCCCACTGCCTGATGTCCGCGCACTTGGTGATCGGGTCACGGCGCAGGGTGAGGCCCGGGTACTCGGCGGTGACCGTGACCGCCGTCTCGCCGATCGGGCAGTCCCGCTGCGGCGCGCTTGCCGGGGCCTATGCCCTCTTCCGCCGCAGATCGTGGCCGGTGCTGAGGGCCGTGGCGGCCAGGAGCCCCAGCGCCACGGTTTCGGTGAGGGAGCCGGGGAGGGGAGCGGTACGGACGACGCCGAGGAGGCTCTGGCCCGCGGCGA
Organism: Streptomyces sp. NPDC001851; assembly: GCF_040297165.1. NCBI lineage: Bacteria > Bacillati > Actinomycetota > Actinomycetes > Kitasatosporales > Streptomycetaceae > Streptomyces > Streptomyces sp. NPDC001851. Next base: position 33,336 of record NZ_JBEOYR010000002.1, on the reverse strand, counting down.
GGGCCAGCCCTGCGCCGATGTGCAGCAGAGCCGTGGACAGCCGGCGTGTGGTCGGCAGGGCGGCGGTCCGGGAGGCGCGGGCGACGAGGACACACAGGCGGAGCGCGACGAATCCGAGCGTGAGCCAGTAGGAGAGGACCATCGCGGCGTCGGCCCAGCCCGTGAGGTGTTCGCCCAGGCCGCTCCAGGCCGTCAGGCACAGGGCGGCGACCGCGGCGACCGGGGCTGCCAGGGTGCGGAACGCCGCGGCGGTCAGGCTGCGGAGCGCCGCGCCGTTCAGCGGGGGAAGCGGTGCGGCGAGACCGGTGCCGAGCAGGAGCGGCGCGAGCCACAGGCTGGTGGCGGGGTGGTGGATATCGGCCGTGAGGGTGGTGGAGGGTTCGGTGGAGCGCAGCAGCAGCCCGGTGGCCGCGGTGAGCGCGAACAGGGCGACGGTCAGCACCCGGCGGGTCTGGCCGCTGAAGGTCTCGGGCCAGTCGCCGGGGTGCAACCAGAGCCGCGCGGCCCCTGCCAGGGTGTCGGGCCAGGAGCGGATTCCGGAGGCGGACACCTCGTGCCTGATGTCCTCGCCCCATCGCTCGCGCACGGCCGGCGGGTAGAGGCGGGTCAGGAGCGTGGCCGCGTTCATGCCGGGTTGACCCCGAGCGCGCGCAGGCCGGCGGCGGAGATCCGGGCCATCTGCTGGAGCTCGGCGCGCAGTTGGCCGCGGCCCGCGTCGGTGATCCGCATGGTGCGGTGGCGTTCCCGGTCTCCGGCCGCGTCGTCCGCGGGCTGGATCAGCCCGCGCCCCTCCAGCCGGGACAGTGCGCCGTAGAGGCTGCCGGGGCCGAGCCGGCGGCCGGTGAGCTCTTCGATCGCGGTGTTGATGGCGTATCCGTGCCGCGGCCCGTCCGCGAGGACGGTGAGCACGAGCATCTGGGCGTCGTTGCTGTGCATGGGTCTCCTTGCCTCCAGTCCCACATGGTACGAGCCGCGATACTACTTGTCACGTAGTACGAGGCGCGTACTATGACGGCCATGGAACACGTGAAGGAGAACGGCCGGGCCTCCTCGGCCGTGGTGTGGGCGAGCCTCGGCGCGGCCGGTGTGTTCGAGGCGTTGACGGTGCTGGAGACCCAGGACAAGACGGTCCGGGCGGCCAGCCCGTGGCAGGACGACCCGTACGACGTGGTGGTGTCCCTGACCCAGTTCACCGTGCCCGTACTCGCGCTGGTGATCGCGTTACGGCTGCTCGCGTGGCGGGCGCCGGGAGGCGCGGACCGGGTGCGGCAGACGGTGCGTGCGGCGGCGGCGATGGTCACGCTGGTCGGACTCACGGTGGTGTCCGAGTGGGCCGCGGTCGTCGCCGGCGCACCTGCCGCGTCCTCGGGGGCGTGGAGACCGGTGCTGATCGGCGGACTGGTCGTCAACTCCGTACTCGCCGCGGCGATCGCGGTGCTGCTCGTGCGATGCCACCGAGGGTGCGGCCCGTCCGGCGGCCGGCGGCATGACTGGCTCGGCGATGCCGTCTTCGTCTGCCGGCGGATACCCGTACTGAGGGCCTGGGCCGGTCCGGACGCCGTGACGACGGTGCGCCGCCGCGCGATGACGCTGTTCGTCACGCTGAGCACGCTGGACGCGGCGGCCATCACCGGCGCACAGGCCATCGGCGAAGGCTGGACGGACCCGCTGCTCACCGCCTGGATGCTGATCGTCGTCGCGACCTCCCACCTCGCGTTCTGCGTGATCAGCAACACGGTCGCGGGATTCATCGCCCGGCCGCCGCGCACCCGGCCCCGCCGCATCGCCGAGGCGTCGGTGGTCACGGGATGCGTCGCGATCAGTGCGGCGACGGCGTTCCGTGACGCCCTGTGGCCCGTGTTCGGGACGGGCGCGCTGACGTCCGTACCGGCTCTGGCCGCCCTCACACTCGGCGCGGGGCTGGTCACGTCCCTGGTCACGGCCGCCGTCCTGCTCGCCTGCCGCCCGTACGACTCCTCCGGCCCGCGCCGCCGCCTCGGCGCGGCCGTCACCCACCTTCGACGACCGGGTACGCACCAGTGAAAGGCGTGACGATGCGACTGTCCACAGCGCACGCACCAGCGGCACGGATGATCTGCGCCCGTGAGCTGTCCGAACGGGTCAATACATCTAGCCCCCGCAGAACTTCGCCGCCGCGGCCGCGCCGTCGCTGAACCCTCTCCGGAAGTTCTCGTTGACCGTGACGCGCTGCAGCCCCCGCACGTCGCAGTCGCTCTTCATGGCCGCGTAACCCGCCTTGTAGCCTGCCGCGTACTGCTCCTGGGCGTTCTGGCGTGCCCCTTGCTCGGCCGTGCCGCACCTGACCTCGGGGCCGCCGACCTGCCGGGCAGTGATGGTGCCGCGGGCATGAGTGATCGTCGCGGAGAAGTTTCCGCCGACGTCCGTCCGCTCGGTGCCCTGGGCCCCGTGCGCGGACTCGATGAAGACGGCCTTGTCCGGCTCGAAGCCCTCGCCGACGACCGCCAGGCTCGCCGGACCGTCGGCCCGCGAGACACCGCAGGTGGGCGACGCCGCCGCGGCCGGCGAGGCGGCAAGCTCCACTGCCCCCGCTGTCAACGACGACACCACCAGGGGAACCAGCACCGCCAGGCGTACGCATCGACCGTTCACGGGAAGCCTCCTACGTGGCTCGCCCCCCTTCGGCCCTGCCCTTCAGCGTCTCTCCGAGGGCAAGGGGTGTCAAAACGGGCACACATCCTGGCGGTTGATCGGGATCTCGTACCCGATTTCGCAGTGCGCGGCGGGAGTACCGGCGGTGAGGTCGTACGGCTCCCAACTCGTAGACCGTTGCACACGCTTGCCGTCGGCCAGGAACTCGTACGTCGTCCGGACGCACAGGTCTCCTTCGGCGATCCCGAGCCCCGCAGCGATGTCCACCGGCGCCGGCACCTTGGCGTCGGTCCGGCTCTCCCAAACGCCTCGCTTGCCCTGTACAGGTGCCGGGCGCCCGTAGTCGACCGTGGTTGTCCGCGCTTACGGGCACGGACAGGGCACGCGATACCGGCGTGCCCCGGGACGGGTTGGCACCCAGGCGTGCGCCGAACCCGTTGTCACCACCCTCCGGCCGGGGACGGCGAGGTTGCGGTGTTCGTCCGCGCCCCCAAGCATGGGGGTCAGGGAACAGCGATAGGGCACATCAGAAGGCACCTCCCAGGAGGACATGAGAGCCATGACGATTCCTGCCCCCCGGTCCGCCGGCCGTCGCCGGACAAGGCGCACTCGACGGGCATGCGTGCGACCGGCATGACCGACGACGACCGGCCGCTGCGCTGTCTGGTCACCGGCGCCACCGGTTACCTGGGCGGAAGACTGGTGCCGGAGTTGCTGGCCGCCGGGCATTCCGTGCGCTGCCTGGCCCGCTCGCCCGGCAAACTGCGGGACCATCCGTGGTCTGGGCAGGTGGAGGCCGTGCGCGGGGATGTGACGGACCAGGGGGCCGTGCGCGCGGCCATGGAGGGCATGGACGTCGCGTACTACCTGGTGCACGCGCTGGGCACCGGTCGGGGCTTCGAGGAGACCGATCGGCGTGCGGCCAGGGTCTTCGGTGAGCAGGCGCGGGCCGCCGGAATCCGTCGGATCGTCTACCTCGGCGGTCTGAGCCCTTCCGGAGTACCCCAGCACGCGCTCTCGCCCCACCTGCGGTCCCGGGCAGAAGTGGGCCGCATCTTCCTGAGCTCGGGCGTGCCCACCGCCGTACTGCGGGCAGCCGTGATCATCGGGTCGGGCTCGGCCTCGTTCGAGATGCTGCGGTATCTGACCGAGCGGCTGCCCGTGATGGTGACCCCGAGCTGGGTGCGCACCCGTATCCAGCCGATCGCCGTCCGCGACGTGCTCCGCTTCCTCGTGGGATGCGCGACGCTGCCGTACGACGTGAACCGCGCCTTCGACATCGGCGGACCGGACATCGTCACGTACGAGGAGATGATGCGGCGGTACGCCGTCGTCGCCGGGCTGCCGAAACGCGTCATCGTCCCTGTTCCGCTGCTCACCCCACGGCTGTCCAGCCTGTGGGTCGGCCTGGTCACCCCGGTTCCGGGTGCTCTCGCGCGCCCACTGGTCGAGTCGCTGAAGCACGAGGTGGTCTGCGCCGAGCGGGACATCGTCCGTTACGTGCCAGAACCGCCGGAGGGACCGGTCGGTCTCGACCGGGCGATCCGGCTGGCTCTGAGGCGCGTGCAGGACGCGGAGGTGGCCACCAGGTGGTCCTCCGCCTCGACTCCCCGCGCCCCCAGCGACCCGCTGCCCACCGACCCCGACTGGGCGGGCGGGAGCCTCTACACGGATCACCGCGAGCGCACGGTCGCGGCGTCGCCGCAGGCGCTGTGGCGGGTGGTGGAGGCGATCGGCGGCGAGAACGGCTGGTACTCCTCGCCGCTGGCCTGGTCCCTGCGGGGCTGGCTGGACACCCTGGTGGGCGGTGTCGGCCTGCGCCGGGGCCGCCGGGACGCGACCCGGCTGCGGGCCGGCGACAGCCTGGACTTCTGGCGAGTGGAGGAGATCGAGCCGGGCCGGCTGCTCCGGTTGCGCGCCGAGATGCGGCTGCCGGGCCTGGCCTGGCTGGAGATGGCCGTCGACCAGGACCCACAGGGGCGCACGGTGTACCGGCAGCGGGCGCTGTTCCATCCGCACGGCCTGGCCGGGCACGCCTACTGGTGGGGCGTGGCCCCCTTTCATGCCGCGGTCTTCGGCGGCATGGTCCGCAACATCGCCGCCGCGGCCGAATCGGCCGCCCCCGAACCGGCCCGTGCCCGCTGAGGGGGCTCGGGGAACCGTGCGCGTCTCGGTCGCCCTGTTCACCGCCGACCTGCGGGTGCACGACAACCCGGTCCTCCAGGCCGCGCTGAAGGACGCGGAACGTGTGGTCCCGCTCTTCGTCGTCGACAGCGGCATCCGCCGCACCGGCTTCGCCGTACCCAACCGCGCGGCGTTCCTCGCCGGCAGCCTGGCCGACCTCGACGCGGCCCTGCGGGCTCGGGGCGGCCGGCTGGTGGTGCGCGTCGGGGACGTGGTCGAGGAGACCTGCCGGGTGGCGGCGGAGACCGGGGCGGCCGTGGTGCACATCGCGGGCGGGGTGAGCCGCTACGCGGCCCGGCGCGAGGACCGGCTGCGCGCGGAGCTGGCCGGCGACCGGCGCGAACTACGCGTCCACGAAGCCTCGTTGACGGTCGTCCCGCCGGGGGCGCTGACACCCGCGGGCAAGGACACGGACCACTTCGCCGTCTTCACCCCGTACTTCCGCCGGTGGGAGGGCTTCTCCGTGCGCGGGGTCCTGCCGGCACCGCACGCCGTACGGCTGCCGGACGTGGGCTCGGCAGGCCTTCCCCGCGCCGAGTCCCTCGCGTCGGGCTCCGCGTCGCCGGACCTGCCCGCCGGCGGGGAATCCGAGGCCCGCCGCAGGCTGCGGTCATGGCTGGCGGGTCCGCTGTCCGCATACGACGACCGGCACGACGACCTGGCCGCCGACGCGACCTCCCGGCTCTCCCCCTACCTGCACTTCGGCTGCCTCTCACCCACCGAACTGCTGCACCGGGTCCGCGCCCGGGACGATCCCGGTGCGCGTGCCTTCGTCCGCCAGCTCGCCTGGCGGGACTTCCACCACCAGGTCCTGGCGGCCCGCCCCGACGCGGCCGACCACGACTACCGCCCCCGGCACGACCGCTGGCGTCACGCGCCACAGGAGTTCGAGGCCTGGCAGGACGGCCGCACGGGCTACCCCGTCGTCGACGCCGCCCTGCGACAGCTCCGCCACGAGGGCTGGATGCCGGGCCGGGCCCGCCTGCTCGCGGCGAGCTTCCTCACCAAGACGCTGTACGTGGACTGGCGGACGGGAGCCCGCCACTTCCTGGACCTCCTCGTCGACGGCGATGTGGCCAACAACCAGCTCAACTGGCAGTGGGTCGCCGGGACCGGCACGGACACCCGCCCGAACCGGCTCCTCAACCCACTCGTCCAGGCACGGCGGTACGACCCCGGCGGGGAGTACGTACGCCGCTGGCTCCCCGAGCTCCGCCACCTCGACGCCACCGCGGTCCACCGCGTCCCCCACCTCGACGCAGCCGGCCGCACGGGCCTGGACTACCCCGCCCCGATCGTGGACCTCGCCGCGGCCGCCGCCCGGTTCAGGGAACGACGGGGCGCCGAGTGACCGGAACAAAACAAACCCCAGGCCGCTGACCTGGGTTTCATCACGGGTCTGGCACGCCGCTAGCAGCCGTTGGTTAGAGGACGCCTCAGTCACATATCGCCTGCGTAGTCAAGCCAGGCAGGCAAAAGAACGGATCCGAGGACAGGGGGTGGCTTGTCATGTTATGCATGTGAGTTCACGTGATCTGCGGGTGGGGAGAAGGCGTGCTTCTTAGCGATCTGGCCAAGCTTTGCGGCGTGCAAGCGTCCTGGGTCGGTTTGATTTCAGACTCAAAGGGTGTACGAGAGGAACGCGAACCGAAGGAAAACTATGTCATTCCTGAGATTCGTATTACGCATGTCAGCGACCCGGTGACTCCCTCGCTGATCCTTATTACGGCGCCAGCTGCCGTAGGGAAAACGACAGCAGCACGCTACCTGAGTAACACACTCAGGGCGCCTATCGTCGACCTTTCGACTCTTCATGTAGGAAGCAACGCACTCGAAGGGGCGTTGTGGAAATCAATGAGCCCAGGAAAAGCTGGGAACTTTGTCGAAGAAATGAGGGGTGGGCGCGCGACCCTGATTATTGATGCTCTCGACGAGGCGGAGATCCGATCCGGCCAAGCGAACTTCCAGGCCTTTCTTCGAGACGTGGCCGAGACTGCATCCGACATGTCGGGCAACCCTGCCATGATCATGCTCTCCCGAGCTGAGAGCGCGCGGTCCTTGACCGAACTATTCAAAAAGCGGAATCTCCAATACTCCCACTTCGAGATTCTTCCCTTCGGGCGCGCTCAAGCTGAAACATACTTGGATGCTCGCATGGCCGAAGTGTACGCGGCTTCGGGGAAAGAAGCTGTGCACCGTCGCTACCTCGTTCCCTACGAAAAAGCTCGCGATACCCTGTTCTCCCTATTGGCTTCTGTCATCTCTAACCGAAGCTCGGATATCTGGGAAGATCCATCTGTCCGAGATTTCCTCGGATATGCACCGGTCTTGGATGTTGCTGCGGAATTTCTGGCGGTGGATAACTTCACAACGCTGCATCGAGACTTCTCGTCATCCGAAGCGGCAGAGGGAACAGCGCATTGGCACCTGGTCGCGCAGGTAATTGATCATCTCCTAGTTCGAGAACAAGACAAGTTTGTAACTCAGTTCATTGAAACTATGGAGTTCGAATCGTTCGGGGATCGCCGGCTGTCGGCTGCCCTGTACGCCCCCGAGGAGCAGTGCACACGCCTCCTTGACTACGTAGAGAACATTCCAACATCGGTAGAGCTGCCAGCCCATCTGCCTGAGCGCCTGCGGGAGCCCTACGAAGTGGCCGTTACGGCACAGCTGGTAAACCACCCCTTCTTGCGTGGTTCTGAATGGTTCAACGTAATCTTTCGCGATTACGTGACGGCGCGATCTCTGGCTAGCGTTACTACCGCAGGTGACGCTGGGGCATCAATTCGGAGTCGACTGCTCTCTTCTGAGTGGAAGCATTCGCCGATGTTTGCGTATTTCACACATGCTCTCACGCGAGTGAAGGGGGTGTCTGTCAGTACTTGCCACTCTGAGCTATTCGGAGCCCTCTACGAATCCTTCAAGTCGATGTGCCTCGCAGGTGACACCCTGCACTTCACTGTAGGGAGGACTGGTAACAGGCTGTTGGCGTCTTACGCCGTATCGTCAAAGCCGCGAGGTGAGATGGTTCTTACTATGGGGCCGCTCGGCTTTGCGTCGTACGAGGGCAGCCTGACTCTGACGTTTCCGCGCGAGTTGAGCAACGCGGAGATTTACGAGGTGCCAGAGGTGATGCTCGGAGGCGAAGGAAGCTCCTTCAAATTCGGGCCGAGTGTTTACGTAGCTTGCCACGACCTGCTCGTCGTGGCTAAAGACGTCCAGGTGTTCGGCGCGGGGGATGAGGCCGAAATGCCGGTCCTGCTGAATGTTGCCAATCTCATCAGCGAGAACGTGAAGATCCGGGTCGAGTCCGCACAGCTTCACGTGCTCTGTGATGACTTGTATTACCCCTGGACGCAATATCAGAAGAAGCTGAGCCCTTCCAAGCTGCATTCAAATGCCCGCGAGGCGTCAGCCCTGTATCTGGAATTGCGGCGCATTGTGTTGCGATTCAAAGACGCAAAGAAGGGGGAAGCTGCCCTCTTTCAGCCATTCGTTGACAACCTTATTATCGGCGAGAATCGGCGGGCACGAACTGCGCTGGACTTTTTGCAAAGCATTGGCTGCGTGGAGGTACGAAACAGCATGTATCTGCTCGACCTCGCGGAGTTCGCCAAGCTGGGGATTTCACGACCTCAGCTCCGGGAGCTTGAAATGTCGGGGGCCGTAGTAGCTGTCAGTCAGAGGCTCGTCGAATTCGCGTCGCGAAAAGGGTGACAGTTTCCGAGTTCAAGTCGTCGCCATTGCGCGAGTGAATCGGCCCCTGCTGCCGCATAGCGCAACAGGGGCCGTAATCCACGCCTTTGTAGCCGAGTCGCCCTTACTTCGCGACTGTGGTGCCGTTCTTCGTCAGCTCGTCAAGTTCACCCGGCACCTCGAAGAGGTTTCGGAGAAGTTGGGTTGTGAAGCGAAGCGCCCGCTCTGCCGTTTCTTGGTCCACTCGTTCATCGCTCGCATGGGCGCCCACATTGCCGATGGATCCGATGTGATGCAGGAGCGGCCCGAACGATTGCGTGACGTGACCGTCGGCGATCAGCTTTTCGATACTCTTCATGAGGATCTTTTCTCTGATCTCGTAGTGAGCCGCGGCGGCTTCCAGCGTGCGCCTGAGTTGAACGGCGGCGGCGTCTGGCACGCCTACGCGAAGCACGAGTAGGGCATCATTGTAGTAGCGTGCCACGTCCTCTGGTAGGTGGCTGATGTCTGTCTTGGCGTGAGAGGAGGTCGGCACTACCTCGTACACTTTGGTGTCGTCACTGCCGGGGGCGCCGTGACGCACCAGAACGGCGTTTCCGCATGCTGGGCATCCGAGAGTCGCCCAAAACTTACGCTCGCCCCACTTGTCAACCACTTGCTGGTCGACGTTGATGGTTGTCAACCGGGTATTCGTGAGACCACACCACGGGCAGTCTCGGAATGAGTATCGTTCGTCCCAAGGCATGAGAAGAGACTAGCTAGGTGGCGAAAGCCGGAGGGCCTTTTTTCGAAAGGTCGGTGGAGCGGGCTTTGGGCTGGAGCTGCTTTGGCGCTAGTGATCATGGTCCCGTAAGCTTCCGGCGCGTCGGGCAGTCTGTGGACCTGCCCGGTAAAACACGACGTTGGGGCCATGATCTTCAAGGCTCGCACCAAAGGGGCTGCCTAAAGCCGTGGAGCCGACCGCCCCAGCCACGACGTACCCCTTCTCTGGGGGCAGGCGTCTGATCGCCGTGCCGCGCGCGGGGAGCGGAGCGAGCCGCCCTGATGAAGTGGGGAAAGTCTTGTCCCGCTGGGATGAGGTGCTTGCCGTCGTGGCTCCGAACGTGGGGGCCGTGGTCGTCCAGGGCATCCAGGACTCTGATCGCGAAGACCTCGGACATGCGCTCTTGGACCTCGTGGAGCGTGAGCCAGTCGACGGCCGTTGTCTCAATGGAAGTGCACCCCGTGCCGGCCACTGGCTCACAGCGGAAGACCAGGGCCACGACGCCCAGCTTCATCTTCTTGTAGACGCCGGTCAGTTGGCGTACGCGCACCGTGATGCCGGTTTCCTCGAAGACCTCGCGGATGACATCGGTCTGGGGGTCCTCGTGCAGCTCCACGGCGCCGCCAGGTGCTTCCCAGGTGTCGCTGTCTGCTCTGCGGATGGCGAGGATCCCGTTGTCCTCGCGTGTGGTGATCCCGACGACGGACACTGAATGACACGGGGGCGGCCGGTGTGGGTGGTGAACAGGACACTCAGCGCGAGGCCATGAGCCACATGGACCGCCTGCTACGGAGGCGCCCCGGCCGTCAGTGACCGCCACCGTTGATGTCAGAAGTAGACGTCAAAGGGCCTTCACCTACGGAAATCCGTGGGAGAAGGCCCTTTGACCTGGTGCCCCCGGCAGGATTCGAACCTGCGACACCCGCTTTAGGAGAGCGGTGCTCTATCCCCTGAGCTACGAAGGCGGGGATCTGTCGGAAAACGTGTCTCCGGCAGTGCTGCGGTGACAGAGCTGGCGTGCAGCTGTGCCACCGCCCACAGTGTAGCGGCTGGCGCTGTGGCGGCTGGAGGGTTGGTCGTTTTGGCTGCCGGGCGGCAGGTCGCCGAGGGGAATCAGCAGGCCGGCGTCGGTGGCGTGGGCGGGAAGACGCGCTGGTGTGGGTGGGCCTGGTGAAGCGCGAGACTGGGCGTAGGCACGCGCGCGGTCGCCACTTGAGAAGCCGATGAATCGCCATGCCGGGGCAGGAGGCCACGGCGGCAGGAGGGGTTCGGGCACGCCGCCCCGGTGCGGTGGCCGCTGCCTGGGGAGGCATGCAGGGCGGACCGGCTGGGGAGATCGGCGGGACATCGGCGGGGACGTCGGCTAGGGAGACCGGCCGGGGGGACCCGGCGGGCCGGATGGGGCGGCCGACTCGGCAGGCCGGATGGGCGGTCGGCTGGGCAGGTCAGACGGGCAGTTCGGCTGGGCAGGCTGGATGGGGAACTGGCTGGGCTGGTCACCCGGGCAGGGCGGCTGGGGCCAGCTGCACAGGCCAGACAGGCAGGCCGGATGAAGGCCAGACGGCCAGGCCCAATGAGGGCCGGCCAGGCAAGCCGGATCGGCAGGCTGTCCGGGGATGCCGGTCAGGCAGGCCGAGTGGGGAGCGCAGGTCAGGCCAGGCCGGATGGGGAGCGCAGGTAAGGGCTGGCCGGATGGGGAGCGCAGGCAAGGGCTGGCCGGGTGGGGAGCGCAGGTAAGGGCTGGCCGGGTGGGGAGCGCAGGTAAGGGCTGGCCGGGTGGGGACCGCAGGTCAGGCCAGGCCGGATGGGGACCGCAGGTCACGGCTGGCCCGGTGGGGACCGCAGGTCAGGGTAGGAACGTGAGGTGTCTGCTGTGCGGGTCGAGGAGGTGGCCCGCGCGCTTGACGGTGCGCAGGGTGACGCAGCGGTCCGGGATGCGTACGCCCTCCAGGCGGTCCTCGATCCGGGCCTCCAGGCGGCTGACGTCGGACAGTTCCCGCAGCCAGACGCCCATGATCAGGTTGTAGGTGCCGACCGTGGTGATCACCAGGCGGGTCTGTGCCAGGCGGGTCAGCTGCGCGGCTGCCGCCGCCACCCGGCCGGCCGGCACGCGCATGAAGTACCAGGCCTGGACAGGGCGGCCGGACACCGGCACGGCCACGTCCGTGCGCAGCACGGTGCGCCGGTCGGCGAGGAGGCGCTGCACGGTGTCCCGGGCCCGGCGTACCGAGATGCCGGTGCGGGAGGCAATCTCGGTGGACGGCATGCGCCCGTCCTCGTGCAGGGCCGCGAGGACGGCGCGGTCCAGTGCGGAGAGCGCGGGAGCCGGGGAGACGGTGTGGCGGGTGCGGCCGGTGAAGCGTTCGGCCCGGGCCGGGCTGAGGGCTCCCAGGCGCCAGTCGCTGGCCTCGCTCAGGAAGGACGTGACCAGGTGGGCGCGGACCGCCCGGATCTGCGGCCGGGCGCCCAGGCGCGCCAGGAGGTAGTCGCCGAGGGCGACCTCGCTGTCGCATCGGACCCACAGCAGCAGGTCGCGTGCGCCCGAGGTGACGTCCAGGGCGAAGCACTCCCGGTCACCCGCCACGGCCGCGGCCGCTTCGAGCGGATTGCCGGCGCACTCCACCTCCACGGCGGCCGTGCGCCACTCGCCGGGCCCTGGCTGGTATGCGGTCACCCAGGCCAGACCCGCCTCGCGCAACCGGTTCCAGCGGCGTGAGACGGTGGCCGCGTCCACCCCGAGCACGGCGGCGACCTTTGCCCATGAGGCGCGTGGCTCGATCTGCAGGGCGTTGACGATCTGCCGGTCCAGGTTGTCGATGTTGGTCTCCACACCTTCCTCAGCGCGCGTTCCTGCAAAGAAATGCCCAGCGCGGACCGGATCCTGCACGGAGTGCTGCCAGCGGCGGCGTTCGCATGAAGATCACGCGTGGCTTCCTGCCCGCAGGAGGCCACCAGGCATGTACAGGAGGACAGATGACCAACCCTCACATATCGCGCCGCCGGCTGCTGCAGACCGCGGCGACGGCGGGCGCGGCTGCGGCGGGCGGCCTCGCCACCGGCACCGGTGCCCACGCCGCCGGGACCGGCACCCGGGCGGGGGCCGCCGGCACCCGCGCGCAGCCGGCCGGCAGACAGACACTGACCTTCACCGCCGCCACCAACGGCGCCGCCTCTCTCGCGCCCGCCGGTGACCGGCTGGTGGCCGACGTGCAGGACGTGCTGTGGTCTGTGCCGCGCGGGGGTGGCGCAGCCGTACCGCTCACTCCGGCGGATCTGGAGGCGACGCGGCCCGTGCACGCGCCCGACGGCAGGCTGATCGCGGTCTCCGCCTACCGTTCGGGCTGCTATCACATCTGGACGCTGAAGCCGGACGGCACGGAGCTGACCCAGCGCACCGACGGGCCGTGGGACGACCGCGGCCCGGCCTGGTCGCCGGACGGCCGGTACATCGCGTTCGCCTCCGAGCGCGACGGCGACCCGGTGGCGGGCGCCTCCTACCGCATCTGGGTGCTGGAGCTGAGCACCGGCAAGCTCACCCGGCTGACCGGGCTGCCGGGCCAGAGCGGGCCGGCCCAGGAGGAGATGTGGGAGGACTTCGACCCCGTCTGGTCGCCGGACGGCAAGCGCGTGCTGTTCGTCCGGGCCGCTGTGCAGAAGGGTGTCTTCACGGCACACACGATCGCGTCCGTCGCGGCCGACGGCAGCGGTGCCGTCACCACGGAGCACACCGACTCCAGCGGTGCCCAGCTCCTCGTGCCCGCCGTCTCCACCACCGGAACACTGGCCTACCTGCGCACCACCCCCGCGCCCCAGGCCTCGTGCACCCTCGTCGTGGCCGGCGAACCGGTGGCGGTCAAGGGTGACGTCGCGCCCGTACCGCCGCGCTGGGTGTCCGCCAAGGAACTGCTGCTGACCATCGACGGCCGCTTCACCGTCGTGGCCGTCGACGCGCCCGGAACCCGGCAGGAGATCCCCTTCACCGCGCCGCTGCCGGTCGACCGGCCCGACTACCAGGTCAAGACGTTCGACCTGGACGGCACCGACACCCGGTCGGTACGGGCGCTGGACCTGCCCGCGCTGTCGCCCGACGGCACGCAGGTGGCGTTCATGGCGCTCAACTCCGTGTGGACCGGCGACGTCTCGGGAGGAAGGGCGCCGCGCCGGATCGCCCGGGCGAAGAGCACCGGCTATGTGTACGCCCCCGCGTGGACGCCCGACGGGAAGGCGCTGCTGTACAGCGACGACCGCGACGGACTGCCCGCCGTCCGCCGGCGGGACCTGGCCACGGGCGAGGAGAGCGTGCTCGCCTCGGGAGGGCGGATCCAGCCGGTGCTCTCGCCCGACGGCAGCCGGCTGGCCTGCTTCGACCTGTCCGCCAACCTGCTCGTCCGCGACCTGGGCACCGGCCAGGAGAAGGTCCTCGCCGCCAGCCCGGCCGGCGGGGAGCTGTCGGGCCGGCCCAGCTGGTCCCCCGACGGGCGTCATGTGGCCGTCAGCTTCCGCAACCGGATCAACCAGCGCTTCCGCGAGGGCTACAACCTGATCCGGGTGATCGACACCGCCGACGGTACGGCGCGCACCTACGCCGTCGCACCCCACACGTCGATATCCGACCGGAACAGCAACGGACCGGTCTGGTCCCCCGACGGCCGGTACATGGCCGTCGTCGTCGAGTCCGCGCTGTGGCTGCTGCCGGTACGGGCCGACGGCAGCCCCGACGGCGCACCGCGCCGCGTGTCCGACGAGGCCGCCGACCACCCCACCTGGTCGGGGGACGGAAGCCGGATCCTGTACCTGTCCGCGGGCCGGCTCAGGCTCCTCGACGTCGCCGGCGGCACCGCGCGCACGGTCGCCATGCCGCTCGACTACCGCAGGCCGGCCCCCGAGGACACGGTTGTGCACGCCGGCCGCTTCTGGGACGGCACCGGAGGCGACGACACCGTCCGGGAGGACGTCGACATCACCATCCGCGGCGGGCGCGTCGTCGCGGTCGAGGCGCACAGCGCACGGCGCCCGGCCGGCCGCCGCGTCGACGCCTCGGCCCAGACCGTGATCCCGGGGCTGTGGGACGCGCACATGCACCCGCAGTCCGCCCTCTACGGCGGGCGGCAGGCGGCGATCCTGCTCTCCTACGGCATCACCACCGCCGTGTCGATGGGCGGCTACGCCTACGAGGGCGCCCGGCTGCGCGAGGCGACGGCCGCCGGGGAACTGACCGGGCCCCGGCTGATCACCTCCGGCGAGGTCCTCGACGGAACACGCGTGGCCTGGGACAACCGCGTCCACACGACGTCCGAGGGGCTTCGGCGCACCCTGTCCCGGGCGAAGGCGCTCGACTGGGACTTCGTCAAGACGTACGTACGGGCGCCGGGCTGGCTGATGAGCGAGGCGACGCGCTTCGCCCACGAGGAGCTGGGCGTGCGCTCGGGCAGTCACAACCTGTCTCCCGGCATCCAGGTGGGCCAGGACATGACCACGCACCTGCAGGCGACGCAGCGCGCGGAGTACGGGCATGCCACCACCGCCGGTGAACTCGCCTACCAGGACGTGACGGAGATCTACACCGCCACGGGCGACTTCCACCTGCTCATCACGCCCTTCTCGGCCGGCCCCCTGCTCGGCGCCGATCCGGAGCTGGCGCAGGACGAGCGGGTCACCCGGCTGATGCCCCCGTGGGAGACGGACGAGGTGCGCCGGGTCGCGGGGACGCCGCCCACCGCGCCGCAACTGGCCACACTGGACCGGGAGATCGCGATCTACCGCCGGGTGGCGGCCGCGAACGGGCTGCTCGCGCTCGGCACGGACGCGCCGATCATCCCGACCGGCCTCGGCATCCACCTCGGCCTGCGCGCCCTGCGGCGCGGCGGCTTCACCGCCGCGCAGGCCCTGCGCACGGCGACCGCGCTGCCCGCCCGGATCTTCGGCGTGGAGCGCGACCTGGGCACCCTGGAGACGGGCAAGCTGGCCGACCTGGTGGTGATCGACGGTGACCCGTTCGAGGACTTCGACTCGCTGGTGCGGACCGTGTCCATGATGCGCGGCGGAGTCCTGTACCAGCAGGCGGAGCTGGTCTCGTCCGTGCCGGCGGTGGCGGCGGTGGCGGCGGAGCGGAAGCACTGGGCGCGGACCGGCCACAAGCTGCGCACCGCGTGCTGCGGTCCCGTGCACTGAGCGGATCCGGCCCTGCCCGGCCGAAAGGAGGGGCAGGGCTCGCCGGTCCGTCGCGTCCGTCGTCGAGCGCCGTCAGAGCGCCAGGGCGGCGAGGCCGTCCCGGGGGACGGGGCGGACGCGGCCGCGGTCGAGGGTGACGATCTCGTCGGCCGCGGCGAGGCCCGACCGCTCGTGGGTGACCAGGAGCGTGGTGCGGCCGCGGGTGGCGTCGAGGATGTCGGCGAGTACGGCGGCGGCGGTGTCGGGGTCGAGTCCCTCGGTGGGTTCGTCCAGCACGAGGACGGGCGGGTCGGCGAGCAGCGCGCGGGCCAGGAGCAGGCGCCTGCGCTGGCCGCCCGACATGGTGGCGCCGTCCCCGCCGACGAGGGTGTCCCAGCGGTCGGGCAGCGACTCGATCCAGTCCAGGAGCCGGGCCCTGCGGGCCGCTTCGCGCAGGTCGGCGTCCGTGGCGTCGGGGCGGGCCAGGAGCAGGTTGGCGCGGATCGTGGTGTGGAAGACGTGCGCGTCCTGGGTCATGCCGGTGATCACGCGGCGGACGTCGGCCCCGGCGCAGTCACGCAGTTCGCGCCCGCCGACCAGGATGCTGCCGGCCTCGTACGGGACGAACCGCATGAGCGCCGCGATCAGCGTCGACTTGCCGGACCCGCTGGCGCCGAGGAGCACGACCCGGCGGCCGGGCGGCAGGCGCAGGCTCACCCCGTCCAGGGCCGGGGGACCGCCGGGGCGGTGTCGTACCCGCAGGCCGGTGATGTCCACCCCGAGCGGCTCGTCGGTGGCGAGCGGGGCCGGCGCGGGCGGGTCGGCGACCGGGGGCGGTGTGTCCATGAGGTCCGCCAGCCGGCGTGCGGAGGCCCGCACCGCGACGAGGCGGCGGGCCGCGCCGGGCAGGGGCACGAGAGCCTCGAAGGAGACCAGCGCGAGGACCGCGAGGACGGTGAGGTGCACGGCGGGCAGCGTGCCGGCCGCGTGCGCGCGCAGCGCGAGCCAGGTGACGCCGACCGTCGCCGCGCCCTGGAGCAGCAGCACCACGGCCGAGGCCGACGAGGTGGTCAGGGCCCCCAGGCGCTCCAGCGACGCGATCCGGGCGGAGGCCCCGCGGGCCCGCTCGTGGGCGCGGTCCCGGGCGCCGTACGCGGCGAGATCGGCGGCCCCCTGGGTCAGATCCAGGGTGGCTACGGCGAGTTCGGCGCGCGCCGCCTTCTCGGCGCGGCCCGCACGGCGGGACAGGGCGAGTACCAGGACGGGCACGAGGAGTCCCGCCACGGCCAGCAGCAGCCCGAGCAGCGCGCCCGCCTGCGGAAGCAGCAGGGCCGCCGTCGCGGTGGCGGTCGTGGTGACCGCGCAGGCGGCCGCGACCGGGATCAGGACGCGCAGCAGCAGGTCCTGGGCGGCGTCGACGTCGTCGACGAGGCGGGTCAGCAGGTCGCCGCTGCGAAAGGCGGGGGTGCCCGCCGGGGCGAGCGGCACGAGTGTCTCGTAGACCCGGGTGCGGAAACCGGCGACCGCCCGCAGCACGCCGTCGTGGCCGAGGAGCCGGTCGGTGTAGCGCAGCGTTCCGCGCCCCAGGGCCAGGGCCCGTACGGCGACGATCGCGACGCTCACCGAGGCGAGCGGCGGCTGCTGCGCGGCGCGGGTGATCAGCCAGGCGGCGGTGGCCATCAGCGCGGCGGCGGCGAGTTCGCTGCCGGCCGCGGCGAGCGCGGCGGGCAGCAGCCTGCGCCAGTACGGCAGGAGGTGGCGCAGCAGGCGGACGGTGGGGCGGGACCCGCGCCCACGGACGGGCGCGGCGGCCCGGCTGTGCGGAGTCATGAGGCCAACAGCCCTTCGGTGACGGCCGGTCGAGGCGTGACGAGGCTGCCCGCCCGCACCGTGACGATCCGGTCGGCGTGGGGCAGCAGGCTGGTGCGGTGGGCGACCACCACCGCGGTCCGGCCGCGCATGAGCTCGACCGTGGCGCGGGTGACGGCGGCCTCGCTCTCGGGGTCGAGATGGGCGGTCGGTTCGTCGAGGAGCAGCACGGGCGCGTCCTTGAGGAACGCGCGGGCCAGCGCGATCCGCTGGCGCTGGCCGGCGGAGAGCCCGGCACCGTGTTCGCCGAGCACGGTGCCGTACCCGTCCGGCAGTTCCTCGATGAAGCGGTCGGCCGAGGCGGCCCGGGCCGCCGCCCGCACCGCGGCGTCGTCGGCGTCGGGGCGGCCGAGCCGGATGTTGTCCGCGACGGACACCGCGAACAGGTGCGGGCGCTGGGGCACCCACGCCACCTGGGCGCGCCACGCGTCGGGATCGACGTCCGCGAGGTCGGTGCCGTCGGCGGTGACCCGGCCGGAACCGGGGGCCGTGAAGCCGAGCAGCAGGGACAGCAGCGTCGACTTCCCCGCGCCGCTCGGGCCGACCAGGGCCACGTGTTCGCCCGGCCGGACGGTGAGGGAGACGTTCCGCAGGGCCGGAGCGGGGCGGTCCGGGTAGTGGACCGTCACCTCGTCGAGTCGCAGCTGCGCCGTGCGGCCGTCGGGGGCCGGGGCGCGGCCGGCGGTGCGCCCGGTGATCACGCGCCGGCCGCCCATGCCGTCCTCGCCGCTCTCGTCGTCGAGGATCGCGAAGACCCGCTCGGCCACCGCGATGCCCTCGGCGCTGTCGTGGAAGGCCGCGCCCGCGGCCCGCAGCGGCAGATACGCCTCGGGGGCGAGGAACAGGACGGTCAGGGCCGTACGCAGGTCCAGCTCGCCGCCGAGCAGCCGCAGGCCCACCGGCACGGCCACCAGTGCCACGGAGAGGGTGGCGACCGTCTCCAGGACGAGGGAGGACAGGAACGCCACTCGCAGCGTCCGCATGGTGGCCCGCCGGTGGGCGTCGGCCATCTCGCCCACCACCCGGGTCTGGTGCTCCTCGCGGCCGAACGCGCGCAGCGTCGGCAGTCCGGCCACCACGTCCAGGAAGTGGCCGCCCAGTCTGGCCAGCAACCGCCACTGCCGGGCGGTGCGCTGGGCGGTGTGCATGCCGACCAGGGCGCCGAACACGGGGATCAGCGGCAGCGTCACGACGATGATCAGAGCCGAGGTCCAGTCGGTCCAGCACAGCCACGCGACGACGACGAGGGGGACCACCGCGGTGGCCGTCATCGTGGGCAGGTAGCCGACGACGTACGGGTCCAGGGCGTCGAGGCCGCGGGTGAGCAGGGTGGCCGTCTCGCCGTGGCGGCGGGCCGTCAGACGCAGCGGGCCGGTGTGCCGCAGCCGGCCGGTGATCCGGTCCCGCAGCGTGTCCTTGGCGTCGGCCGCGGCGCGCTGGGCGAGGGTCCCGCGGACCCAGGTCAGCAGCGCGCGCAGCGCCATGACGGCGGCCGGCGCGGCGAGCGAGGCGCCCCGCACCGGGTGTCCGGCGAAGCCCTCCGCGAGGACCCTCGCCAGCAGGGCCGCCTGGCCGACCACCAGCCCGGCGCCCAGCAGCGCCAGCACCGCGGAGTACGTCATGTGCCGCCGCAGGGCCGGGATTTCCCGCATCAGACGGCGTTCGACCGGCTTCATCCCGGGGTCCCCCTCGTCGCTGGGTACGGTTCAGAAGTAGCTGGGATGGCGCCGGCCCGTGCGCCCCCGGAAGGCCCACCAGCTCCAGGCCTGGTACGCCAGGATCGTCGGGACCACCGCGACGCCGAACACGGAGAGGATCTTCAGGGTGGCGCTGTCGGTGACGGCCTGGTCGATCGTCAGGCCCGCCCCGGCCGAGCTGATCAGGAGGTACGGGTAGTGGCCCGCCCCCACGAGCAGCACGGGCAGCAGCGCCGCGCAGCAGGTGGCCGCGAACGCCCGGACGTGGTGCCCCTGGGTCAGGTACCACCAGGCACCGGCCAGCGCCGCCGCGAACAGGGCGGCGATGACCGCCGAGGTCGCGCGGTTCGTCATCGAGGCGCCCGCTCCGAAGAACGTCAGCAGCAGCGGGAGCAGGCCGACGGCGCCGGCCGCGCGCACGAGCGCCGCGCCCAGCCGGCGTGCCGTGGCGGCGAGTCCGGGCGCCGAGCGCAGGGCGACGAAGGCGGCCCCGTGCGCGGCGAAGAGCAGCGCGGTGGTCACCCCGCAGCCGAGCACGAACGGCGAGAACACCTCACCGGCCCCGATGTGGAAGCTGCCGTCGGCCCGCCGGGGCACGCCGTGCAGCAGCAGGCCCAGGACGAGGCCCCAGCACAGCGCGGGCAGCGTGCCGCCGAACACGATCAGGGCGTCCCACCAGCGGCGGCCGCGGTCGCTGTGCGCACGGCCGCGCAGCTGGACCGCGGCGTTGCCGAGGACGAGTCCGACGAGGATCGCCACGATCAGCGGGTACAGGCCGGACAGCAGGGTGCCCTCCAGGTGCGGGAAGGCCCCGAACAGGACACCGGCGAAGGCCACCAGCCAGACCTCGTTGCCCAGGAAGAACGGTGCCATGGCGTCGAGGGCGGCGTTCCGGCCGGTCCGCTCCGCCTTCTCGCCGTCCGGGGCGCGGAGGAAGGGATGCAGCATCTGTACGCCGTAGTCGTAGCCACCGAGCACGAAGTATCCGGCGAGGAGCAGGCCGAGCAGGCCCAGCCAGAGGGTCTCCAGACTCATGTCGTTCAACTTTCCGTCTTAGCGGGGAGGTTCGCTGTGCGCCGGACCGGTGGGACCGGCTCAGAAGGCCGGGACCGCCTGCCTGCCGTCGGCGCCGCTGCCGGGAACGTCGTCGGCGAGCGGCTCGGTGGCGCCGAGCTGGGTCGCGTCCGGGCCGCGGCGGGCGAAGCGGGCGATCAGGGTCCAGTTCGTCACCGCGAGTGCGACGAAGATGGCGATGAACACCACGCAGGACACGGCCAGCGAGGCCCTGCTGACGTGGGAGAGCGCGTCGTCGACCGTCAACTGGCCGTACACCAGCCAGGGCTGGCGCCCGACCTCGCGGAAGACCCAGCCGCCCACGGCGGCGATGAAGGGGAACGGGATCACGGCGGTCATCAGGTACGCCAGCGGACGCCAGCGCACCAGCCAGTCCTTCCACAGCAGGAAGACGGCGACGAACGTGATGGTGGACACGGTGTTGCCGATGATCGTCATCGTGTCCATCGCGATCCGCAGCCAGTCGTGCGGCGGTACGTAGTTGCCGGGCCCGTGCTCCCTGACGAGCTGCGCCTGCAGATGGGCGACGCCGTCGTTGTTCAGGGCGGCCATCTTCATGGGCTGCGTCCGGTTCAGCACCGGGATCTGCAGCTGGCCGACGATGATGACGAAGAACGAGGCGAGCATGCCCACCCAGACGCCCAGCCGCAGGGAACTGCGGAACAGCTGTGTCTCCTTGGTGCCCCGGGCGAAGTGGAAGGCACTGACCCCGGCGACGAAGACGCCGCCCGTGGTGAGCGCACCGAGGGTGAGGTGGCCGAGGGCTATCAGGGCGTTGGGGTTGGTGAGCAGGGCACCGAAGTCGGTCAGATAGGCGGCGCCGTCGCGGACCTGGTATCCGACGGGGTGCTGCATGAAGCCGTTGGCGATCAGGATCCAGAAGCCGGAGGCGTACGCGGTCAGCGTGACCAGCCAGATCAGCGTGACGTGCACGCCTCGGCGCATACGGCCCCAGCCGAAGATCCACATGCCGAGGAAGGTGGACTCGGCGAAGAAGGCGATGAGGGTTTCCAGTGCCAGCGGGGCGCCGAAGACATTGCCCGCGAACTTGCTCAGGCCGCTCCAGCTGAGCCCGAACTGGAACTCCATGACGAGGCCGGTGACGATGCCGACCGCGTAGTTGATGACGTAGAGCTGGCCCCAGAAGCGGGTCATGCGCTCCCGGAGTGCTCTCTTGGCGGGATCACGGGTGAACGCGGCCCAGGTGTGCATGATCGCCACGAGGGGGACGAGCCCCATGGTGAGGATCACGAACAGCCAGTGGACGCTGGTCGTGGCCGCGAACTGGAGTCGGGCCAGATCCGCAGCGCTCATGTTGCGACCTTCCTGAGGGACGGTGGCCGGGTGGGTGTCGGACGGATGCGGGGCCCTCGCTTCGCGTGTGCAGATGCCGGGCGCCGTTGCCCGTCACCTGTGCGGTGACCCCGTGGAAGACCGTAGAGACAATCGCTTATGCATTCCAAGACCGGTTTTGCTATGTGTAGATAACCCGGAAGGCATGAACGAAGGTGGACCGTGGATCTGCTGCAGCTGCGTTACTTCCAGTCCGTCGCCCGCTACGAGCACATCAGCCGCGCGGCGGAGGAGCTGCGCATCGCCCAGCCCTCGCTCAGCCGGGCCATCGCGCGCCTGGAGGCCGAGCTGGGCTCCCCGCTCTTCGACCGGCAGGGCCGCCGTATCCGGCTGAACCAGTACGGCGAGGTGTTCCTGCGCCATGTCGACCGCGCCCTCAGCGAGTTGGACGACGGCCGCAGGGCCGTCAACGAGGCGCGTGACACCGGCCTCGGCCGGGTCAGCGTCGCCTCCGAGACGCTGCTGACGATCAGTTCGCTGCTCGGCAGCTTCCGGGCCGCCTATCCCCGTGCGGACGTCCGGCTCTTCCAGTCGGACGCGGACGAGATGGACCGCCAGCTGCGGGCCCGGGAGGTCGACTTCTGCGTGGCATCGCAGCCGCTGACCGGCACGCACCTGGAGTCGATCGAACTCGTCCGCGAGGAGGTGCTGCTCGGCGTGCCGCAGGGGCACTGGCTCGACGGACGCGACAGCGTGACCGTCCGCGAGGTCGCCGACGAGCCCTTCGTCACCACCCGGCACGGCTGGCAACGCGCCCTGCTGGACCGGCTGTTCGCGTCGGAGGGCCTGACGCCGGTGCTGTCCTGCGAGGGCGACGAACCGGGCGCCAGCGGGGACCTGATCAGCGCCGGCCTCGGCATCGGCCTCATCCCGGCGATGTCCCGCCAGGTCGGTACGCGTATGCGGCTGGCGTGGGTGCACGTGGACGCGCCCGACTGCCACCGGGTGCTCAGCCTGGTGTGGAACCGCGAGACCCACCTGTCCGAAGCGGCCCGCAGATTCCGGGAGTTCGTCACCAGCAAGCCGTTCATGACCCACCGCCTGCCCGACCGGCGCCGCACCCGCCATCCGTCCTAGGATCCGTCTGGCGCGCCGGGGAGCTCCTTTGCTACGCTCCAGCGCGCTGCCGCAAACTCTGGCCGAGGACGTCGCGTGTCCGAACGGTCCGCGTGCGATGGCGAGTTGGCAGGGGTGTCGCGTCCCCCACCGACCATCGGCGGCGCCATCCGTATCTTCCGCTTCCCACTTGACCGGCATCCGTGCCACGGCGCGCCCTCGCGCGCGACCCGGACGCCATCGAGGAGTTCCGCCATGCCCAAAATCACGTACGTCGCCGTCGACGGGGCCGAGCGTTCGGTCGACGTCCCCCTCGGCACGAGCGTCATGCGCGGCGCCGTCTTCAACGACATCGACGGCATCGTCGCCCAGTGCGGCGGCAACGCGCAGTGCGCCACCTGCCACGTCTACGTGGACGAGACCACCCTCGACAAGCTGGAGCCGGCGCAGCAGAACGAGGACGACCTGCTGGACTTCACCGCCTCCCCGCGGCGGCCCACCAGCCGGCTGAGCTGCCAGCTCAAGGTGACCGAGGCCCTGGACGGCCTGATCGTCCACCTCCCCGAACGGCAGAACTGATGGCGGACGGCGCACAGCCCGCGTCCGTGGTCATCGTGGGGGCCGGACAGGCCGGCTACGAGACGGCGGCGGCCCTGCGTGAACGCGGCTACCCGGGGCGCATCACACTCATCAGCGACGAGGACGCCCTGCCGTACGAGCGCCCGCCGCTGTCCAAGGCGTACCTCAAGGGCGAGCAGCACTTCAGCGACGAACAGCTGTGGCTGCGGCCCGTGACGTACTACACCCGCCAGTCGATCGACCTGGTCAGGGGCACGGTGCGGGAGATCGACCCGAGCGCCCGCACGGTCCGTCTCACCGACGGCTCCGGGTACGGCTACGGCCATCTCGTCCTGGCCACCGGGGCTCAGCCGCGGGTGCTCGACGTGCCGGGGGCCGGGCTGCCCGGCGTGCACACGCTGCGCACCGCGCAGGACGCCGCCGCGCTGCGGGCGTCGCTCGCCACCGCCCGGCGCGCGGTGGTGGTGGGGGCCGGGTTCATCGGTCTGGAGTTCGCGGCGACGGCACGGGAGTCGGGCTGCGAGGTGACGGTCGTGGAGGCGCTCGACCGCCCGCTCGCACGCGTCGTCTCGGCGCCCACCGCCGACTACTTCACCCGGCTGCACCGGCGGGCGGGCACCGAGCTGCTGTTCGGCCAGGGTGTCGTCGCCCTGCACGGGGACAGCCGCAGGGGTGTGACGGCCGTGGAACTGTCCGACGGCCGCAGGCTGCCCGCCGACCTGGTCCTCATCGGCGTCGGTGTCGTCCCGCGCACGGAACTGGCCGCCGCGGCCGGCCTCCCGGTCAACGGCGGCATCACGGTCGACTCCCGCCTGCTGACCAGCGATCCGGGCATCTCGGCCATCGGCGACTGCGCGTCGTTCCGGCATGTGCGCTTCGGCAACCGGCTGCGGCTCGAATCGGTGCAGAACGCCGTCGGCCACGCCCGGCTGGTCGCCGAGCGGCTGACCGGGGAGTCCCGTTCCTACGACGAGCTGCCGTGGTTCTGGAGCGACCAGTTCACCACGACTGTCCAGATCGCGGGTCTTGACGAGGGGCACGACTCGGAGATCGTGGTCGGGGACGAGCCCGACGCGTTCTCGGTGCTCCTCTTCCGCGGGGAGGAGCTGCAGGCGGTGGAGTCCGTCAACCGCTCCATGGACCACCTGGCGGCCCGCCGGATTCTCGAACAGGGCATCGGCCTGAGTCCCGACGAGGCGGGCACACCGGACTTCACACTGAAGGGCCATCTCTCGCGTCGGCGGGAAGGCCCCGTGGTGGCCGCCGGCTGAGCACGCTCCCGTCCCGCTCCTCAGCGGGGCGGGGCGTCGTGTGTCGGGTGCGTTTTCCACTCTTGTCACCGTTAGTTTCACCCGGCAGTCAACAGTTTTTCCGATCGTTGATCGCGATTCGGCCAAACCCGAACCGCTTGCCGGTGCCAGGGCTTCGTAAATGATTCAAAGGTTGTCACTGGAACCGCTTGCATCCTGCACAAGATTTTGCCATGATCGTGATGTCATTGGTTCAGCCGCTATGGCAATCAGAGACCGGGGGAATGCTGTGTCTGAATCCGTCAATTCTCAGGGATTCAGCGACGAGGCCGAGCTGCGTCGCATCAATCGCGCCACCGTCGAGCGCTACATGAACACCAGGGGCCAGGACCGGCTGCGCCGGCACGAACTCTTCACCGAGGACGGCATCGGCGGTCTGTGGACCACCGACACCGGTCAGCCCGTCGCCACCCACGGCCGGGACCGGCTGGCCGAACACGCCGTCTGGTCGCTGAAGTGCTTCCCGGACTGGGAGTGGTACAACATCCAGATCTTCGAGACCCAGGACCCCAATCACTTCTGGGTGGAGTGCGACGGACGCGGAAAGATTCTCTTCGGTGACTACCCCGAGGGATACTACGAGAATCACTTCCTGCACTCGTTCGAGCTGGAGAACGGCAAGATCAAGCGGGAGCGGGAGTTTATGAACCCGTTCCAGCAATTGCGGGCGCTCGGTATTCCGGTCCCGGAAATCAAGCGCACCGGAATACCTACCTGACATATAAATCAACACCGCTGGATCGGAGTACGTCTTGGAAGACGTAAAACGGGAGATTCGTATCCGCGGGGCATTACAACAGCCCGATTGGGCTGACCTTTTACAGGTCAGCCGGGTAGGCGAGTCACTCGCCACACGCCCCACCCTCGTACAGGCCGACGACTTGGCCACGCTGCGGACTCTGCTGGGCAAGGTGGCGCTCGGCGAGGCCATGGTGCTGCAGTCCGGGGACTGCGCCGAAGATCCGCAGGAATGCACACGCCACCACGTCGCACGGAAGATCGCGCTGCTCGACCTGCTCGCCGGGTCCCTCGGCCTGATCACCGGCAAACCCGTCCTGCGGGCAGGACGTATCGGGGGGCAGTTCGCCAAGCCCCGATCCAAGCCCACCGAAGTGATCGACGGCGTTGAACTCCCCGTGTTCCGGGGGCACATGGTCAACGGCCCGGAGCCCGACCCGGAAAGCCGCCGTCCCGATCCCCTCCGCATCCTCACCGGCTACATGGCCGCCTCCGACATCGTCGAGCACATGGGCTGGCGCGACCGCGCCGCAGGACGTGAGGTCGTGGAACCGCTGGTGTGGACCAGCCACGAGGCGCTGCTGCTCGACTACGAGATGCCCATGCTGCGCATGGACGACAAGGGCCGGATGTTCCTGGGTTCGACCCACTGGCCGTGGATCGGCGAGCGCACCCGTCAGGTCGAAGGCGCCCATGTAGCCCTGCTCGCCGAGGTGAGCAACCCGGTGGCGTGCAAGGTCGGCCCCGGCATGGAGCCCGACGAGCTGCTCGCCCTGTGCGAGAAGCTCGACCCGTGGCGCGACCCCGGGCGCCTCACCCTCATCGCACGGATGGGAGCCGACGCCGTCGGTGACCGGCTGCCCCGCCTGGTGGACGCCGTACGCGGCGCGGGTCACCCCGTCGTCTGGCTCAGCGACCCGGTGCACGGCAACACCGTCACCGCGCCCGGCGGTTACAAGACACGGCTCGTGGAGACCGTCTCGCTGGAGGTCTCCCGCTTCGTCCAGGCCGTGCGCGCCGGCGGCGGCGTCCCCGGCGGACTCCACCTGGAGACGACGCCGGACGACGTCACCGAGTGCGCCTTCACCGTGGCCGACCTGGACTCCGTCGGGGACCGCTACACATCGTTCTGCGATCCCCGCCTCAACCCGTCGCAGGCCCTCTCCGTGGTCTCGTCCTGGACCGCCTGAGCGCCTGAACAGCCTGAACCGCTGATCCGACGGCTTCGCCGCCCTTTTCTCCCCGCTCCGCTCTGCGCACGAAGCACACGCGCATCCAAGCCAGGAACTGGAGCCATGGCTGGTATACCTCCCATATCCTCCTACCCGTTGCCCGCCGAGGGGGACCTCCCTCCGGCTGTCGTGCCCTGGAACGCCGAGCCCGACCGGTCCGTCCTTCTGGTCCACGACATGCAGCGGTACTTCCTCAAGCCCTTCCCGAGCGACCTGCGCCAGGAGCTGGTCCGCAACGCGGCACGACTGCGTGACCGCTGCGCCGCACTCGGCATCCCGGTCGCCTACACCGCCCAGCCGGGCAGCATGACCGACGCCGAGCGCGGACTGCTCAAGGACTTCTGGGGCCCCGGCATGCGGGCCGAGCCCGCGGACCGCCAGGTGGTCGACGACCTCGCGCCGGCCGAGCACGACTGGCAGCTCACCAAGTGGCGCTACAGCGCCTTCTTCAAGACCGACCTGCTCCAGCGGATGCGTGCCGAAGGCCGCGACCAGCTCGTCCTGTGCGGCGTCTACGCCCACGTCGGCGTACTGGCCACCGCCGTCGACGCCTTCACCCACGACATCCAGCCGTTCTTCGTCGCGGACGCCACGGCTGACTTCTCGGAGGACTACCACCGCTCGGCGCTCACCTACGCCGCCGAGCGGTGCGCCCTCGTCACCACGTCCAAGGCGCTGTTCTCATGACGTACGGCCCACCGGGAACCCCCGGGCACGACATGGCCGCCGACCTGCTCGACCAGGTCGTGAACGGCCGGCCCGAGGCGTTCGCCCTGCTGCACCGGCCGGGCACGACCGGCCCCGGCGTCGTCGAGGTCCTGACCGGCTCGGTGTCCCAGCCCGCCACGCTGGCCGACATCCCGCTGCCCCCCGCACCGGACCCCGGCGCCGGTGCGCACCACGAGGTCCTCGTCGTCGTCCCCTACCGGCAGCTCACCGAGCGCGGCTTCGCCTGCGCCGACGACGGCACGCCGCTGGTGGCGATGACCGTCACCGGCCAGCAACGGCTGCCGCTCGGCGAGGCACTGGCCCGCATCCCCGATGTGCCGACCCCGCTGGCGGGCGGTGACTTCGACGTCGACGACGAGGCGTACGAGGACGTGGTGCGCCGCATCGTCAAGGAGATGATCGGCACGGGGGAGGGCGCGAACTTCGTCATCAAGCGCACCTTCGTCGCCGACATCACGGGCTACGGACCGCACAGCGCTCCCGCGCTGTTCCGCCGGCTCCTGGAGCGCGAGTCGGGTGCCCACTGGACGTTCCTGATCCACACGGGCACCCGGACCCTGGTCGGCGCCTCGCCCGAGAGGCACGTCAGCCTCCAGGGCGGTACGGCCGTCATGAACCCCATCAGCGGCACGTACCGGTATCCGCCCTCGGGCCCCACACTGTCGGGCGTGCTGGAGTTCCTCGGCGACCGCAAGGAGACCGACGAGCTCTACATGGTCCTCGACGAGGAACTCAAGATGATGGCCCGGATCTGCGCCGCGGGCGGCCGCGTCGTGGGCCCCTACCTCAAGGAGATGGCCAGGGTCGCGCACACCGAGTACTTCATCGAGGGACGCACCGACCGCGACGTCCGCGACATCCTCCGCGAGACGATGTTCGCCCCCACGGTCACCGGCAGCCCGCTGGAGAGCGCCTGCCGCATCATCCGGCAGTACGAGCCGGGAGGCCGTGGCTACTACAGCGGCGTCGCCGCGCTCATCGGGCGGGACGCCGACGGGGAGCGGGTCATGGACTCCGCGATCCTCATCCGCACCGCGGACATCACCAACGAGGGACACATCGGCATCGGTGTGGGCGCCACCATCGTGCGCCACTCCGACCCCGCCTCCGAGGCCGCGGAGACACGCGCCAAGGCGGCCGGGCTCGTCGCCGCCCTCAACGGAGACACGAAGGAACGCTTCTCGGAGCATCCGCACGTGCGCCGGGCCCTGGAACTGCGCAACGAGTCCATCGCCGGGTTCTGGCTGTCCGACGCCGAGGCACGCACGTCGTCGCTGCCGGAACTGGCCGGCCGCAGTGTCCTCGTCGTGGACGCCGAGGACACCTTCACGTCGATGATCGACCAGCAGCTGCGGTCCCTGGGACTGCGGGCGACGGTCCGCCGCTACGACGAGGAGTACGACTTCGAGGGCTACGACCTGGTCGTGATGGGGCCGGGTCCGGGCGACCCGCAGGAGACCGCGCACCCCAAGATGCGGCACCTGCACACGGCGGTCGGCACACTGCTGCGCGAACGCCGGCCGTTCCTCGCCGTGTGCCTCAGCCACCAGGTCCTCGGGCTCAGGCTCGGCCTGCCCCTGCGCCGCAGGGCGGTGCCGAACCAGGGGGTGCAGAAGGAGATCGACCTGTTCGGCGCCACCGAACGCGTCGGCTTCTACAACACCTTCGCCGCCGTCAGCGAGCAGGACGCGTTCGACGCGGACGGCATCGGCCCGGTCCGGGTGAGCCGGGACCCGGCCACCGGGGAGGTGCACGCGCTGCTCGGTCCGGGCTTCGCCTCCCTGCAGTTCCACCCCGAGTCCGTACTCACCCGGGAAGGACCCCGCATCGTGGGCACGGCCCTGGCCGGCCTGCTCGCGCCGGCCCGCACCCCCGGCCCGGCCTGATCCGGCTCCGCCCCCAAGACCGCCGGGTCGGCGCGATCCCCCGCGCGCCGGCCCGGCTCCTCCCGCCTGCCCGCCCTCCGATCCGGAGTGCGGCACGGCGAAGCCCTCTACACGAGTGGGAGAGACCATGCACACGTATGTCGTCGTCGACGCGTTCGCGAGACGGCCCCTGACCGGCAACCCGGTGGCGGTGTTCTTCGACGCCGACGACCTGACCGCCGAGCAGATGCAGTCCATCGCCCGGGAGATGAACCTCTCGGAGACCACCTTCGTACGCCGCGCCGAGCAGGACGGCGACCACCACGTACGGATCTTCACCCCGGTCAACGAACTCCCCTTCGCGGGGCACCCGTTGCTCGGCACCGCCATCGCGCTGGGCGGCCGCACCGACGCGGACCGGCTGAAGATCGAGACCGCCATGGGCGTCATCCCGTTCGAGCTGGAACGCGAGGACGGCAAGGCCGTCTCGGCGCGCATGCGCCAGCCGGTGCCCGTGTGGGAGCCCTTCGACCGCGCCGAGGAACTCCTGGAGGCACTGGGCGTCAGCGAGTCGACGCTCCCGGTGGAGATCTACCGCAACGGCCCCCGCCACGTCCTGGTCGGCTTCGAGAGCGTCGAGGCCCTGTCGAAGGTGGACCCCGACCACCGGGCTCTCGCCCGCTTCCCGGACATGGCGACCAACTGCATCGCCGGATCGGGGAGGACCTGGCGCAACCGCATGTTCTCGCCCGCCTACGGGGTCGTGGAGGACGCCGCGACCGGCTCCGCCGCCGGACCCATCGCGATCCACCTGGCCCGGCACGGCCTCGCCGCCTACGGGCAGGACATGGAGATCACCCAGGGCGTCGAGATCGGCCGCCCCTCGCCGATGGGCGCACTCGTGCACGGCGAGGGCGACCGGGTCGACTCCGTGGAGGTCTTCGGCCACGGTGCCGTCGCGCTCGAAGGGGTGCTGCATGTCTGACCCGTCCCAGCCGGCCGGAACCCTGAACGGCCACGGCTCCGGCCGCCGTTCGGAGACGCTCACCGGCACCGTCGAGGTGGCCTTCCCCGAGTTCCTCGCACCGCCCCCCGAGCCGATGGGGCTGCTGACCTCGTGGCTGGACAGCAGTGTCGCCCACGGGGTGCGGGAGCCGCGCGCGCTGGCCCTGGCCACCGCCGACGCCAGGGGGCGCGCCTCCTCCCGCATCGTGGCGATCAACTCGGTGTCGGACGCCGGGATCGTCTTCATCACCCACGCCGACAGCCAGAAGGGCCGGGAGCTGGCCGAGAACCCCTGGGCATCCGGTGTCCTGTACTGGAGGGAGACCAGCCAGCAGATCACGCTCGCGGGCCCCGTGCACCGGCTGCCCGACGCGGAGGCGGACGCCCTCTGGTCCGCGCGGCCCGTCTTCACCCACGCCATGAGCGCCGCCTCCCGGCAGAGCACGCCGCTGGACGGCCTCGACCACGTCGCCGAACTGCGGGCCAGGGCCCGGCAGCTGGGCGAGCCGCAACGGCCCCTGCCGCGCCCCGAGACGTTCGCGGCCTACCGGCTCGAACCCGCGAGCGTCGAGTTCTGGGGCAACGGCACCGACCGGCTGCACGAGCGACTGCGCTACGACCGAGACGGCGACGGCTGGGCGATCAGCCGGCTCCAGCCGTGACCGCCCTCACCCTCACCCTGCCGGAGAGCTGATGACCCCGCCCCTGTTCACCGATCCGGGAACCCCCGCTCCCGTGTTCACCGACCACCACGACCTCAGGGAGCGCAACCGGCGCGCGGTGGAGCAGTACATGGAGACCGGTGCGGAGGCCCGGCTGCGCAGGTACACCCTCTACACCGAGGACGGCACCGCGTCCCTGTTCAACACCGACATCGGCCGGCCCATCGTGGTCAAGGGCCGGGAGAAGCTGAAGCGGCACGGCCAGCTCTCCCTGGAGGTGCTGCCCGACTGGCAGTGGTTCGACGTGCACATCTACGAGACGCAGGACCCGGCCGTCATCTGGGTCGAGTGCGACGGCGAGGGCACGATCCGGTTCCCCGGCTACCCCGAGGGCCGCTACCGCAACCACTTCATCCATGGCTTCACGCTGAGCGACGGGCGCATCGCCTCCAGCCGCGAGTACACCAACCCGATCGAGCACATGCGCGCCCTCAGCATCGACACACCGCACATCAAGCGGGACTGGATCCCCTCCTGACGGGCCGCGCGCTCCGGTCCGTGCCGCGTCGAGCGCCCGGTGCCCCTGCCCATGGGGGCTCCGGCACCGGTGCTGACGCCCGAGGCCGGAGCCCTGCCTTCCTGTCGTGACCGAGGAGTCGCATGTCCCACCAGCCGCTGAACGAACCGCCCGTCATCCCCCACCCGCGTGCGTCGGCGACCGCCTTCGTCGGTGACGCGCCGGGCCTTCCGGCCGAGCCGGTCTTCGTCCGCAACCCGCGCGAACTGTCGGAGACCGTCCCGCCGGGAGGCACCCCCGCACACGCGCCCTCCTTCGTCCGCGACGCCGTGCTCGGCCACTTCCGCAACGGCGGTGGCGGGGTCTGGATCACCGGAACGGCCCCGGACGCGGACCGTGTCGCCGCCTACCGGTCCGCGCTCGCCGGGCTGGCGCGCATCCCGGAGATCACCCTCGTGGTGGCGCCGGATCTGTGGCGGGTGGAGACCGACGCCCACGGCATCGCCCAGGCGATCGCCGAGCACTGCGGCCACCTGGGCAACCGGGTCGCCCTCCTGCACACCCGGCAGGGCCTCGCCCCCGCCGAGGTGACGAGCAGGCCGTTCCGGCTGGCCGAGCCGGCCGCCCGGTTCGCCGCCGTCTACTACCCGTGGATCGTCGTCACCGACGCCGACGGGACACAGCGCCCGGTACCGCCGTCGGGTCACGTGTCCGGGCTCTGCCACCGCCTCGAAGCCGAGCAGGGCGTGCACACGGCGCCCGCGAGCGAGCTGCGGACCGCCCTCCAGCACGAGCGGGAGCTCTCCGACGCGGAGCAGGCGGCCCTCGGCGACCTGGGGGTGAACTGTCTGCGGTTCTTCCCCGGGGAGGGCACCCGGGTGGTGGGCGCACGCACGCTGTCGACCGAGCCCGACTGGACGCACCTCGGCGTGCGACGCCTGGTGAACCACGCCCGCGCGGCCCTCGAACAGGGGATCCGGCGGGCCGCCGCCGAGCCGGCCGGCACCCCGGTGCGGACCAGGGTGCACCGGTCCGCCACGGCGTTCCTGACCGACCTGTGGCACCGGGGAGCACTGCACGGCCGGTCCGCCGACGAGGCGTTCCGGCTCGTGTGCGACGCCGGCGACGACACCGCCGGGGCCACGGCACACGGCACGGTGACCCTCGATGTCGGCCTCGCCGCCGTGCGCCCGGCCGAGTTCATCGATTTCCGCATTCAGCAGCCCGTCGGACTCCGCAGCATGACGAGGAGATGAACCCATGGATGTCAGGCAGCTGGAACGCCGTCTGCGCGCACTTCCTGATCTCCACCAGGAGTGCCTGCACGACATCTTGACGACAACCCGGCTGAGGAACCCGACAAAGGTGTCGGGAAGCCGCAGGCGGGATTACCTGAACATGTCCGCCCTCGACGCCCGGAGTGACGTACTCGCCATTCTGGAGTCGTGGTCGGACTTCGTCGCGGAAAAGCTCGGAGCGGTTGCCCCTGCGCGCTCCGTTCCCCAGCTGGCACGCTTCCTCGTACGCCACCTGGAGTGGCTCACCACGCAGCCTCCGGCTGCCGACTTCGCCGCCGAGATCGAGGACCTCCACGGCGAGTTGCAGCGCGCCATCGATCATGAACCGAGTGATCCCCGGTCACCCCTCGTCGAGTGCGTCATGGACGGCTGCACCGGGACGATCAACGCGACACCGCAGAAGACCGGAAACGGGGAGAAGAGCAGCATCAGCTGTTCTTCCGGACACAAGTGGGAGATACGCGAATGGCTCACTCTACGGCACCTCATGGATCGCCGACGAAAGCGTGCCGCGTGAACAAACCACCGCGCCACAGGCTGGTGCCGACGAACGTGGCCGCCCTTGCCGTGGGCGTGACCGAGGCGACCATCCGCAAATGGGTGACCCGCGGGAAGATAACGCGCTACGGCACACCGGGCCGTCTGGAGTTCGACATAGAGGAACTCACCGAGATCGCGATACGGCGTCGGCCCTGACCGGCCGCGTACCGTCCCCGGCCGTCGTTCCGTGAACGGCCGGGGACGGCGCCATGTCCGCGGACCGGCTCACTGCCCGACCTCGCCGTAGGCGGCGAGGAGGACGGCCGGGTCGGGTCCTTCCAGGACGGTCGGCCTGGCCAGGCCGTCCAGGACGATGAAGCGCAGCCGGTCGCCGCGGGACTTCTTGTCGACCTTCATCGTCTCCAGCAGCCTGGGCCACTGGTCGTAG